>NZ_JALDXU010000137.1:0-6158 GCF_032154715.1 Citricoccus sp. | reverse complement strand
TGAAGGCGAAATTCCTGACTCACGATCCGAAGCGCATCGCCTCCTTCGAGGCCGGCGACGACGGCCGGGTCGCCTTCGCCGTCTCGACCACCGGGGACCGGTACCCGGCAGACCTGGTGGTGGCCGGCGTCGGGGTCCAGCCGAACGACCATCTGGCCGCAGAGGCCGGGCTGGAGACGGCCAACGGAATCGTGGTGGATGCCCACCTGCGCACCATCGACCCGAACATCTACGCGATCGGGGACTGCGCCGCGTTCCCCTGCGTGCACGCCGGGGGGCCGTTCCGGCTCGAGTCCGTGCAGAACGCCACCGATCACGCCCGGCACGTGGCCGGGGTGATCCTCGGCGCCGACGCCCCGTATGCGGAGCTGCCGTGGTTCTGGTCCACGCAGGGCCCGTTCCGGTTGCAGATGGCGAACATCGTGCGGGCGGACGACGAGACCGTGGTGGTGGGGGATCCGGATCCTGCCAGCCCCACGTTCTCCGTGTTCTGCTTCCGCGACGGCATCCTGGCGGCCGTGGAGTCCGTGAACATGCCCAGCGACCACCTCTCGGCCCGGAAGATCCTCGCCGCGGGGATTCAGATCACTCGCGAGGAGGCCCTGTCCGAGGGGTTCTCCCTCCGGGCCGCCTACAAGGAGCGAACCCAGCCCGCGGCGGTGTAGCCGGCGCCCGGCACGTGCGCCGCCCGATCGAAACTAGGCGGGAAGCAGCAGCGCGAGGACCACCACGATCGGCAGGGAGATGACCGAGGAGATGGACGTCGACATCGTGAGCGTCTTGAGGGATCCCTTGGTCGTGAGGCCGAGCAGCGAGTTGAACATCCAGAAGAAGTTGCTGTTCACCTGGAGCGCGAACATCGCGCCGGAGGCGATGGCCAGGCCCATGGCCAAGGGATTCACGTCCACTGCGCCGAGCACCGGCGCGATGATGCCGGCCGCCGCGATGGCGGCGACGGAGACCGAGCCGATGGCCAGGTGCAGCAGCGCCGCGACGAACCAGGCCAGCACGATGATGACAACCGTCGGCATGCTCGCGTCCGCAGTGAACAGGCCTCCGAGGACCTGGTCGAGTCCGGACGCCCCGATCACGGCGCCGAGCGAACCGCCCACACCGGTGATGAGGAGGATCTCGCCGGTCGTGTGGAAACCCGACTGCAGCGCGTTGTTGGTGCTCTCGGTGCCGCGCGTGATCCGGGCGATCAGGTAGGCGCCGAGCAGCCCGATGAACAGCGCGATATTGGCGTCCCCGAAGAACTCGATGACTGGATTGGTGAACTCGAACAGGTTGGCGAACGCGCCGAAGGCGATGAGGACGAGCGGCACGATGATCGGCAGGAACAGGACGGCCAGCGGTAGATCACGCGCCGCCACCGCCGTCGTGGCAGAGCCGGGTGTCCCGGCGGAACCCGAGGTCTCTCCAGAGCCGGGGGTGCCGGCTGAAGCCGAGGTCTCTGCAGAGCCGGGGGTGCCGGCTGAACCCGTGGTGCCGTGGCCGGAGGCGACGGAATGGACCTCTCGGGTTCTGGCCTCCTCCAGCTCCGTGGCCGGCGCCACGCCTTCGTCGGTGGCGGGCTTCCAGTAGTTCGTCCTGAGGATGAGTCGCATCACGAGCGTGGTGAGGAGGGCCGTGACCGGGCCGAGGACCAGGCCGAAGAGGAGCCAGTTGCCCAGCGGGATGTCCATGAGCCCCGCGATCGAGATGGCTGACAGGCCCGGGATGACGAACACGTAGCCCGAGAAGATGCCCGTGGCGAGTGCCCCCGCCATCAACGGCAGGCCGTGCTTGCCGATCTTCGGGGCCGCAGACCGGGCGACGGGAGCGGCGAGGACCACCTGGACGTCCACGTAGATCGAGGGCATCACCACGGAGAGCAGCGCCGCCATCGAGTACGGCAGCCGGTGTGCCCCGACGGCCCGCACGAGCAGTACGACGAGTCTGCTGAAGGCACCACTGGCGTGTAATTGGGCGCCGATGAGCACTCCGAATCCGATGAGTAGCCCGACTTCGACCATGATGTCACCGAATCCCACGGTGATGGCCTCGACGGTGCCGGCCAAGCCCACGCCTGAGGCGATACCCAAGTACAGGGAACCGAGGACCAGGCTGATGACCGGGTCCACCTTGAGAGCGATGATGAGGACCACGATCACCAAAATGGCGATCAGGGTGTGAACGGCGATCATGGTGCTGCCTTCCGCACGGGATGGAGGCGTCATTCATCCTGCGGAGTCGAATGGCCCGGGTTACTGCAACCCGCCGACCCTAACAAGCGAGTGAGCTGCAACACAAAGGAGCCCCGTGGCCTCGACCGGGCCACGGAGCTCCTCAGGGCGCGGGGCTCAGCCGACGGGCGTGCTGTCCGCCTCACCGGAGGAGGGGCGGGCCTTCAGCAGGCCCAGGGCGTGCGGCTCCTGGAAGTTGCGTAGGCCGATCGTGCCCATCTCCCGGCCGATGCCGGACTGCTTGATGCCGCCGAAGGGGGCGCGCTGGTCCAGCAGGGCGGGGCCGTGGGTGTTGTGGAAGACATAGCCGGCCTGAAGCCGGGAGCCGACCTCGATGGCAGTCTGCTCGTCAGAGGTCCACACGGAGTTGCACAGGCCGTACTGCGTGTCATTGACCATCCGGATGCCGTCCTCGAGGTCCTCGAAGGTGAGGATCGGGATGGTCGGTCCGAACTGTTCCTCGGTGACCACGCGCAGGGCCGGGTCCGGGTCCAGCACGAGTGAGGGGCGCATGAAGTGTCCCTCAGCCCATTCGCCGCCCGGTAGCTCGCCGAACTCGCGGACGTCCGCGCCGGAGTCCTTGGCCTCCTGGACCAGGGCCTGCACGAACTCGAGCTGTGCCTTCTGGTGGAAGGGGCCCATGGTGGTGGCCGGGTCTGTGGCGGGGCCGAGGGTGACGGGGTCCAGGCGCCGGGTCAGCTCGGCGATGAGCTCGTCCCGCTTGGAGGAGTGGACGTAGATGCGCTTGGCGTTCATGCAGACCTGGCCGGTGGTGCCGAAGATGCCCATGAACAGCAGGTCCATGTTCTGCTCGGTGAACTCGGCGTCCTCGAGGATCAGTACGCCGTCATTGCCCCCGAGTTCCAGGGTGACGTTGGTCAGCGTCTGCGCGGCCATGGACATGATCTTCTTGCCGCCGCCGACGGAGCCGGTGAAGCAGACCTTGGCCACGCCCTCGTTGGAGACCAGGGCCTCGCCGATCTCCGCGTCCTCGCCGGTCACCACGTTGAGCACGCCGGCGGGCAGTCGTTCCGCCACGCGCTGCACGGCGCGGGTGGTGGCCAAGGGGCAGGAGGGCGGCGGCTTGACCACCACGGTGTTCCCGGCCATCAGGGCGTAGGGCAGGGAGGCCCCCAGGATGGCGATGGGCCAGTTGAACGGCACGATGATCGTCACCACGCCCATGGGCTGGTGGGAGATGCGCACCTCGGTGGGCGGCCCTGGAAGGGTCTCGACGGCGTCCACCTCCTCGGCGAGGCCGATCGCCAGCTCGAAGCGCTGGGCCAGGCCCATCAGGTCGAAGGTCGATTCCCCGACGACCTTGCCGTTCTCGGAGGAGAGGATGGCGGCCTCCTGTTCGGAGCCCTCCATGATGGCGGCCGCGGCCGCGGTCAGGGCCTCGCCTCGCTCGGTGCCGGACAGGGCGGCCCAGGCCGGGAAGGCCTCCTGGGCGGAGGCGACGGCGGCGAGAGCCTGCTCGCGTGAGGCGGCGGCCGCCTGACCCACCACCTCGGAGGGCTTGGCCGGATTGACCACGGTCAGTGTCGCCTCGCCCTGGTGCTCACGGCCCCCGTAGTACAACGGCGTGGTGGGAAGGTCTTGGGGATCTGTGCTTCCCGGCGAGCGGGAAGTGGTGGTGTCAGTCATTATGCCTCTTTCAGGGATGATGAATGCGGCCGTTCTGAAGTGGAATGCCTAAAAAAAGAGCGGTGAAAACCGATTCCGCGATGAGACGGTGGGCCTCGGGGGCGCGGGTGCGACCACGTGAGCCACATCACTTCAAGGATAGTGAATCAAAGGGGTGCGCGGCGCGTCAAGGATGGGATGTCCTTGCAGGGTGGATTTCGTGGACCCGGAATTCCTGCCCATGAATGTTCTGACAAACCCGCAGGTCAGAGTGCCAGTGACCGACTTAGAGCAAATCTGCGTGAAATACCCCTTTACGCGTGGCCCTTGCTGCGCGTAAGGTCTCGAGGAGACATAGATCACATCTCAGCGAAGTGGCTGGGGCAACGCGATTTCCTTGGGGGATCACATGGCGGCAACCATCACGAGGCCGAAGACCAACGTCTCCGAGTTGGAAGATCTTTCGTATGAGCTGAGGGAGAAATTGCTCCTTCTCTGCGGAGAGTATGACGGTTCAGTGCACATCGGCGGCGACCTTTCCTGTGCAGACATATTGACCTTGTTGTTCCAGTACGGAATGCACGTGGATCCAGACGACCTGCGCAATCCCGAGCGGGACCGGTTCGTCCTCAGCAAGGGCCACGCGGCGGTCTGCATGTACATCACGATGGCCATCCGTGGCTTCTTCGACTACGACGACATCGTGCGCACCTATGGCCGGCTGGACTCCGCCTACGGCATGCATCCGTGCAAGGTGCAACTGCCCGGTGTGGAGGTGTCCACCGGGTCCCTGGGCCACGGGCTCCCGCTGGCCACCGGTATGGCCCTGCATGCCCGGCGCAACGGCATGAGCCACCGTGTCTTCACCCTGATGGGGGATGGCGAGACCGGCGAGGGCTCGGTCTGGGAGGCCGCCTTGGCTGCGCACAGCAACAACCTCGGCAACCTGGTGGCGTTCATCGACCGCAACCGCCAGCTGATGACGAGCTTCTCCGAGGAACGCGTGAAGCTCGAGCCGTACCCGGACAAGTGGCGGGCCTTCGGCTGGAACGTGATCGAGGTGGACGGCCATGACATGGGTGCCCTCGTGGCAGCCTTCGACTCCCTGCCGGACCCGGACTCGGACACCCCCACGGTGATCGTCTGCGACACGGTCAAGGGCAAGGGCGTGGACTTCATGGAGGCCAATCTCGCCTGGCACGCCGGATCCCTCAATGACAAGGACCTCCAGCGTGCCCTCGCCGCGCTGGCCGATGGACGAAAGGCGGCATGACCATGGCCACCAACACCGCGAGTAGTGTCCCCACCAACACGGGTTCTGCAGATAGTTCCGCGGCTACGGCGGGCATCCCCGGCGATCCCGAGCCGACCACCTCGTTCACCTTCGGGGAGTTGCTCTCCTCCCGGACCGTGATCGGTCAGACGCTGAAGGAACTCGGCGAGGCCCATGACAACCTCTGGGTGCTCACCCCGGACATCGGGGCCACGCTCGTCGAGTTCCGGGATGCCTACCCGGACCGGTTCGTGGACGTGGGACTGTCCGAGCAAGCCTGCGTTGGCATCGCGGCCGGCCTGGCGAACGAGGGCAACATCCCCGTGGTCTCCGGCATGCTGCCGTTCCTGAGCATGCGTGCGCTCGAGCAGGTCCGCTCGGACATCTGCTATCCCAACCTCCCCGTGAAGATCGTCGGGACCCATGGCGGGCTCGTCGGCAACGGCGGCTCCACCCACTACGCCGTCGAGGACCTGGGCCTGATGACCTCCCTGGTGAACATGACCGTCACCTCCATCGGTGATCCGCTGATGGTCGGAGAGGTCCTTCGCCAGTCCATGTCCATGACGGGGCCGCTCTACATCCGCCTGGCTGTGGGCAAGAAGGACAAGGTGATCTACGAGCCCGGCTCCGTCACCGTGGAGATCGGCAAAGGCATCACCGCCCGCGAGGGCACCGACCTCACCCTCTTCGCGCACGGCGAGACGGTGTCCCAGGCTCTCGAGGCCGCGGAGGTCCTGGCCGCCGAGCACGGCATCAACGCTCGCGTGGTGGACATGTTCACGCTCAAGCCGATCGACGCCGACCTCATCCAGCGCTGCGCCGAGGAGACCGGCCGCTTCGTGGTGGTCGAGGACCACCTGGCCTATGGCGGGCTGGCCTCGCAGGTCTCGGACGTCATCGCGGATCGGGGCTTGCGGCTCGAGGGTTTCCGGCGGCTCGGCATCCCCCAGGTCTTCGCGGGCTTCGGTGAGGACACGGAGCTCCGGGACAAGCACGGATACGGACTGCAGGCCACCGTGGACGCGGCCCAC
>NZ_JALDXU010000030.1:0-32256 GCF_032154715.1 Citricoccus sp. | reverse complement strand
AAGTCGTCTCGCGGTGCGTAGCATCGACACCACAGTCAGCAAGGAGTGTGCCCCATGTTCGAGAGATTCACGGACCGTGCCCGGCGGGTGGTGGTGCTCGCGCAGGAAGAAGCGCGGATGCTCAACCACAGCTACATCGGTACCGAGCACATCCTGCTCGGTCTGATCCACGAAGGCGAAGGAGTGGCCGCCAAGGCCCTCGAGTCGCTCAACATCTCCCTGGGCGCCGTGCGCGAGCAGGTCCAGGAAATCATCGGTCAGGGTCAGCAGACCCCGTCCGGCCACATCCCCTTCACGCCGCGGGCGAAGAAGGTCCTGGAGCTCTCCCTGCGCGAGGCGCTCCAGCTGGGCCACAATTACATCGGCACCGAGCACATCCTGCTGGGGCTGATCCGCGAGGGCGAGGGCGTGGCCGCCCAGGTGCTGGTGAAGCTCGGCGCGGACCTGAACCGGGTTCGCCAGACCGTCATCCAGCTGCTCTCCGGTTACCAGGGCGGTGCCGGCGGCAAGGAGACCGCAGGCGCCGGCGTCTCCGCCGGCGGCCAGTCCGAAGGCGCCCCGGCCGGCTCGGTGGTCCTGGACCAGTTCGGCCGCAACCTGACCGCCGCCGCCCGCGAGGGCAAGCTGGACCCGGTCATCGGGCGTGCCCTGGAGATGGAGCGGGTCATGCAGGTGCTGTCCCGCCGCACCAAGAACAACCCCGTGCTGATCGGTGAGCCCGGCGTCGGCAAGACCGCCGTGGTCGAGGGCCTGGCCCAGGCCATCGTGCGCAACGACGTCCCGGAAACCCTCATGGACAAGCAGCTGTACACGCTGGACCTCGGCTCGCTGGTGGCCGGTTCCCGCTACCGCGGTGACTTCGAGGAGCGCCTCAAGAAGGTCCTCAAGGAAATCCGCACCCGCGGGGACATCATCCTGTTCATCGACGAGATCCACACCCTCGTGGGCGCGGGTGCCGCCGAGGGTGCCATCGACGCCGCATCGATCCTGAAGCCGATGCTGGCCCGCGGCGAACTGCAGACCATCGGTGCGACCACCCTGGACGAGTACCGCAAGCACATCGAGAAGGACGCCGCGCTGGAGCGGCGCTTCCAGCCGATCCAGGTCAACGAGCCCTCCGTCGAGGAGACCACCGAGATCCTCCGCGGACTGCGTGACCGTTACGAGGCACACCACCGGGTCTCGATCACGGATGAGGCCCTGAAGTCGGCGGCCACCCTGGCTGACCGGTACGTCTCGGACCGCTTCCTGCCGGACAAGGCCATCGACCTGATCGACGAGGCCGGGGCGCGGCTGCGCATCAAGCGGATGACCACGCCGCCGGAGATCAAGGAATTCGAGGCCCGGATCGCCGAGGTCCGCGCCGAGAAGGAGGCCGCTATCGACGGCCAGGACTTCGAGGGTGCTGCCAACCTGCGCGACCAGGAGCAGAAGCTCACGGACGAGCGCAACCAGAAGGAAGAGGAATGGCGGACCTCCGTCACCGAGGGCATCGCCGAGGTGGATGACGATCTCATCGCCGAGGTGCTCTCCACCTCCACCGGCATCCCGGTCTTCAAGCTCACCGAGGAGGAGACCGACCGCCTGCGCAACATGGAGGCCGAACTCCACCAGCGGGTCATCGGCCAGAACGAGGCGATCAAGTCGCTGTCCCAGGCGATCCGCCGGACCCGCGCGGGCCTCAAGGATCCGAACCGGCCCTCGGGCTCGTTCATCTTCGCCGGGCCCACCGGCGTCGGCAAGACCGAGCTGGCCAAGGCACTGGCCGAGTTCCTGTTCGGTGATGAGGAAGCCCTCATCACGCTGGATATGTCCGAATTCCAGGAGAAGCACACCGTCTCCCGTCTCTTCGGTGCCCCTCCCGGCTACGTGGGTTACGAGGAAGGCGGCCAGCTGACGGAGAAGGTCCGCCGGCGCCCGTTCTCCGTGGTGCTGTTCGACGAGGTGGAGAAGGCCCACGCGGACCTGTTCAACTCGCTGCTGCAGATCCTGGAGGACGGCCGTCTGACCGACTCCCAGGGCCGCGTGGTGGACTTCAAGAACACCGTGATCATCATGACCACGAACCTCGGCACCAAGGACATCTCCAAGGGCGTCATGACGGGCTTCCAGTCCGCCGCGGACACCCAGACCGGGTACGACCGGATGAAGGGCAAGGTCCAGGAGGAACTGCGCCAGCACTTCCGGCCGGAGTTCCTCAACCGCGTGGATGACGTGATCGTCTTCCCGCAGCTGTCCAAGGCCGAGATCGTGCAGATCGTGGACCTGTTCATCGCGCGCCTGCAGAAGCGCCTGGACGAGCAGGAACTCACCATCAGCGTGTCCACCCCGGCCAAGGAGTTCCTGGCGAATCGGGGTTACGATCCGGCCATGGGCGCACGCCCGCTGCGCCGCACCATCCAGCACCTGGTGGAGGACCAGCTCTCCGAGCGGATCCTCTTCGGGGAGATCACGCCCGGTTCCGCCATCAGCGTGGGCCTGGAAGGCGAGGCGGAGACGGCCAAGCTCACCTTCACCGTCGCCCACCAGCCCGAGGCCCTGGAAGCGGCTCCGGAACACCCGGAGATCGAGGCATCCACCTCCGGGCAGTAGGAGTCGGCCCCGCCGTCAGCCCGGACCCGGGCTAGACGGGAGCTGATGCCGAGAGGACCCGCCCGGGGTGGGGGGGTCCTCTGCCGTCGTAGGGGGGCGATGATCCCGCTGCCACAGTCCTACACTGAACTGATGGACTCCACTGAACTCGTCATCCGGCCCGCGCGGACACAGGACGTTCAGGCCATTCGCGCCCTCGTGGAGCCCCTGGCCCGTGACCGCGTGCTGCTGCAGAAGGAGGCCGTGGCCTACTACGAGGCCATCCAGGAGTTCATGGTGGCCGAGGCGCCGGACGGCACGCTGGCGGGATTCGGCGCCCTCCACGTGATCTGGGAGGACATCGCCGAGGTGCGCACACTGGCCACATCGAGTCGGTGGCGAGGCCACGGGGTGGGCCACCGCCTCCTGGACCGGCTGCTGGAGCGGTCCCGCGCCTTGGGAGTCGCGCGGGTGTTCTGCCTGACGTTCGAGGTCGACTTCTTCCGCCGCCACGGATTCGAGGTGATGGCAGACCAGTCCGTGGTCGACCCGGAGGTCTACTCGGAGCTGCTGCGCTCCCAGGACGAGGGCGTGGCCGAGTTCCTGGACCTGGCTCGGGTCAAGCCCAACACCCTCGGCAACACCCGCATGATCGTCTCCCTGTAGCCACAGCTCGGGGTGCCGTGCTTGACTGCAGGGGCAAGGGCTGGCAGGTGCCGGCCGTCCACCGACGCGAGGAGGAGACCATGGGTACCGGAGATCGCTTTGAGAACAAGGCTGACGAGGTCAAGGGACAGGCCAAGCAGGGTCTGGGCGAGGCGACGGACAACGATCGTCTGAAGAACGAGGGCCGGGCCGATGAGGCCAAGGCCGGGTTCAAGGACAAGGTCGAGGACGTCAAGGACGCCGCCAAGGACCTCTTCGGCGGAGACAAGAAGAACTGACCCACGCTGTCGCTGGAGCCACGGCCGGCCGTCGAGACGGTCGGGTCGGGTTCTGGCACCGGGCGGCCCGGGGGCCCTCAGCCAGGCAGGCTGAGCAGGGCCTCCGGGCCGTTGCCGTTCCGGACGGCCAGACCGTCTGACACCAGGCCGTCCACACACCGCTCGTACTGGGCGGACTCGGGGCGATGCGCGCCCAGGGTGCCGGCCGACGTCGTGAGTGCGGGAACGGCGGAGAGCGTCACCGAGCCGCGGTCCCGGAGCAGGGCCATGACCGCACCGCGCACCTGGCGGTCGGTGCCGGCCCAGGCCTGGCCCGTGGGCTTGTAGTGCGGCTCCGGCATGCCGGCCGCCCGCCAGGCGCAGAGCTCCGCCACCGGGCAGAGTCCGCACTGGGGGGAGCGGGCCGTGCAGATCAGCGCCCCCAGCTCCATCACCGCGGCATTCCATCGGCACGCCTGCTCCGGATCCTCGGGCATGAGGTCCCGGGCCAGGGCCATCTCGGCGGTGGTGAGGGACTTCTCCGGCAGCGCGCGGCCGGAGACCATTCTGGCCTGGGCACGGCGGATGTTGGTGTCCACCACCACCTCGGGCTGATCGAAGGCGAAGCAGGCGACCGCGGCGGCCGTGTAGGCGCCGACGCCGGGCAGGGCGAGGAGATGGTCGGCACGATCCGGCACCCGGTTCCCGTGCGAGTCGGCGATCTCCACTGCGGCAGCCTGTAGCCGGAGTGCCCGCCGCGGATAGCCCAACCGGCCCCAGGCGCGGATGACCTCGCCCGGTGGCTCAGCGGCCAGGTCCCTCGGTGTGGGCCAGCGTTCCATCCAGGCCGTCCAGACGGGCAGCACCCGCACTACCGGGGTCTGCTGCAGCATGATCTCACTGACGAGGACGCCCCAGGGGCTGCACGCAGGATCACGCCACGGCAGATCACGGGCATGGACGGAGAACCAGTCGTTGACCCGGTGGTGAAGGGTGGACGTGATCACCGGCGCAGACATGCCGTCTACTGTAGTGCGCCGGACGATCCTCGGCGTGGCCAGTCCGGGACCGGCCACCTCGGTCTCTAGGCTGGGGGCATGCCCGGTGAGACCCCCAACAACGACCTGCTGCGACCGCAATCGAGTGCGGTGTACCGCCGTCGCCGGCTGGTCGCCCTGGTGCTGCTCGTGGTGGTCCTGGCGATCGTGGTGGGGCTGGTCTGGTGGCTCGTCTCGCTCTTCCGGCCGGCCACCGGCGAGGGCGCCCCCGCGCCGGCATCGACCCCGGGCGTGGCCGCCACCCCCTCCGGCGAGGCCCCGGCGTCGCCCTCGGCATCCGCCACGGGGACCGCACCCGACTCCGGCCCCACCGACGAGGCCGGCGAAGACCCGTCGCCCTCGTCCACCGGGGAGGCAGCGGCCACGGGCAATTGCCCGGCCGGGGACATGGTGATCTCCGCGGCGACGGACCAGCCGACGTATGGGGAGGGGGAGGAACCCGTCCTGGAGTTGCGCGTGGACAACACGGGTGAGGAGCCCTGTGAGGCGAATCTGGGCACCACGCAGCAGGTGTTCACCGTGTACTCCGGCTCGGACCGGATCTTCTCCACGGAGGACTGTCAGGTGGACGGCCAGGACGCCCTGGTGGAGATCTCCCCGGACGAGCAGGAGCGTGCCCGGTTCACCTGGCCGCGTGTGCGCTCCGCCGAGGAGTGCGGTGAGACCACCTCGGAACCCCGCAGCGGCACCTACCGCCTCGAGGTGTCCCTGGGAGAACTCAAGGCCCAGCCGGTGACGTTCAACCTGCAGTAACCGGGCTCAGCCCCTGCGGCCATCCGACTCAGGAGGCCCAGTCCTTCATGGTCTCCAGGGCTTCCGTCAGCGTGCGGACCTCGGCCACCGCCACACCGTCCGGCAACTCACCCAGCGGCTCGGGAGACTTCGGCACCACCGCGCGGCGGAACCCCAGCCGGGCGGCCTCGCGGATGCGCCGGCCGATGCCGGGCACGGGGCGGACCTCCCCGGCCAGCCCCAGTTCCCCGAAGGCGATCAGGCCCTTGGGCACCACGGCATTGAGCTTGGCGCTGGCGATGGCCAGGGCCGCCGCCAGGTCGGACGCCGGCTCGGTCAGCCGCACCCCGCCCACGGTGGCCACGTAACAGTCGTCCTGATTCAGGGGGAACCCCGCACGGCGCTGCAGGACGGCCAGGATCATGTTGATCCGCGCTGAGTCCAGCCCGCTGACCGTCCGGCGCGGGCTGCCTTGCCCGGAGGGTGTCAGCAGGGACTGGACCTCGGCCACCAGGGGGCGCCGGCCCTCCAGGGTCACCGTCACGCAGGTGCCCTCCACGGGGTTCAGGGTCCCGGACAGGAACAGTCCGGAGGGGTCCTCCAGGGAGACGATGCCGGCGTCCCCCAAGTCGAAGCAGCCCACCTCGTCCGTCGGCCCGTAGCGGTTCTTCACGGCCCGCACCAGGCGCAGGCGTGAGTGCCGCTCACCCTCGAACTGGCACACCACGTCCACCAGGTGCTCCAGCAGGCGGGGACCGGCGATGGAACCGTCCTTGGTCACATGGCCCACGAGCACGGTGGTCATGTTCCGGCCCTTGGCCTCGTTGATGAGGCTGGCCGCCACCTCGCGCACCTGGGTGACGCCTCCGGCAGTGCCGTCCACGGACTGTGACTGCAGGGTCTGGACGGAGTCCACGATCAGCAGGTCCGGCTCGGCCTTCTCGATCTGGCCGAGGGCCCGGCCGAGATCCGTCTCGGCCGCCAGGAACAGGGTGTCGGCCACCGCGCCGATCCGGTCGGCACGCAACCGCACCTGGGCCGCGGACTCCTCCCCGGTCACGTACAGGACGGACCGCGTGGACCCCTCCGGACGGCGGTGCCGGGCCACCTTGGCGGCCACGTCCAGCAGCAGCGTGGATTTGCCGATGCCGGGCTCGCCGGCCATCAGCACCACGGCGCCGGGGACCAGTCCGCCGCCGAGCACCCGGTCCAGTTCCGACACCCCGGTGGTGTGGAAGCGGGCCTGGGAGGCATCGATCTCACCGATGGGCACGGCCGGCGTCGCGACCGTGGCGGCGGGGGTCCGGCCGGACGAGGCATCCGCGCCGGCCTCGGTCACCGTGCCCCAGGACTGACACTCGCCGCACCGCCCCACCCACTTGGCGGTGGTCCACCCGCACTCGCTGCAGCGGTAGCCGGGGTTCGCACGTTTGCTGGTCTTCGTCGCCATGGACCCAGGCTAGCGCCGCGCACGGACACGCTGACTCGCAGGGCCGGTGCAGAGGCCGACTGAGCGCCGAACTCAGAGGCGGGGCAGGTACCCGACAGCCTCGTCGTGGGAGGCGCCGGTGGCCTCGATGAGGTCGACCATCATGGGGCGGAGCAGCATGACGAGCGCCTCGGCGTGCAGTGTGGTGGCCCCCAGCTCGGCTGGGTCGAGCCGCGCGGCCGCCCCACCGAGGGCGCCCCGGGCCACGGAGAGCGACTTGTGCCGACCGGCTGCCGCAGGCTCTCCCAGGGACCGGCCCAGGATCCCGACGGCGTCCGCGGCCTCGTCGAACCAGTCCGCCAGCAGCCCGGTCCCCTCGTCGTCCAGGGCGCCGTTGTCGATCACGCTGATGACGCGGCGGGCGACGACGCGCATGCTCCGCACTGCCAGATCGGACATCTCCACGGTGTGGGCCGTCTCGTCCAGCTCCGGCCGGGCGCGGCGCTTGGTGGGGGAGAAGGTGGCCAGTTCCCGGGCATTCTTGACGTCCTTACGCAGGTTCTCCACGTCGGTCTGCGTGCCCCGGCAGGCCACCAGGCCCATCCACGCCGTCCGGGACTCATGGGAGCGCAGCGCCTCCGAGCAGTCGCGGAGGGCGCCCGTGAGCGTCCCATACAGGTCCCGCAGGCCCGTGGCGGCCTCCTTGCGCAGATTCTTCGGCATCAGCAACGTCACCACGAGGGCGATAAAACCGCCGACGACGGCATCCTGGCTGCGAGTGAACGGCCCACCCTCCGCTGCCGGCAGGAGCACCACCAGCACGGATTGCAAGCTCATCTGCAGCGTGAAGGTGGCCCCGGAGTCAATGAACCGGGCGACGAGGATCGACGTGTAGACCACCAGCACGGCCTGCCAATAGCCCTGGCCCAGCACGGCCTGCATGAGGTCGCCGATGAGGATTCCGAGGGTACAGCCCACGGCTACCTCGAGGACCTTGCGGACCTTCGGGTCACGGTTGAAACCCAGGGCGATGAGCGCGGCGGTGGCGGCGAACAGGGGGTCCTGGTGGCCCAGGACGAGCTCGGCGAAGACATAGGCCAAGACGGCGCACAGGGCGGTCACGGCGGCCGGGGCCAGGCTGGAGCGGACGCGGGAGGCGCCGGAGCGTGCCCGGCGGGTGGCGAAGGACCACGTGCGGGCCCACCACTGCCGTGCCTTCGTCACCGTCCTCGTCCAGGAGGAGCCGGACGCGGGCTGCTGCTCCATGCCGACTAGCTTAGGCCGGACCGGCCGGCGCGGCGGACGATCGGCCGAGACAGCGACCGGGGCCGGGGCGGGGCCGTCACCACGGGACCGGTCGCAGGGTCCTGGTGGGACGCTGACGGGGTCCGGGGCAGAGTGAGATTACTCACGCTGTGAAGCCTTCGGGCGGAGCGGGGACTTCCGCGCCGTTACTGGCCTGCCCGCCCGTCGGGGCGGTGGTGCCGCATCCGGTGCCGTGGGCTCGTTAAGCTCGCGTTAATCTTGCACCGACCCTCGCGTCACCTTGCCCCCTTAGCTTTCTCATGGATCGAGGCCACCGGCATCCCTGCCCTGCTTCGTCAGTTGCCACTCGGACAAGCAGTGGTGAACGGCCTCGCCTGCACTGTCATCGAACTCGAAAGAGGCAATTCCTTGAAGGCTCTTCGCATCGGGCGCTACGCCGCCGTCCTGTCTGTCGCCGCTCTGGCCCTGACCGCCTGCGGCGGCAATGGGGAGTCCGAGTCCTCCGCTCCGGCCGGCTCCGAGTCGGGCGCACCCGCTGAGGTCTCGGGCACCCTGATCGGTGGTGGCGCCTCCTCGCAGGAATCCGCCATGACCGCCTGGACCAACGGCGTCACCGAGGTCTACCCGGACCTCTCCGTCCAGTACGACCCGGTGGGCTCCGGCGCCGGCCGCGAGGGCTTCCTGGCTGGCCAGTACTCCTTCGCCGGCTCCGACGCCGCGATGGACGAAGAGGAGATGGCCTCCGCCGAGGAGGTCTGCGGCCCGGAGGGCGTCTTCCACGTCCCGTCCTACATCTCCCCCGTCGCCGTCGCCTTCAA
The DNA here is from genome assembly GCF_032154715.1 of Citricoccus sp. Classification (GTDB taxonomy): domain Bacteria; phylum Actinomycetota; class Actinomycetes; order Actinomycetales; family Micrococcaceae; genus Citricoccus. The sequence continues at coordinate 23,459 of NZ_JALDXU010000030.1, read as the reverse complement.
CCTCGAGGGTGTCGACGAGGTCAACATGGATGCCGAGACCATCGCCCAGGTCTTCACCGGCGAGATCACCACGTGGAACGACCCGGCCATTGCCGACCAGAACCCGGACGCCGAGCTGCCGGACACCGACATCACCGTCGTGCACCGCGCGGATGACTCCGGCACCACCGAGAACTTCACCGACTACCTCACGGCCGCGGCTCCGGAGTCCTGGACCTACGACGTCGTGGAGACCTGGCCCTCCGACATCACCGCCGAGTCCGCTCAGCAGACCTCCGGCGTGGTCTCTCTGGCCCAGTCCACCGACGGTGCCATCACCTATGCCGATGCTTCCCAGATCGGCGAGCTCGGCACCGTGGCCGTCCAGGTCGGCGAGGAGTATGTGCCGTACTCCGCCGATGCCGCTGCCGCCGCCGTCGAGAAGGCTGCGCCGGGCGAGGCCGGTGCCGTCGAGCTCGACCGCACCACCACCGAGGCCGGCGTCTACCCGATCGTGCTGGTCTCGTACCACATCTTCTGCAACCAGTACCAGGACCAGGAGACCGCTGATACGGCCAAGGCCTTCGGCGAGTACGTGGTGTCCGAGGACGGCCAGATGGTCGCGGAGGAGTCGGCTGGCAACGCCCCGATCTCCGAGGCCACCCGCGAAGCCGCTCTGGAGTCCATCCAGGCCATCTCCGTCCAGGGTTGATCATCGCCGGTTCCGGCCGGTGCTGACCGACCTCTCGGCACAGCCGCCGACCCTCTCAAGGGGGGGGTCGGCGGCTGTGCCATGCTTGACACGCTATCCATCCCTGAGGTGCGGGCCCCGGGTCCGCACCACGAACTCCGAGGAGAGTTACTGTGACTGAATCAGTCACTGAGCCGGCGAAGAAGTCGTCGCTCACGGCCTCGCGCGGCGGCGCCGCCGGGGACAAGGTCTTCTCCGGCCTGGCCCTCGCGGCCGGCGTCGTCATCCTGATGGTCCTGGCGTTCGTCGCAATCTTCCTGGTGGTCGAGTCTCTGCCGGCCCTGTGGCCGGAGGTCTTCTCCGATGAGGAGTCCATCGAGAGCGCGGACACGTTCTGGCAGTACGTCTGGCCGCTCATGGCCGGGACGCTGATCGCGTCCATCATCGCGATCCTGCTGGCCACCCCGGTGGCGGTGGGGATCGCCCTCTACATCTCGCACTACGCCCCCAAATCGGTGGCGACCCCGGTCGGCTACGTCATCGACCTGCTGGCGGCCATCCCGTCCGTGGTCTTCGGCGCCTGGGGCATGACCACGCTGGCCGGGGGCGTGGTACCCCTCTACAAATGGCTGCACGAATACCTCGGCTGGATCCCGCTGTTCGGCGGCGATGCCGGCAACACCGGCCGTGCCCTGCTGACGTCCGCGATCGTGCTGGCCGTGATGATCCTGCCGATCATCACGTCCCTCTGCCGTGAGATCTTCATCCAGACCCCGAAACTGCACGAGGAAGCCGCCCTGGCGCTCGGTGCCACCCGCTGGGAGATGATCAAGATGACGGTCTTCCCGTTCGCCCGGGCCGGCATCATCTCCTCGATCATGCTTGGTCTGGGCCGCGCCCTCGGCGAGACCATGGCCGTCACCCTGGTGCTCTCCCCGGGCATCTTCTCCTGGAGCATCATCACCTCCGGGCGGAACGCGACCATCCCGTCTGAGATCGCGTTGAACTTCCCCGAGGCCTTCGGCATGCGCCAGTCCGAGCTGATCGCGGCCGGTCTGATGCTGTTCATCATCACCCTCGTGGTCAACATGATCGCGCGCTGGATCGTCAACCGGCACAAGGAATTCTCGGGAGCGAACTGATGTCCACCTCAACTGACACCACCGTGCGGGGCGCCCCGCAGCCGGGCGGACCCAGGAAGAACTCCCTGACCGCCGGCCAGATGCCGCGCTGGACCTGGATCGCCGTCGCGATGGGTGCGCTGGTCCTCGCAGCCGGCCTCACGGCCCTGCTGGGCGGCGGGTCCTTCAGCTGGACCGGCTGGCTGATCTTCTCCGCGATCCTCTACATCGTCGGCATGTATGTCACCACCTATGTCATCGAGAACAAGCGCCGTGCCACGGACGGCATTTGGCGCAACCTCGTGTGGTCCGCCTTCATCCTGGCGCTCATCCCGCTGATCTCCGTGGTCTGGACCGTGTTCGCCAACGGCCTGCCCACCCTGTTGGCCAATCCGCAGCTGCTCTGGACGGACATGGACGGCGTGACCGGCGCGGACGACATCGCGACGCAGAACGAGGGCGCCTCCCTGCAGGGCGGGTTCCTCCACGGCCTCGCCGGCACGCTGATGATCACGCTGATGGCCACGATCATCTCGGTGCCGATCGGCCTGCTGACCTCGATCTTCCTGGTGGAGTACAGCCGGGGAGGCTGGTTCTCCCGCTCCATCATCTTCTTCGTGGACGTCATGACCGGCATCCCCTCGATCGTGGCCGGCCTGTTCGCCTTCGCCGTGATGGAGATGTTCATCACCACGTTCATCGGGGAGTCCCCGAGGCACGTCCAGATGATCAAGATGGGTCTCACGGCGGCCATCGCCCTGTCCGTGCTGATGATCCCCGTGGTGGTCCGGTCCACCGAGGAGATGCTCCGGGTGGTCCCGAACGAACTCCGGGAGGCGTCCTACGCCCTCGGTGTGCGCAAGTGGCGGACCATCTTCAAGGTTGTCCTCCCCACGGCCATGTCCGGAATCGCCTCCGGCATCACCCTGGCCATCGCCCGCGTCACGGGTGAGACGGCGCCGATCCTGGTGACCGCGGGCTATGCGGCGGCCACCAACTGGAACCCGTTCAGCGAGTGGATGACCGCCCTGCCGGTGTTCATCTACCGCCAGCTGATGAACCCGACCGCGCCGGCGGCCGGCCTGCCCTCGGCGGACCGTGCCTGGGCAGCGGCCCTGGTCCTGATCGTCATCGTGATGCTGCTGAATCTGGCCGCACGCATCATCGCCAAGGCGTTCGCGCCGAAGAACTCCGGCCGCTAAGCCGAGCAGACCGAAAGACAGAGGAACGCACATGTCCAAGCGCATCGAGGCCATTGACCTCAACGTCTACTACGGCAGCTTCCTGGCTGTGGAGGGCGTCAACATCAACATCGAGCCGCGGTCCGTCACCGCGTTCATCGGCCCCTCGGGCTGCGGCAAGACGACCTTCCTGCGGACCATCAACCGGATGCACGAGGTACTCCCCGGGGCCCGCGCCGAGGGGCGGCTGCTCCTGGACGGCGAGGACGTCTACGCCACGGGCGTGGACCCGGTCACCGTCCGCACCCAGGTGGGCATGGTCTTCCAGCGCCCGAACCCCTTCCCCACCATGTCCATCCGGGACAACATCCTCGCCGGCCACAAGCTGAACGGCGCCCGGATGTCCCGGTCGGAGGCGGACGGGATCGTGGAGAAGTCCCTGCGCGGTGCCAACCTCTGGAACGAGGTCAAGGACCGCCTGGACAAGCCCGGATCCGGTCTGTCGGGTGGCCAGCAGCAGCGTCTGTGCATCGCCCGCTCCATCGCCGTGGAGCCGGACGTGATCCTCATGGACGAGCCCTGCTCCGCCCTGGACCCGATCTCCACCCTGGCGATCGAGGACCTGATCAACGAGCTGAAGAACGAGTTCACCGTGGTGATCGTGACGCACAACATGCAGCAGGCCGCTCGCGTGGCGGACAAGACGGCGTTCTTCAACATCGCCGGCACCGGAAAGCCGGGCAAGCTCATCGAGTACGACGAGACCTCCGTCATCTTCAACAATCCCGCCAACAAGCAGACCGAGGATTACGTCTCCGGCCGCTTCGGCTGATCGTCGTCGGTGGAGGCTCGTCTCAGAACAGCGGGCTGGCGGCGGCGGCGAGGATGAGCGCCACGGCAGCGGGCACCACCAGGGTCGCGAGCCAGTAGCCGATCACCCGCTGGACCTGCTGCCAGCGGACCGCGGTGTAGCGCTGGTTCTGGCCGGCGCCGAGAATGGTCGCCGCCGCGGCGTGGGTGGAGGACAACGGCAGGTGGAGGGCGAACGAGCCCACGAACAGCAGCCCTGCGCTGACGGTCGAGGCCACCGCGGAGCGCAGCGGGTCCAGGTGCACGAGCTTCTCCGTGAGGGTGTGGGCCACCCGCCACCCGCCGAACAGCGTGCCGATGGCCAGGGTGAGGCCGGCCGCCACGGGAATCCACCAGCCCATCGCATCGGGCCGGCCGATGGCGGTGAGGGCGATGGCCACCATGAAGGTCATGCGCTGGCCGGACTGCACGCCGTGACCGAGGGCGTTGGCGGCGCCGGTGATCGCCAGCCCCATGCGGGCGGTGTGGTTGACCGTGCCGGGCGCGGCATCGCGGGCCACCCAGGTGGCCGGCGTGACAAGGACCCAGGACAGGAAGCATCCCAGCAACGGTGTCAGCAGCAACCCCACCAGTATCGCGGTGACCAGCACGGGCGACGAGATCCCCTCGAAGGACGCGTCACCGGTCACGGTCAGGGCCATGCCGGCCCCGATGAGACCAGCGATGAGCGCATGCGTCATGGACACGGGCAGACCGCGCTGCCAGGCGAACCACCCCCACGCGAGCGCGACGGCCAGGGCGACGACGGCCATCAGCAGGCCCGGTCCGCCGTGGGGGATGGCCGGGGGGAGCTCCTGCCACACGGCGGTCAGCAGCCCGCCGGAGAGGATGCCGCCGCCGAGGTTCATCACGGCGGCCAGGAGCAGCGCCACGCCCGGGGTGAGGGCCCGGCTGCGGACGGGCAGGGCGATGGCGTTGGGAGCGTCCCGCATGCCGTTGAGCAGCCCGTACCCGAGCGTGAGGGCGAGGGCTAGGCACAGCAGGACCAGGACGAGGGGGGACACGTCCGTCAGGATTCCTGCACGAGGACGCTGCCGACGTGGACGGTGATCTGACGGACGGCGACGATGGCGGCATCCACGGCGTGCGCCGCCTCCCGCTGCCGGTTGTAACTGCGCTGCAGCAGGTCACCGGTCATCCCGGAGACCCATTCGACCATGACGCGCTCGGCACGCTTCGAGTTGCGCTGGAGTTGGATCCAGGTCTCCTCGAGGGCATCGAGGGTCCGGAACTGGGCGGTGGCCTCCTGGAGGAGTTCTGCCTGCCGACCCAGGGTCTCCAGGATGTCCATGGCCTCGGCGGGCAGCCGGTACTGCTCGGTGGAGACGATGAGCAGTCCGGCGTTGCAGACCTTCTCCACGGCGTTGTTGAGCCCGTCCGCCATCAGATAGAGGTCCTGGCGCGGCAGGGGGGTGATGAAGGAGCTGCGCAGGCTGGTGAGCAGAGCCATGTGGCGCACGCTGGACTCGCTGTCGATCTCCGACAACCGGGCGCTGACCTCCTCGGCAGCAGCCGTGGAGGAGCCCATCAGCTGGGCGACCTGGTGCACGGCGGCACCCAGACCCTCCGCCAGGGCCGCGAGGTGTTCGAGGCTGGCGGTGTCCGGGGCGAGGAGGGAGGACAGTGAGAGGTTCATCAAAGAAGAGGGTATCCCGCGAGAGGGGGCAGTGCCGGACCGGGAACGCCTCTCGGCGAGTGGCCGCTCGTAGCGGCAGAATATTGGAGCCCGGGGTTACCGCGGCCCGGCACCGGTATCCAGTGTGCGCGGTCGGGGGCGGGGATGTCCACCGGCGCCGGTGTTGTCAGCCATCGGCTCAATCGAGGGTGCCGCGGCGCCAGGCGGCCGCCGCCTCCTCGAGTTCCTCGGCGGTGCCCAGGAGCCGCTTGGCCTGACGCAGCAGGACGGCGGCCTGGGCCGGCTGTCCGGCTTCGAGCGCCTCGGAGTGGTGTGCCTGGCCCAGGCAGACCACCCGGCCGTAGGCGGCGGCCCGCTCGAGTGCCACGTCGAAGTCGCCGGTGAAGGCCCCGGTGAGGATGTCGGTCGTCAGTTGCTGCAATTCGCGGGCGCCGGGTGGTTCGACCGGCCCCGCCACGGCGCGGGCCACATGCGCCTCGTGGCCGGCGCGGTACCAGGCGGCCCACTGGGCGCCGTTGCGGACCGTCGCCGCGCGAAGGGCGTACAGCCTCCAGAGGGCGCCGCTCAGGGAGATCGCCGGGGCATCGGCCCACCACTGGGCCACGGTGTCGATCCCGGCCTCCTCGACCAGGCCGACCAGCCGCCGGACCGCGTCCTGGTCTGAGGTGGACCGGCCGCCCTCGACCAGGGCGCGGGCCAGCAACGCCGCGCCCTCGGCGGTGACGGCAGGGTCCGCACCGCCCTGGAAGGCGGCGAATTGATCCGGGGCGAACGGCCGGGGCCGGTGGTGGCGGACCGTGCCGGCCGCCGTCGAGCTCGGGGACCGGCCGGAACGGTTCCGGGAGGATGTCACGGGAGGGCCACCTTTCCGGGGATGGGGGTGTGTCTGCTCGGGGTCTCGGTGCGGCTCGGGACGTGATGCTGCAACGGGCGGCGCCACCGGGAGCCCCCTCCACGGTACGCCTTCACCGGCGGCACGGTCCCGTCTCCGGGCACCGGCCGAGCGGAGGCGTGGCGGGGACCGCCGTCCGCTAACATGGGACGCGGCCACCGGCTGGCCAGGGCCTTTAGCTCAGTTGGCAGAGCATCGGACTTTTAATCCGCGGGTCGCGGGTTCGATCCCCGCAGGGCCCACCGCGCAACGGCCCCTGAACCGGCATCAAGCCGGGTCAGGGGCCGTTTCGGTGCCCAGCACGAGAGGCGGCACGCCCCGCGTCCACGCCCGAACGCCGGCCGTTTCTGCCCTCCCGGCCCTGCGGATCCCGATCGAACGCGTGAATGTTTCGGGGATGTCTCGGTGTCAGTGCCAAGATCAAGATTTGATAACCGAACGCGGGGCTGGGCCGCTGGACGGAGAGGTCGGAGCGATCAGACCACTCTGGAGATAGTGGGCGCGACACGCGCTGTCCTCGCGGTTTTGGGGCGGGCCGCGCGCCCGGGCCGCGCAACTGCTCGGGACGGTGAGCCGCCGATGCGGCCCCGGGATGCCCCTATCGCCGAAGCTATGTCCGTGCCTAGGGTGGTGCGTATGAGTGCTCTCCCCCGGGTGCTCCGCCGACGCATGGTGCTTGGCGGTGCCCTTGTGCCTGCAGCCGCCGTGGCGGCGTTAATGGCCGCACCCGTGGCGACGGCCGCGCCGTCCGTCCAGCAGGCACCGGCACTCACCTCGGTCTCGCCGGCCCAGCGCGTGGCCTCCTTCGATTTCAAGGACGCCCTCCCCGAGAATCCCGACCTGTTGCGGCAGATGCTGTGGATCAAGGAGGGGCAGGTGCCGTCCGCCGCTCCGGAGGATCTGCGCGTGGCCACCTTCTCGGCCGGGCTGAGCCGGTCCGCCCCTGGAGAGCTGACCGAGGATCTCTCCACTCCCGGAGATGAACAGGGGCAGCAGGTGGCCGAGACCGTCCAGCGGGCCGCGCCGGATCTCGTGCTGCTGACAGACGTGGATGTGGACGGCGGCGAGGCGTTCGCCCAGTCCTTCCGGACGAATTACCTGGCCGTCGGGACCGGTGGCCAGCAGGGCATCGACTACCCCTACATGTACGTGGCCGAGGTCAACAACGGTGTGGACACCGGGGCGGACCTGGACAACGACGGCGTCATCGGCGGACCCGGGGACACCTTCGGCCCGGGAGAGTTCGCCGGCCAGCACGGCATGGTGCTGTACTCCAAGCATCCCCTGGACACGGAGGGCATCCGCACCTTCCAGGAACTGCCGTGGGATTCCATGCCGGGCAACGCCATCCCGGAGGACACCTTCTCTGATCTGGAGCGCTCCGTCCTGCGGCTCTCGTCCAGCTCACATTGGGATATCCCCGTGCAGGTCGGCGGCCAGACCGTGCACGTGCTGGCGGCCCGGCCGAGTGATGCCGGAGACGGCGTCGCCGGAGCGGAACGCCACCACGACGAGATGCGGCTGTGGGCGGACTATGTCTCCGGTGACCCGGCGGACTCCGGCTACATTGTGGACGACGAGGGCCGGTCCGGCGGGTTGGGCGAGGGCGCATCCTTCATCCTGGCCGGCGAGTTCGGCCCGCTGACCGGCACCGCCTTGGACGGGGAGGAGCACCCCTCGGTCATCGCCGACCTGCTGGAGTCGGAGGCCATCCAGGACCCCGAACCCACCTCCCGCGGCGCCGGGGCCCTCACCGCGGACGAGGATCCGATGGCCACCGAGGTGGTGGGCCGCGAGGGCGGTGACTGGACGGTGGCGCGGTCGGACTACCTGCTGCCCTCCGCCTCCCTGCCCACCGCGGCCTCAGGCGTCTTCTGGCCCCAGTCCGGCCAGCTGGGCTCGCACCTCACCCGCGCCAACGCGCCCGGCGGCGAGCCGGGCGAACCCAACGAGACCACCCCGAGCGAACACCGCCTGGTCTGGACCGATCTCGACCTCGACTCCGGAAGCGACTGACGGACCCGTGCGGCAGACCCTCTCCACCGGCCACCACGTGTTCTGGTCACGGCCTGAGTCGCAACGCCACGGCACGGACTTGGTACTGGTCATCCACGGCTACGGGGCCAACGAGGTCCGGGCCGCCCAGGCCTACTTCGGCATGCTTCCGGAGAACGTCACGGGCCTGGCTGTGCGCGGCGGGTTCGCGATCGACGCCGGCGCGGCACCGGTCATGGAGGGCACGGACGGTGCCGGGTCCGGTCCGGGCCCCGATCCCGGCGCCTGGGGCTGGTTCCTGCTGGACTACTTCCTGACGAACGACTTCGCCGAGGTGGTGGCGGCCGCCCATCGCGTCTTCGACCTGCTGGATGCCGAGGAGGTCACCCGCAGCGGATTCCGGACGGTCTCCGTGCTGGGCCATTCCCAGGGGATGGCCATGGCCTCCACGGTGTACCGGCTGCGCCCGGAGGCCTTCACCTGCGTGGTGGGACTCAGCGGCTTCGTGCTCTCCAACCAGCTGCTCGAGACCCTGGACTCACCCCCGGAGGGGCCGGGGCCCAGGCCCTTCTTCTGGGGCCGCGACGTGGAGGACCTCGTCATCAACCCGGACGCCATCGCCTACACGGCCGACTGGCTGGAGGCCAACACCCGGCTCACGGCCCGCACCTACGAGGGTATGGGGCACGGGATGAGCGCCGAAGAGGCCCGGGACGTCCGGATCTTCCTGAAGCACGCGCTCCGGTAGCGTCGTCGGTAGGATCCACCAGCTCCAGGAGGCCACCACCATGGCAAAGAAGTCGATCATCTCAACGGTCGCCGGGCAGAAGGCCACCGATTTCGCCCTGAACCGGGCCGTGGACCCCCACGGGAATCCGACGCCGGCCTTCCAGAAGATCGTGCTCAAGACCGTGGAGGTCCAGCGCCCGCTGGTGCTGCGCAACCTCAATCGCCTGCGCCGGTCGCACCCGGACGAGACGCCCGCCCAGCTCGCCGAACGCCTGGGGAAGCAGTACCTGGCCGCGGTCACCGGGGGCGGAGCTGCCGTCGGAGGCACCGCCGTGGTGCCGGGGGTCGGCACGGCCGCCGCGCTCGGCCTCTCCGCCGCGGCCACCATCGGCTTCCTCGAGACCACCGCACTGTACGCGCAGTCCGTGGCGGAGCTGATGGGGGTCACCACCGATGACCCGCAGCGCGCGCAGACCCTGGTCATGGCCGTCATGCTCGGCGACGACGGCCGCAAGCTCCTGCGGGACTTCACCGGCCAGGCGAACGGCTCGGGCTCCGGCCCGCTCGCGGGCGCGGTGGCGGCCATCTCCGGGGCGTCCGGAATCTCCGATGTGCTGTTCCAGCAGATGAAGCGCATGTTCATGAAGAAGTTCATCATCCGCCAGGGTGCCGGCATGCTCGGTCGCCTGGTGCCGTTCGGGGTGGGCGCCGTGATCGGCGGCGTCGGCAACCGCGCCATGGGCAAGAGCGTCATCAAGGCCGCCCAGAACATCTTCGGGCCGCTGCCGGCGGCGCTGCCCGGGCAGTTGGTGACGGACCTCCAGGCGCTGCCAGCCGGACAGAAGCGCCAGAGAACCGCCGGCGACTCCGGTTCCGGCTCGGGCGACGTGGGAGAGGTGGCCGGGGGCTCAGCGGCGGAGGGCGCCGGGGCGGATCCGGATCTGGTGGCCCTGCTCGAGGAAGGCGTGCGCGAGGACATCGAGGCGCTGCGGGCGGATGGGACCCTCGACGCCCTGAAGGCGGAGGACCCGGCGGGATTCGCGGCCGACGTCGAGGCCGCCCGCGCCGAACACCGCCGGAACCGCACGCGCGGGCGGTGAGCCGCCCCGGTCAGTAACGGCTAACCGAAGGCCAGCGTGGCGAGAGAGTAGATCGCCAGGCCGGCCAGGGCGCCGACGATGGAGCCGTTGATCCGGATGAACTGCAGGTCCCGGCCGAGATAGAGCTCGATGGTGCGCGAGGCCTGCCGGCCATCCCAGCGTTGGATGGTCTCGCCGAAGATCCCCACCAGCTCCGGCCCGTAGCGGCGGGCCAGGTGCTGGGCGCCCTCGGAGGCCCAGCCGTCCACCCGGTCCGCCAGCGCCGGATCCTCCTCGAGCCGTCCGCCCAGGTCCTGCAGGGCGGCCACCAGGGCCAGGTGCAGGTCCGAACCGGGGTCCCGCAGCTGGACCAACAGCGCGGACTTGGTCGTCGCCCAGGCCCGCTCGGCCCACTCCCGCATGCGCGGATCGTTGAACAGCTCCCTCTTGGCCTGCTCCACCTTCGCCCTCGTCGCCGGATCCCGGTGCAGGTCCGTCACCAGGTCCGCGAGCCAGTCGTCCACGGAGCGGCGCAGCTCGTGGTCCGGATCCTCCCGCACGGCGGCGAGGTACTTCAGGGCCTCGGCCTGGATCCGCTCGGCCAGCAATTGGTCGACGACGCCCGGAACCCACTGCGGGGAGCGTTGCCGCACGCTGTTCAGGAAGAACTCGGGGTGGGCGGTGACCCAGTCCCCGGTCCGGGACACCACCAGGTCCACCACCTGATCGTGGTGGCGCTCGGTGGTCACCTTGCCCAGGACCTCGGACAGGGTGGGCGCCCAGTCGGGCTCGATCATGTGCTTCTGGGCCAGATTGGCCACCAGGTCCCGTACCAGAACATCATCCATGGCATCCAGGATCCGCTCGGCGGAGGCGGAGACCTCGGCCGCCACCCGCTCCGCATGCGGGCGTTGGCGCAGCCAGGCCCCGGCGCGGCCGGCGAGTTTCAATCCGGCGAGCTTCTCCCGGGCCACCTCCCCATCCAGGAAGTTCTCCTGCACGAAGGCTCCCAGGGATTCCCCGATGGTGTCCTTCTTCCGCGGGATGATCGCCGTGTGCGGGATCTTCAGGCCCATCGGGTGCCGGAACAGGGCGGTGACCGCGAACCAGTCGGCGAGGGCGCCCACCATGCCCCCCTCGGCCGCCGCCCGGACGTACCGCAGCCAGGGGTAGTCGTCCTGCAGGGCGAAGGACACCACGAAGATCGCCGCCAGCAGCACCAGGACGCCCGTGGCCACCGCCTTCATCCGGCGCAGGGCGGAGGCGCGCTGGGCCTCGGAGGGGCCGGCGTCGAGCATCTGGTTCTCCATGGGTCCTCCGGCCGGGATCAAAGTGTCAGCACAAGTTAACCAGCCCGTCGCCTGTCGCCGGCGGTTACCGCGGGGCTGGCCCCGTACCCTGGGGGCGTGTCCGACACCCCGAGCCCCGGCACCACCCCGAACCCTACCGACGATGACCGGCGCCGGCTGTTGCGGCGACCGCTGGTGATCGCCCACCGGGGGTCCTCCGGAGCCTACGCCGAGAACACCAGGGCGGCGTTCCTGCACGCGCTCGCCGAGGGCGCGGACGGGGTGGAGGTGGATGTCCACCTGACGCGGGACCGGCACCTGGTGTGCCTGCACGATGCGACTCTGGAGCGCACCTCCGACGGGTCCGGCCCGGTGGCGGACCACACGCTGGCCCAGCTGCGCCGACTCGACTTCCACCAATGGAAGGGCGCCCGGATCCCGGGCGAGTACGGCCCCGCCTCCGCGCAGTTGCTGACGTTGCCGGACCTGGTCGAGCTGCTCGTCACCGCCGGCCGCCCCGTGCGGCTGGCGCTGGAGCTCAAGCATCCGAGCCCCTTCGGCCATGAGCTCGAGGAACGCGCCCTGACCTGGCTGCTGCGCGCCGGCTGGGATCCGGAGACCTCGAATATCGGCGCGGTCGAGGTGTCGTTCATGAGCTTCTACGCCGGCTCCCTGCAGTACCTCGCCCCGTCGGTGGGCTCCGAGCACCTGTGCCAGCTGCTCTCCGTGGTGCCCGCCGCGCCGGTGACGAGCCGCTTCAATCTCGGCCCGCTCAGCCGCGCCGCCGTGCGGGCCACGCTGCGCCAGGCTGTGGCGGACGCCGAGCGGCTGATCTGGGAGGGCCGCGTGGGCATCGCGGGGCCGGGGGTGGCCTATGTGCGGGAGAACCTGGCCGACGTGAAGGCGTGGCTGGCGGCGGGGCGCACCCTGCGGGTGTGGACGGCGGACCGGGATGAGGACGTGGACCTGCTGCTGAGGGCCGGGGTGCAGCAGATCACCACGAACCTGCCGGCCCGCGTGCTGGAGCGGGTCTGCCGCCGTGAGCGCGTGCTGGTCGGCACGGGGGCCTGAACGTCAGCGTCTTGCGGGCAGGCGCAGGAGCTGCTCCAACGGGCCGATCGGCCGCCACTTCACCCACAGGTGGGCCAGCAGGACCAGCACCGCGGACAACACGATCGTGATGAGGTACCCCCGGAGCAACGTCTGCGGCTCCGGACGGATGAAGGCGAGGACGAAGAGATGGGCCACGTAGATGGTGAGGGAAAGCCGTCCGGCTGAGACCAGCATCCCCAGGCGGCGGTCCACGAGGTCCCCGGCCCAGAGGAACCCGCCGATGGTCACGAGTGCCGTGCCGATGCTGGAGATCAGCCACAACGGCATCTGCGAGTGCCCGACAGCGGAAAGGAGGCGGTCCCACCCGATCTCGTCCCCCGGCTGGCCCAGCAGCCGGATCAGCACCTGCGAGAGCACATAGGCGCCGACGGCCGTGATGCCACCCCACAGCACCAACCGCCTCTGCAGCCTGCGGTCGGTGAGGGGAGCCCGTCCCAGGATGAGCCCCACCAGGAAGGGGACGCACCACACCAGCACCGGGTAAGGGCCGGAGAGGAAGATCCGGTGGAGCAGGTGGGGAGCGTCGTTGCTCAGGTCCGGATCCGCGAACTGGAAGACGGTTCCAGAGGCGAGCTGCGCCCAGATCCAGACCACCGGTCCCACGGCTAACAGGATCCCCGCCAGCGCGGCGATGACCGGGGTCGGGGCCTTCAGCAACGGCAGGGACAGCAGGAACAGCACCCCGTAGACAGTCAGGATGACGCTGACGTCATGACCCAGTTCCTGCAGGGCCAGACCGCCGGCGAACAGCAGCGCGGAGCGCCACAGGACCGTCCGCCACGGCAGCCGCCCACCGGGCCGGCGGGCGGCCCGGCTCAGGAAGGACATGCCCACTCCGGCCAGCACCACGAACAGGATGGAGGCCCGCCCCACCGGCAGGTCGTACACGAATCCCGCGATCCCCGGTTCGCCCCGGGGGCCCACATTCACCGCGATCATGCCGATGATGGCCAGCGCCCGGGCCGCGTCGAGACCCGTCAGGCGCACGCCTGAGGGCTGAGACGCCGCGGGGTGACCCGCGGCGGCCGGCACGTTGACTGGGGTCATGGAAGCCATTCTGTCCTGTGCGGTGGTGGTGGCGGGGGAGGTCGTGGGCAGTGTAGGGACGGTAACTGGACGACGCGCCCAGACACCGCCCAGACGGTGCACAGGAGAGCCCGTTAGGATCGCTCGGGCCCGCCGTACTCGATCACCCGAGGAACCCTGATGCAGCGGACCCGCACCTCCGCCCCCACCTTGTCCCGCGTAACCGCCCTCTCGGCCGCGCTGCTGGCCCTGGCCGGATGCGCCTCCCCGGCACCGGAGGAACCATCGGGGCCGGCTTCCGGTGTCCCGTCCTCCTCAGCCTCTGGTTCCCCCTCGAACGGCACCCCCGGTACGACGCCGGCCCCGTCGGCCTCCGCGGCGGCCCTCCGGGAGCAGGCGGTCGCCGCCGGACACCCGGCGGCGGTGGAGGTGGGGACAGAAATCCTGGACCAGGGCGGCAACGCCGCTGACGCCGCCGTCGCCACCGCCTTCGCCGTGGCGGTGGTGGAACCCTTCGCCTCGGGCATCGGGGGAGGTGGCTCGGCGCTGGTCGCCCGCGGGGACGGCGACCCGCTGGCCTACGACTACCGCGAGACCGTGGCCCAGGACGGTGACATCCCGGCCTCGGGCACCGGTGTCCCGGGTTTCGTGGACGGCATGGCCACCCTGCACGCCGAACACGGCTCCCTGGAGTGGGCCGAGTTGTTGGCACCTGCCATCGAGCTGGCCGACGAGGGGTTTCCGGTCTCGACACTCCTGGCCCAGCGGATGCGTTCCGACTATGGGCCCGGGGCCATCGAGGGGCTCGCCGCGTTCCACTCCGGGTCGGCCGGCGAGGGCGCGGCGGAGGACTCGGGAGGCGCCGGACCGCTCGAGGAGGGCGAGACCCTGGTTCAGGCTGAGTTGGCGACCACCATGGAGACGCTCGCCGAGGAAGGCCCGGACGCCCTCTACACGGGCAGCCTGGTGGACGGGCTCACCGCCGTGGACGGGCTCGATGCCGAGTCCCTCGCCACCTATGAGACCGTCACCACCGAGCCGGTCAGCGGCCCGGTCGGCGACTACGAGTACGTCTCTGCCGCGCCGCCGCTGCCGGGTGCCGCCGTCGTGCAATTCCTACAGGTCGCCGAGGCGCTCGGGGTGGCGGAGGCCGAGCCCGGGTCCGCGGAGTACGTGGACGCCATGACCGCGGCCTGGCAGGTGGCCGATTCCAGCGTGACGGAGTCCTTCGGAGACCCGGTCTTCGTGGATGTCCCCGTGGACCGGCTCACGGACCCGGAGGCCAACGCCGAGCTGGCTCGAACCGAAGTGGCGCCGGCGCTCGCCTCGTCCGCAGTGACTGACCAGAGTGCGGCCAGTGCGGCCGGCACGGCCGGGACGGCTGGCGCCGGCGGTGACGCTGCCGCTGCACCCGCTGAGGCGGGGAACACCACCCATCTGACCGTGGTCGACGACGAGGGGCTGACCGTGTCCATGACGAACACGATCACCAGCTTCTGGGGCGGCGCCGAGTCCAGTGCCGTGGGAGGGTTCTTCCTCAACAACCAGCTGTCCCGGTTCGAGTCCCTGGACACTCCCGCCAACCAGCCGGAGCCGGGGCGCAAGTCCGTCAGCTGGTCGGCGCCCAGCCTGGTTCTGGATTCCGAGGGTCGCGTGGTCATGGGCCTGGGATCACCGGGTGGACAGGTCATCCCTTCGATCCTCGCCACCGTCATGGTGCCCTGGGCCCTGCAGGAGATGCCGTTGCAGGAGGCGGTCGACTCCCCGCGCCACTACCTCCAGGACGGTGTGCTCTCCCTGGAGGAGCAGCCGGCGCAGGACGTGGCCGCCCTGATCCGCCAGCGGGGGTGGCAGCCGCGCGTGACCGAGCGGGCCGATGCCGTCTTCGGCTCGGTGCAGGCGCTGGAGATCGACTACGAGACCGGAACCATCACGGGGGCCCAGGACTCCCGGCGGGAGGGTGACGTGGCGGTGGTGCCGGCGGGGTGAACCGGTGAGGGTGTGTCCCATCCCTGGCGGACCTTCTCGATCTCAGCCACGAGCTGCTCCACATTCGTCATGCGATTTTCCGGTGTGTTGCAGTCGATTCGGTGTCGACGCGCCGGAAGTTCGGATGACGATTCACGCCATCAGGATTCACGCCGTCAGCGGGGGAGCGCGCCGAGATCCTGCGCCACCGAGAGGGTGAGCTGGGCGATCGCCATCTCCTCGTTGGTCGGCACCACCAGGACGGGGAGGGCCGAGCCCTCGGTGGAGATCACGCGGGGTGCGTCGGACCGCTCGAGGTTCGCCTCGGCGTCGTAGGCGATGCCCAGGGGCTCCAGGCGGTCCAGCACGGCCGAGCGGAACGGCGCCGAGTTCTCGCCGATGCCGGCCGTGAAGACCACGGCCTGGGCGCCGCCGACGGCCACGTGATAACCGCCCACGTACTTCGCGAGGCGGTAGGAGGCCACCTTCAACGCGGTCCTGGACCGCCGGTGGCCGGCGTGGGCGGAGTCGATGACCTGGCGCATGTCCGCGTTGCCGGTCATGCCGAGCAGTCCGGACTCCTGGTTGAGCATCCGGTCCATCTGCTCCGCGTTGTACACACCGTTGCGGATGAGGTGCGTGATGATCGAGGGGTCGACGTCTCCGGATCGGGTGCCCATTACGAGCCCGGCCAGCGGCGTGTAGCCCATGGACGTGTCCACCGAGGCCCCCCCGCGGATGGCGGTGGCGGAGGCGCCGTTGCCCAGGTGGAGGATCACCGCGTTGAAATCGGCGCGCGGGATGCCCAGCGTCTCGGCGGCGATCCCGGTGACGAGATCGTGGCTGGTGCCGTGGAAGCCGTAGCGCCGGATGCCGTTCTCCGTGTAGAGGGCGTCCGGAAGGGCATACCGCCAGGCCTCCTCGGGCATCGACTGGTGGAATGAGGTGTCGAAGACCACGGCCTGCGGCAGGTCCGGCCACTTCTCGGCGATGGCACGCAGTCCCTGGGCTGCGGCGGGGTTGTGCAGCGGTGCCAGGGGCGCCAGGCGCTCGATGGCACGGATGACCTCCGTGGTGACGAGGGTCGGGGCCTTGAAGCGCTCCCCTCCGTGGACTACGCGGTGACCGGCGGCGTCGATGGTGCGGCCCTGAAGCACCCGCTCCAGCTCGGCATCGATCTGCTCGAGGGCCTCGGCGTGGTTGTCCACACCGGAGCCGGGCACGCCGATGCGTTCCACCAGGCCCTGGGCGACCACGGGCTCTGTGGGTTCTGTGCCGTCCGAGGCGACCTCGCGCAGCTGGTACTTCAGCGACGAGGAACCGGAGTTGATGACGAGGATCAGCATGAGTTCACTCTCCCGATCGGCCGGACAGGCCGGACAGGCCGGACTGGACTGTCTGGACTGTCTGGGCTTGGATGGCGGTGATGGCCACCGTGTTGACGATGTCGTCCACGGTGCAGCCCCGGGAGAGATCGTTGACCGGTTTGTTCAGCCCCTGCAGGACGGGCCCGACGGCGACGGCCCCGGAGGACTGCTGGACGGCCTTGTAGGTGTTGTTGCCGGTGTTCAGGTCCGGGAAGACGAACACGGTGGCCTGGCCGGCCACCTCCGAATCCGGCATCTTCGAGGCGGCCACCGAGGCGTTGACGGCCGCGTCATACTGCAGGGGGCCGTCCACCTTGAGCTGCGGGTGCTCGTCCCGCACGAGTTCGGTGGCGGTGCGGACCTTGTCCACGGCGTCCCCCGTCCCCGAGCCTCCGGTCGAGTAGGACAGCATGGCCACGCGAGGCTGGACCCCGAATTGCCGCGCCGTCAGGGCGGAGGCGTAGGCGATGTCCGCCAGCTGCTCGGCGTTCGGATCCGGGTTCACGGCGCAATCTCCATAGACCAGGGCGCGGTCCGGCAGCAGCATGAAGAACACGGAGGAGACGATCGAGACGCCGGGCCGGGTCTTGACGAACTCCAGTGCCGGGCGGATCGTGTTCGCGGTGGTGTGGGCGGCGCCGGAGACCATGCCGTCCACGTCTCCCAGCTGGACCATCATCGTGCCGAAGTAGGCGCCCTCGGTCATGATGTCCAGGGCGCGGTCCAGGTCGATCCCCTTGTGGGCGCGCAGGCGGGAGTACTCCGCGGCATAGCGCTCGCGGGCCTCGGAGGTGGAGGGGTCCACCAGGGTCAGCCCGCTCAGGTCCACCCCCTCCTTGGCGGCGAGGTCCCGGATGGTGGCCTCACGCCCGAGCACCACCAGGTCACAGACATCCCGCCGGCGCAGGATCTCGGCCGCGCGGAGGATGCGGGTGTCCTCGCCTTCCGGGAGCACGATCGTCTTCCGCTCGGACCGGGCCCGTTCGATCAGCCCGTGCAGGAACCGCAGAGGTGTGGTGCGCACGGCCCGCGGCAGATCGATGCGCTGCAGCAGCTCCGCGCCGTCCACGCGCTGGTGCCAGGCTCCCAGGGCCGCGGCCGTCTTGCGGGGCTGGGCGCTGGAGAGCTCACTGCGCACGGCGGACACGGCCCGCGCAGTGCTGAAGGTGTCCGCGAACGTGGTGAAGATGGGGAACGGGGCCTCGGCGTACAGGCGCCGGATCTGCTCGTTGGGCTCGATCCCGTTGGTCAGGATCATCCCGGATGCCACGGGGAACTCCGGCGCCAGAGACGAGGCCACGGTGGCCAGAACGGCGTCCGAGCGGTCTCCGGAGACCAGCACGAGGGCGCCCTCGCGGAGGATCTGCAGGAAGTTGCCGCCCTCCATGGAGACGGCCTTCACCTCGGAGACGTCGCGGTCCAGGTTCAGGTTCCCGGCCACCTGGGTCAGCCCGAGCGCGGTGGCGACCTCGGAGACGGACGGCAGGGACAGTTCCGGCAACTCGGGCAGCACGTACACGGGCCACTCATGGCGGCCGGGCCGGATGGCGGACTCGATCTCCTCGAGGAGGGCCGGATCGGCCCGGTTGACGATCATGGACAACAGGTCCACCCCGGACTCGTCCAGAGCGCGCCGGGCCAGATCCACCGCGTCGGCCGCAGCGGCACCGCCCAGTCCGGCGGCGGACACCACGCCCACCACGGGAAGGCTCAGGTGGCGGGCCAGCTCGGCGTTGAGATCGAGCTCGACGGCGGGATCCGCGCCCGCCAGGTCACTGCCCTCCACCACCACGATGCCGCAGGCCCCGGCCATCTCCTCGAACAGGGCCACGCAGCGTTCATAGAGCTCGTCGGTGCGGCCCTCGGCCACCATCCGCCGCGCCTCGGCGGCAGTCACTCCGCCCCGGGCCAGGCCGGCGTCGAGCCCGTAGTCCTCCCGCATCAACTGGACCATCGGGTCCGTCTCCACGGAATCCCCGGGGACGACCGGACGGAGGTAGCCGATGCTGCCGGACCTCTTGTAGAGGGAATCGGCGATCCCGAGGGTGACGAGCGATTTGCCGGCGCCGTTGGTGGTGGTGGTGACGAAGATTCCTTGACTCACGGCAAACCACACTAGTCTGTGGTGCACAACGCACGTAGTAGTAACGAGGGGCACAGATGTCAAGAGGCGACCACGTGGACACGGGGCATCCCGTCCACAATCCGAACATCGTCGGTTTCACCGACGCCGAGGTCAACGAGAAACCCGTCAAGGTCAAGTGGAACTCCATGGGCCCGGGCATCGTGGCAGCCGCCACCGGTGTGGGAGCGGCCGACCTGGTCGCCACCCTGACGGCGGGTTCCCGCTACGGCTACGCCCTGATGTGGGCCGTGGTCCTGGGCGTCATCTTCAAAATCGTGCTCGTGGAGGGCGTGGGCCGGTACTACCTGTCCACCGGTAAGACGATCTTCCAGGGCTGGCGCACCCTCGGCGTCTGGACCAGCTGGTACTTCGGTATTTACATCATCATCTGGGGCTTCGTCTACGGGGCAACCGCGATGAGTTCCGTGGCCCTTCCCCTGGCGGCGCTGTTCCCCGGGGTGAACTCGATGATCTTCGCCATCGCCTCCGGCCTGCTCGGCATGGGGCTGGTCTGGCTCAACCGGTACGGACTCATCGAGAAGCTGATGACCGTGCTGATCGGCATCATGTTCGTGGCCGTGCTGGCCTCGGCCATCATGGTTGGCCCCAACATCGGGGACATGGTGGCAGGCCTGGTCCCGCGCATCCCCGAAGAGGACGGGTCCATGTTCTACGTGCTGGGCCTGGCCGGCGGCGTGGGCGGCACCATCACCCTGGCGGCCTATGGCTACTGGCTCCGCGAGAAGGGCTGGAATGCCCCGAAGTGGATGAAGGTGATGCGCTTCGACAATGCCGTGGCCTACCTCCTCACCGGCGTCTTCGTCATCGCCACCATGGTGATGGGCGTCCAGCTGCTGTACACGTCCGGCTTGGAGATCTCGGCCAGCGACGAGGGCCTGCTGGATGTCGGCAACGTGCTGGCCGACCGGTTCGGCGAGCCCTTCGCCGTCCTGTTCCTCATCGGCTTCTTCGCCGCGTCCTTCTCCTCCCTGCTGGGGGTCTGGCACGGCGTCTCGCTGATGTTCGCCGACTTCTGGACCAACTTCCGCAAGCCCGCGGACAGCCTGGACCAGGATGACGCCCCGTCGCTGCGGTCGAAGCCGGCCCGCTTCTACCTGATCTGGCTGACCATCCTGCCGATGTCCCTGCTGTTCCTGGACCGGCCGATCTTCCTGATCCTGCTCTACGGCACGCTCGGCGCATTGTTCATGCCGTTCCTGGCCGTCACCCTGCTGATCCTGAACAACCAGAAGCGGTTGGTCCCCTCCCAGTTCCGCAACAACTGGGTGCACAACGGGCTGCTCGGCATCACCGCCCTGGTGTTCGTGGTGCTGGGCGTGCAGCAGCTCATCAATGCCCTCGAGCCGTTGTGGGCCGGTGGCTGACCGGACCGCATCGGCGGCCCGCCCCTGACCCCTGGCCCTCCCGGTGAGGCAGACTGGACCTATGATCATCGCCTTCTCTGTTTCCCCCTCCGGCAACCCCCGTACCGATGGCCCGGCGGCCCTCAGCCAGGCCGGGGACGGTTCCGTGCATGATGCCGTGGCTGCGGCCGTCAAGGTGGTCCGCGGCTCCGGCCTGCCCCACCGGACCTCCTCGATGTTCACGGAGATCGAGGGTGAATGGGACGAGGTGATGGGCGTGGTCAAGGAGGCCGTCGAGGCCGTGGCCCCCTACGGGTCCCGGATCTCCCTGGTCCTCAAGGCGGACATCCGTCCCGGCCACGCCGGCGAGCTGGACGGCAAACTCGAACGGCTGGAAGCAGCCCTGAAAGAGCAGTGACCGCCCGAGGACACGGTGCCGCCGGCACCCGCTACTACGTTCGCGACGCCGCCCCCGCGGATCTCGAGGCCGTGCTCTCCATGAAGGCCCGGTCCTGGCGGGAGGCCTACGGGCACCTGCGGGACGAGTCGTTCTTCGCTGCGGCGGAGGCCACCCTGGACCGCCAGGTCGAGCACTGGCGTCGGCTGATGACGCAAGGGCAGGTCCTCTGGTTGGCGGAGGATTCCCGGGGGCGCTGCGTGGGCCTGGCCGCCGCCGGCCCCGTCCAGGATCCGCAGGATACGGATCTGCCGCCGGTCCAGCTCCACGCGCTGTACGTCTTGGCCGAGGCCCAGGGCAGCGGCGTGGCCGACGCCCTGCTGGAGCGGGCGATCGGCGACGGTCCGTGCCTGCTGTGGGTCGTCGAGGACAACGCCCGCGCCCAGTCCTTCTACCGGAGGCACGGCTTCGCCGCGGTGGGGGACCCGGTCCCGATGGACGGCCCCTGGGCCGGGCTGACGGAACGGCTCATGGTGCGCCGTGGCGCGTGACCGCAGCTCCACGTCCGGCAAGAGCGGGGCGAAGGCCGGCAAAGCCGGGGCGAAGGGCGCCCAGGGCGGTGTGAACGGCCACCGCGGGGAACGGGGCCGTCGTGGTGCCGCCGAGCCGGCGCTCGAGCCGGGGGTCTTCCCCATCGACGCCGGCACCGCCGAGATCCTGCGTGACCCGTTCACCGACGGCGCGTGGCTGCTCAAGCTCAACGGGGCGGAGTCCTCCCAGATCAATCCGGAGACCCCGCTGGACCTGGGCTTCGAGTACATGCGGTGGATGGCCGCCGTCGTGATGCACCGCTGGGAACCGGATGCCGGGCTGCGGATCCTGCATCTCGGCGGAGCCGGGTGCACCCTGGCGCGCTGGGCGGCCGTGTGGTTCCCGAACGCCCGGCAGACTGCCGTCGAGCTCGACGCCGGTCTGGCCGCCCTGGCCCGGGAACGTTTCGCCCTGCCCCGCGCCCCGCAGTTGCGCATCCGCGTGGGCGAGGCCGGTCAGGTGCTGGCGGGGGCGCACGAGGGCAGCCGGGACGTGGTCATCCGGGACGTGTTCGCCGGCGACACCGCGAAGGACCAGTCCACGCCCGGACACCTGCTCGGGGTGGAGGCCGCCCGGGCCGCGGCCCGCGTGGTGGGGGACGGGATCTACCTCGTCAACCACGGCGGTGGCCCGGACCTGAGCGCCGCCCGCCAGGAGGCGGCCACCCTCCGGGAGGCGTTCTCCACGGTGGCCGCGCTGGCCGATCCGCAGATGCTCAAGGGTCGCCGGCGGGGCAACATCGTGTTCGCGGCGAGCAACGGACCGTTGACCGGAGGCGGCACCCGCCGGGACGCCCTCGTGCGCCACCTGCTCTCCGACCCCCTGCCCACTCGTCTGGTGGAACCCCTCGATGACTTCACGGCGGGGGCCAGGTACTGCGGGGAACCGCTGCAAGGGTCCTAAACTGGAATCACCATCATCCCGTGTCAACGCAGACAACGGGCAGGAATGACAGGAGGCCGTCATGACCGGTTCGCATGAACAGGACAACACCCCGACCACCCAGGACGCCGCCACCACGCACGGCATCGTGGTGGGTGTGGACGGTTCCGAGCAGTCCGTCTCAGCCGCCAAGTGGGCCGCCCGGGAGGCCGAGTTGCGAGGGTTGCCGCTGACCCTCGTCACCGCCTACACGATGCCCGTGTTCGCGGCCTCAGCCCTCGAGGCCGGCTACGGCGTCCCGGATGACACGATGATCCGTGACGGCGCCATGCAGGTGCTGCAGGGCGTGGTCAACCAGCTCGGCCGGCTCGAGGTGCCGCTCGTGCACCGCGTGGAGATGGGGGACGCCGCCGGTGTCCTCGTCGACTACTCGGCCAACGCCAACCTGTTGGTGGCCGGTACCCGTGGACGCGGCGGCTTCTTCGGCCGATTGCTCGGCTCCGTGGCCTCCGCCCTGCCCGCCCACGCCAAATGCCCCGTGGTGATCGTCCCCAAGGGCGAGCACGCCTCCCGTGCCGCCGCCGGGGTTCCCGTCATCGTGGGCGTGGACGGCTCCGAGCAGGGCCGGATCGCCGCTCTCGCCGCCGCGCTGGAGGCCGAGGTCCGTCAGTCCCCGCTGCGCGTGGTGATCGCCATGCCGCCGATCTCCGGAGCCGTCGCCTGGCTGCCCGCCACCGTGGACGAGCAGTCTCTGATCGGGGAGATGCGGGAGCGGCTCGAGGCCGGCATCGATTGGCTGAAGTCGGAGTTCCCGTCCCTGGAGATCACCTCGGACATCGTGGACGGTGTCCCGGTGGACGTCATGGTCAACGAGTCCAAGACGGCCCGGCTGACCGTGGTCGGCACCCGCGGCCACGGCGGCTTCACCGGCGCGCTGCTGGGCTCGACGTCCCAGGGCGTCATCTCCCACGCTCACGGGCCCGTCATGGTGGTCCCGTACCTCAGGGACAGCCGCCTGGCCCACCGCGCCAGCTTCGGTCCCACCTTCTCCTGAGCTTTGCGGGCAGAGAAGAGTACTGATCTCTGCCCGCAAAGCGCATCCGGGGCACGGACCACACCACGTACGACGCCGGCCGGTCACCTTCACTGCGGAAGGTGACCGGC
>NZ_JALDXU010000029.1:0-32902 GCF_032154715.1 Citricoccus sp. | reverse complement strand
GATCTACACCCAGGACTACTACACCGGCGACCCGGACAACCCCGTCGTCACGTGGGATGTGCACGACAACCAGCGCCGCGACTTCTGGGGCAACCCGGTCGTCCCCTCCTGGTACACCGAGGCCTCCCTCGTGCTGGACCTGGACGGCAACCCGCAGGAGGTCACGGCCCGCGAGGAGAAGTCCGAGATGGACGTGACCATCGGCGCTGACGGCTTCTCCTACACCCGTCCCGGCGACGAGGACGGCACCCACCAGGGTGAGGCCGCCAAGGGCTTCAAACTCGGACACCAGCTGTAGAGGCAGGGGACGCACGGACATGCTTGAGCACTCAACGCACACGGCGATCGCCGACGAGCTGCACCGGGCCGGTGAGGACCGGACGCCGGTTCCGCTGCTCACGGCACGGTACCCGGACATGGGGATCGAGGACTCGTACGCGGTCCAGGGGATCTGGGCCCAGCGGCAGATCGACGCCGGCCGGAAGAAGGTCGGTCACAAGATCGGCCTGACCTCCAAGGCCATGCAGGATGCCACCGGGATCGATGAACCGGACTACGGGGTGATCTTCGACGACATGGTGATGGAGTCCGGCCACGTCTTCGAGTGGTCGCGCTACACGCATCCGCGGGTCGAGATGGAGCTGGCCTTCGTGCTGAAGGACACCCTGGCCGGCCCGGGAGTGACGCTGTTCGACGTCCTGCGCGCCACCGAGTACGTGGTGCCGGCACTGGAGGTGCTGGACTCCCGGATCGAGATGGAGGGGCGCACGATCACGGACACCATCAGTGACAACGCCGCGATGGGCGCCATGGTGTTCGGCGGCCGCCCAGTGGCGCCCGATGCCGTGGACCTGCGCTGGGTGGCCGGGATGCTGTCCCGCAACCAGGAGATCATCGAGACGGGGGTGGCCGCCGGGGTGCTCAACCACCCGGCCAACGGAGTGCACTGGCTGGCGAACCGGATCGCCGGGCACGGGGACGTGCTGGAGGCCGGGGAGATCATCCTCGCCGGTTCCTTCACCCGGCCCATGTGGGTGTACGCCGGGGACACCGTCTACGCCGACTACGGAAACCTGGGGACCGTGACATGCCAATTCGCCTAGAGCCACAGCCCAGCCTCAAGGACCTGTTCAGCGCGCGGGCCCGCGCCGACCGGGACGGCCGGGCGGCGGCCGGGATGTTCATCAACTCGGCCGACCCATCCGTCACCGAGATCTGCGCCTGCGCCGGTATGGATTTCCTCCTGATCGACGGTGAGCACGCCCCGCTGGGCCTGGAGACCATCCAGTCCCACCTGCGGGCCATGGCCGGATACCCGGTCATCCCCGTGGTCCGGGTGCCCGCGCTGGACCCCGTGCTGGTCAAGCAATACCTGGATTTGGGGGCGCAGTCCCTTGTCATCCCGATGGTGGACAGCCCCGAGGACGCCGAGCGTGCCGTCCGGGCGATGCACTACCCGCCGCGCGGGATACGCGGGGTCGGGTCCGCCCTGGCGCGCTCGGCGCGCTGGAACCGCGTCCCGGACTACCTGGCCCGTGCCGGAGAACTGGTGACCCTGGTGGTGCAGATCGAGTCCGCGGCCGCCGTCGCCGCCGCCGGGCAGATCGCGGCCGTGGACGGCGTGGACGGGATCTTCATCGGTCCCTCGGACCTGGCCGCCTCCATGGGGCTGCTCGGGCAGCAGAACCACCCGGACGTCGTCGCCGCGGTGAAGGCCGTGATCGGGCAGGCCCGGGAGGCCGGCACCTTCGTCGGCGTCAACGCCTTCGCCCCGGACCAGGCTCGGGACTACCTGGCGGCCGGCGCCGACTTCATCAACGTCGGGGCCGACGTCGCCCTCCTGGCCCGCGCCACCGAGGCCCTCGCCGACACCTGGTGTGCCACCGGCACCACTGAATAGAACGTTAGAACACCTGCAGAGGAGACCACATGCTGTTTCACCACAACGGGTACGTGTCCGGGGACCCGCGGGTGCAGCCCGCCGCCGGCGTGGGCGTGGACCGTTCCCCCGAGCTGCCCGAGACCATGGACGTCCTGGTGGTCGGCGCAGGACCGGCCGGCATGACCGCCACCGCCCAGCTGGCCAGCTTTCCCGAGGTCATGACCTGCCTCGTCGACCGCCGTCCGGAGCGGCTGGGGATCGGCCAGGCCGACGGCATCCAGGCCCGGAGTGTCGAGACGTTCCAGGCCTTCGGGTTCGCCGAGGAGATCGTCGCGGAGGCCTATCACCTGACCGAGATGAACTTCTGGAAGCCGGATCCGCAGGAGAGCGGCCACATCATCCGGACCGCACGGGCCGTCGACGACCCGGCCGGTGTCAGCGAGTTCCCACACCTGATCGTCAACCAGGCCCGGGTGCTGGACTACTTCGCCCGCTTCGCCCGTCACGCGCCGTCCCGCACCGAGCCCTACTGGGGCTGGGAGTTCGTGTCCCTCGAGGTGGGCGAGGGTGAGTACCCGGTGACCGTCACGCTGAAGCGCACCGGAGAGACGCCCGACGGCGGCGTGAGCCCGGGCGAGACCCGGACCATCCGCACCAAGTACGTCGTCGGCGGAGACGGAGCGCACTCGAAGGTCCGCCGGGACATCGGGGCGCAGCACGTGGGCGCCGTGTCCTACCACGCCTGGGGCGTCATGGACGTCATCGCGGAGACCGACTTCCCGGACATCCGCACCAAGTGCGCCATCCAGTCCGAGCACGGCTCGATCCTGCACATCCCGCGCGAGGGCGGCTTCCTGTTCCGGATGTACGTGGACCTCGGTGAGGTGGACCAGAACGATGCGGGCGCTGTGCGCAAGACCCCGATCGAGTCGATCATCGCCCAGGCCAACCAGATCGTCTCGCCCTACACGGTGGACGTGAAGGACGTGGCCTGGTGGAGCGTCTACGAGGTCGGTCACCGGGTGACTGACCGGTTCGACGACGTCCTGGCAGAGGACGTCGGCCAGCGGCACCCCCATGTGTTCATCGCCGGGGACGCCTGCCACACCCACTCGGCGAAGGCCGGCCAGGGCATGAACGTCTCCATCCAGGACGCGTTCAATCTCGGCTGGAAGCTGGGCCACGTGCTGACCGGGCTCAGCCCGGAAGCGCTGCTGTCCACCTACTCGGCCGAGCGGCAGCCGGTGGCCCAGAAGCTCATCGACTTCGACCGCGAGTGGTCCTCGATGATGGCCGCCAAACCGGAGGAGCTGGAGAGTGCCACCGCCCTGGAGGACTACTACCAGAAGACCGCGGAGTTCCCGGCGGGCTTCATGACGGAGTACCCCGCCGGGTTGCTCGTGGCCGAGGCCTCCCACCAGGGGCTGGCCAACGGGTTCCCCCTCGGCAAGCGTTTCAAGGCGCACCCGGCCAAGCGCGTCTCCGACACCACTCCGCACCGTTTCGGTCACCAGCACACGGCGGACGGGCGCTGGCGGATCTATGCCTTCGCCGATGCCGCCGTCTCCTCCGCCCAGGACTCGGCACTGCGGACCTGGGCCGACTGGCTGGACTCCGAGGACTCCCCGGTCCGCCGCTTCACCCCCGCGGGCCGGGACCTGGACGCCCTGTTCGACGTCCAGGTGATGTACCAGCAGCCCCACGAGGAGGTGGAGCTGATGAAGACGCCCTCGATCTTCCGCCCGCAGGTCGGCCGGTTCCAGGTCTCCAACCTCAACAAGGTCTGGGGCGTGGACCCGGAGGACGACTTCTTCGAGGCGCGCGGCCTGAGCCGCGACGGCGTGATCGTGGTGGTCCGTCCGGACCAGTACGTCGCCGCGGTGCTCCCGCTGGGCGCCACGGATGAACTTGCGGCCTTCTTCGAGCCGATCTTCACCCCCTGACCCCGGCCTGCCCCGGAGGCCACGCACATCTTCTCAGCACCACCCAACGAGGTACCCATGACTGAAACCCGACACTCTGACCGGGCCAACCAACGCCGCGTCGCTGCCGCCACCCTGGTGGGCACCACCGTGGAGTGGTACGACTTCTTCATCTACGCGACCATGGCCGGCCTGGTCTTCTCCCAGCTGTTCTTCGAGCCGGCGGGGGAGTCGATCGGCCTGCTGCTGTCCTTCGCGTCGGTGGGTATCTCCTTCCTGTTCCGCCCGCTCGGGGCGTTCCTGGCGGGCCACTACGGAGACAAACTGGGCCGCCGCGTCATCCTGGTGGTCACGCTCATCATGATGGGCGGGGCCACCACGCTGATCGGCCTGTTGCCGACGTACGCGTCTGCCGGGGTCCTCGCGCCGATCATGCTGATTCTCCTGCGCGTGCTGCAGGGCGTCTCCGCGGGTGGCGAGTGGGGTGGGGCGGCGCTGATGGCCGTGGAACACGCCCCGGCGAAGCGCCGCGGACTGGCGGGCTCCATGCCGCAGCTGGGGGTACCCCTGGGCTTGCTGCTGGCCACCGGGGTGACCGCGCTGATGACCGGCGTCATCTCGCCCGGGGAGCAGTTCATCGAGTGGGGATGGCGGATTCCCTTCATCGCCTCCGTGGTGTTGATCGGCGTCGGCTACTTCGTCCGGATGGCCGTGGACGAGTCCCCGGTGTTCAAGGAGATGGCCGAGAAGAAGGAGCAGACGAGTGTCCCGATCGTGGAACTGTTCCGCAAGTACTGGCACCTGGTGCTCCTGGCCTCGCTGATCTTCGTGGGCAACAACTCGGTGGGCTACATGTCCACGGGCGGATTCATCCCCTCCTATGCCACCTCGGACGACGTCGGGCTGGACAACACCGACGTGCTGATCGCCATGACGTTCGCCGCCGCGGTGTGGCTGCTGTCCACCCTCGGGGCTGGAATCCTCTCGGACTACATCGGGAGGAAACGGACGTATCAGCTCGGCTATGTCTGGCTGATCCTGGCGGTCTGGCCCCTGTTCCTGCTCATCGACACCGGCAGCCTGGCCAACCTCTACCTGGGCCTGGGGATCATCTGCATCGGCACCGGCCTGACCTATGGGCCGCAGGCCGCCCTCTACTCAGAGCTTTTCCCCGCCTCCATCCGCTTCTCCGGGGTGTCCATCTCCTACGCGATCGGCGCCATCCTCGGCGGGGCGTTCGCGCCCATGATCGCCCAGGCCCTCCTGGACGCCACCGGCTCCTCCGGGTCCATCGCCGTCTATCTCATCGGGATGTGCGTGGTCGCGCTGATCGCCGTGAGCCTGGTCCGGGACCGCTCCGGGATCGACCTGTCCATCCACAACCAGGCCGAGCAGGAGGTCGGGTGCACAGTGTTCGATCAGCGCCCGGTGCCCGAGCGGGCCGCCGTGCCGGAACGGACCTCCGTCTAGGCTGAGCTCGACTGGCCGCCCCGCCAGGCCAAGGGGTTTCATGACCTCGCAGTGCCGGGCCAGAGTTCGCGGACGGTGTCGAGGAGGGCGCCCTTGAAGGCCACCTCGGCGGGGGAGTACACGCGCTCCTCGCGCTGACCCACCATGATGCGGCGTTCGGGGGCCTCGCTGCCGAGACTGAGGACACTGACCCCAGGGTGCTTGATCGTCACCGCGCTGTGGGGGGCCAGCGCCACCCCGATCCCGGCGCTGACCATGGCTTGCGCCTCCTGATAATCGTTCGCATACATCGAGATCGATGGCCGGAACCCTGCGGCCGTAGCGGCCCGGTCCAAGACCTCGACGACCGGGTGCTCCGACGCGCGGACCACCCAGGACTCCCGGGCCAGGTCGGTCATACCGACCTCCTGAGCCCGGCTCAAGCGGTGGTGGTTGGATACCAGCACGACGAACGGCTCACGGAAGAGCTCCTCGACCTTGATGCCATCCGTGCTGAGCGGTCGCCAGGGGTGATCCCAGAGGAGGCTGAGGTGTGTTTGCCCCCGTTCAAGGTCAGTCACCAGGGTGTCGATCCGGGTGCTGCGGATGGACAGGGACACGGATGGATACTGGCTGCTGAAGCGCTCGATGACCAGTGGGAGGAAGGAAGACGCCACCGTGGGGAAGGCGCCGATCACCAGCGAGCCACGCTTGCCGGTGGTCAGGTCGTCGAGGTCGGCGTGGGCGGCGTCCATCTGGCGCAGGATCTTGCGGGCGTGTGCCGCCAGCACCATGCCGGCCTCGGTGGGGACCACTCCCCGGGATCGCCGACGCAAGAGGGGTTGGCCGGCCTCCACTTCTAGGCGCCGCAGTTGCTGAGAGACGGCGGAGGCGGTGTAGGCCATCTCGTCCGCGGCAGCCGTGATGGAACCGGCCTCGACCGTTCGGACAAAGACCTCGAGCCGTTTTGTGTCGAACACTGTCATGTAAGTCAGTGTAGCTATGACCAATAGAGCTGAAGAGTTGCTACATGAAGTCCGAGGACCCGGGGTGCTTATTGCACGGTGTTAGTTGCAGACAAGAGCAGCTGTAGAGCACCTCAGAGTGCATGACGGCGACTCATTTTGGCGCCCGTCGGGCGACTTGGATGAAGCAAAGCTACAAGAACATGTATCAGATTCACATTGTGCTTAAGTAATGAGGCACACCACACTGGGCTCCACGAACTTTGAGGGTGACAGGAGTAACAGTCGATGATGATCAATGCACACTGGATGCGCGGAGGCACAAGCAAGTGCTGGGTCTTCGAGGCCTCAGCTGTGGAGGCCACGGGATTCACTGCCGATGCCCTCCTGCCTCGGATTTTCGGCAGCCCCGATCCCCGGCAGCTAGACGGCGTCGGTGGTGCGACATCGACGACGAGCAAGGCCTTGGTTGTGAAGCGTGAGGATGGTTCGGTTTCGGATGTGAGCTTCACCTTTGCTCAAGTTGGTATTGAGGAGGCCAAGGTGGACTGGGGCAGCAATTGCGGAAATTGCTCGGCCGCCGTCGGGTTGTACGCCATCGAGCAGGGCTGGGTTCCGATGGGTGACGATGTCACCGAGGTGCGCACCTTCAACACGAATACCGGCCAGACGATCATCCAGACGATCTCCACGCCCCAGGGGCGGTTGCCCGATGACCCGCAAATGCGGATCCCCGGGGCCGTCTTCGCGGGCCATGGCGTGAGTCTGGGGTTCCTATCTCCAGAAGGGCGGACCACCGGTGCTCTGCTGCCTTCGGGTGGGCCTCGAACAGAGATCACCTACGGTGAGGGGAGGGCCGCGGTGGTCAGCATGGTGGACGCCGGCGCCCCGGTTGTCCTGATCGATGCCGTGAGCTTCGGTCTGGACGTCGGAGATTACGACTCCTGGGTTGCGGAGGCCACGTCTCGGCTCGGTGAGCTGGAGGAGATCCGCCGTGCCGCGGCGGTGTCAATGGGCCTGGCCGATTCCCCCGCGAAGGCCGAACGGGCCGTTCCGAAAGTGGGCCTGGTGAGTGCGTCGCCCGACGATGAGGCCGATCTTCAGGTCCTCATGATGTCGATGGGCAAGCCCCATCCGGCGATGCCCATCACGGGCAGCGTCGGCGTCACCGTCGCGGCGCTGACCGTCGGGACGGTGGTGGAGGAGGCGATCAACACCGCGGTGTCGCGCGAACTCAGGATCCGGATCCCCGTCGGTATCCTCGTCACCCTCACTGAACAGAGTCTCCTGGGCCGGACCGTCGGGGTGCAGAGGACGGCCCGGACCCTGGCCGAGGCCCGGCTGTCATTGTCGGATCGTCAATTTGTACAGGCTCTCGACACGGAGAGTCAGGAGGTCATGCTGTGAACGGGAAGATCTCACGCAGGACTCTGCTCGGCACAGGCTCCTTCGCCGCTCTGATGGGGGTGGTCGGGTGTGCACCAGTGCAGACGAAGTACAAGCCATCAGGCCAGGGCATCGTGGATGTGGTGGTGCCCTATGGAACGGGTGGAGGCACTGATACCTGGGCCCGCTTCATCACACCCTATTTCGCGGACCTCCAATCCGGCGTCGACCGGTACCAGGTCGAGAACGTGCCGGGCGGGGAATCGATCACCGGCACCAATGCCTTCATCCGCGCCGGCGTCACCAACGGCCAGCAGACTCTCGTGGCTTCGGCGACCACCTACTTTCAGAGCATGCTGGGCCAGAGCACGGTCGAGTTCGACTTCGCCCGCATGGAGCCCCTGGCCCTGAACGGGACCGGTGCGGTGCTATGGACGAGCACGGAGAGTGGCATCACCTCCGTCGAGGATCTGATCGGCAGCTCCCATCAGTACCGATACGGGGGGATGTCCGCCTCCGGCCTGGATCTAGTCCCCTTGTTGGCCCTTGAGGCGATGGGCGCGAACATCCGCGGTGTCTTCGGCATGGAGGGACGCGGACCCACCCGGTTGGCAGTGCAACGGGGCGAGGCCGACCTGGACTTCCAGACCACGTCCTCTTACCTGTCCCAAGTCCAGCCGATGGTCGATTCCGGAGATGCGGTCCCCCTGTTCGCCGTCGGCAGCCTGCAGGACGGCGAGGTCGTCCGTGACACCAATCTTCCGGACATCCCCACCTTCGCCGAGGTGTTCGCGGGGCTGGGCAGCCACACCGAACAGCAGCAGCTGGCCTACAACGCCTTCCAGGCGTTCGTGGTCCCCGGCTTCTTCTACCAGAAGGGGCTGTGGGCCAACGCAGGCACGGACGCCGCCGTGGTCGAGGACTATGGCCGAATGGTCGCCGCACTTAACGAGGACGCATCGTTCATCGAGGAGACGAAGGATGCCCTGGGTGGATACGAGCTCGTCTCCGGCGCGGACGCACGAGGCGATTTCCGCAGGGCGCTGCAATTGGACGAGGAAGTCTTGGCCTTCACCAAACACCTCCTCGAAGACAAGTACGACGCCGTACTGGACTGATCTGAGGGTACTGACATGCTAGAAGCAGCAACAGAGGCCTTGGCGGCCTTCACGGATCCGGCCATGCTCCTCTTCTTGGGCATCGGCGTGGTTGTGGGAATCATCATCGGAGTCATACCCGGCCTGGGCGGAACGGGTGCGGTGGCCGTACTCATGCCGTTCGTGTTCATTCTCGAACCGAATCAAGCCATTGCCATGATCATCGGGGCGGTGGCGGTGGTCCACACTTCCGACGTGATCACCTCTGTGGTCCTGGGTATCCCCGGTTCGGCAGCGGCCTCCGTGTTCCTTCTGGACGGACACGAGATGGCGAAGAAGGGCCAGGGTGGACGTGCCCTGTCGGCCAGCTTCATCTCGTCCATGATCGGCGGGCTCATCGGCATTGTCGTCCTGACCTTGATCGTGCCGATCGCAGCGCCCATCGTGACCGCCTTCGGGTCCCCCGAGATCTTCGCCCTGATCGTCATGGGCGTGTTCCTCACGGCTCTGTTGTCCAAGGGCAACGTCATCAAGGGTCTGCTGATCTCCGCCTTCGGTCTGGCCTTGGGGCTCATCGGCGTATCCCCCGTTTCCGCGGAATACCGGTACACCTTCGGCTCCGAGTTCCTGACCGACGGAATCGGCCTCGTCGCCGCCGCGCTGGGCATCTTCGGTCTAGCGGAGATCATCGACCTCGTCGCCAAGAAGAGTGCGGTGTCCACGGAGAATCGCATCGCGCTGGGCGGAGGGTGGCGGCAGGGTGCCAAGGACGTGGTGTCCCACAAGTCCGATGTGCTTCGGGGCTCTGCGGTCGGCGTAGGCGTCGGCATGCTTCCGGGCGTGGGGTCCACGGCCGGATCCTGGCTGGCCTACGGGCAGGCCCAGGCCTTCGCCAGCCGGCGAGCGGGTTCCAGATTCGGCCAGGGTGACCCCCGCGGCGTGATCGCCCCGTCCGCGGCAAGCAACGGTATCGAATCCGGTGCGCTGATCCCCACGTTGCTCTTCGGTGTCCCCGGTGCCGCGCCCTTCGCACTGCTCTTGGGCGTACTGCTGATCTTCGGGGTCCAGCCCGGTCCGTCACTCATCACCAACGATCTGGATTTGGTGTACCTGATCGTCTGGGCCTTCGCGATTGCGAGCGTGATCGGCGCAGCTCTGGCCTTCTTCCTGGCCCGTCCCCTGGCGCGATTGAGCTTCGTCTCTTTCCCCGTCCTGGCCGCAGCGCTCATCCCGATCCTCTTCATGAGCGGGTTTCAGGAACCGTTGAACTTGAACGTCTTCTACCTGATGTTGCTGCTCGGAATCATCGGCTGGATCTGTAAGGTCACCAACATCCCGCGGGCCCCGTTCCTCATCGCCTTCGTCCTCGCCGAACCGTTGGAGCGGTACTACTTCCTGACGGTGAACGCCTTCACGGCCGGTGAATGGATGACGCGTCCTTTCGTCCTCGTCATCATGGTGATCTTGCTGGGAGCAGTGGCGGTACCCCTGTTCCGTCGGATGAAGAAGCGGACCAAGGCCGCTGAGGCGTCAGTACAGCTTTCGGAGAAGTCGGATATGCCTGTCCCCCCGTTCGTCGAGATGGCGGTCTCCGTGCTCGCGCTGGTGTTCTTCATCGCGGCCGTCTTGCTGTCCGGGGAATTCTCGGAAAACGGGCGACTGTTTCCCCTGGCCGTCGGAGCGGTGGGCATCCTGCTGGCCCTGCTCAGCCTGGGGCGCGATGTCGTGCGGGTACGGGAACACGGTGGTCTTGGTCGGTTCGATGATGCCTGGAAGAACCGGCTCAGGATCGTAGGCTGGTCCATCGCATGGATCCTGACCTACATCTGGCTCGTCTTCATTTTGGGCATGCTGGCGGGGTCGGGCGTCTTCGCCGCCGTCTTCCTGCTGGTGGTGGCGAGGATGAGGGTGATCCCCACGGCGGTGTACACGATCTGCATCGTGGGTGCGATGTACGTGCTGGCTGAGTTCGCACAGTTGGTGCCGCCCGCGGGGTACCTGTTCTAGCGCGGGTCGGTCAGCGTCCGAACCGCGTCAACCGCAGGGAGTTCGCGACCACCAGGACGGAGCTGGCGGCCATGGCTGCGCCGGCGAGCATCGGGATGAGGAGGCCGAGGGCGGCCACCGGGATGCCGAGCGTGTTGTAGGCGAAAGCCCAGAACAGGTTCGACTTGATGATGCCCAGCGTCTTGCGGCTGAGCTGCACCGACTGGACCACCTGGCCCAACGAGGAGCCCATCACCGTGATGTCGGCGGCCTCGCGGGCCACGTCCGTGCCGGATCCCATGGCGATCCCGAGGTCGGCCTGGGCCAGGGCGGGGGCATCGTTCACGCCGTCGCCCACCATGGCCACCACTCGGCCGGCCTCCTGCAGCTCGGTCACCTTGGCCACCTTGTCCTCGGGGCGCACCCCGGCGAACACGTCCCCCGCGGAGATCCCGACGGCGGCCGCCACCTGAGCGGCGACCTGCGCGTTGTCCCCGGTCAGCAGGATGGGGCGCAGTCCGAGCCGGACGAACTCGGCGATCGCCGGAGCCGACGACTCCTTGATGGTGTCCTGCAGGGAGATGATCCCGGCGATCTGGCCGTCCACGGACACCCAGATCGCGGTGGCGCCGGCCGCCTCGGCGTCGGCGAGCTGCCGTTCCTCGGCGGTGGTCAGGGCACCGGAGTCCACCTGGGTGGAGATGTAGCTGGGCCGCCCGGCCGCCACCGTATGAGTCCAGGGGGCAGCCGGGCCAGGTGCACCCAGCGCTTGAGTCGTCAGTTGGTGTTGAGATTGACGCCCTATCGCCACGGCAACTGCCGAGTCAGCCTCGCCGGGACCGGCACCGGGGCCGGGTGCGGTGTGCTGGACCAGGCCTTGGACGCCGCCGCCGGCCGCCGAGGTGAAGCGGTCCACGTCGGGGAGGGTGGTGCCGGAGGAGGCCGCGGCGTCACGGGCTGCCGTGGTGATCGCGGCGGCGATGGGGTGCTCGGAGTGCGACTCCACCGCCCCGGCCAGGCGGAGGACCTGATCTGCGTCGTGGCCGTTGAGGGGCGTGATGGAGGTGACGGCGAGGTCGCCGGCCGTCACGGTGCCGGTCTTGTCCAGCACGATCGTGTCCACGGTGCGGGTGTCCTCGAGGACCTCCGGACCGCGGATGAGGATGCCCAGCTGTGAGGCGCGGCCGGTGCCGGCCAGCAGGCCGACGGGAGTGGCCAGTCCCAGCGCGCAGGGGCAGGCGATGACCAGAACCGCGACGGCGGCGCGGAAGGCCGCATGCAGGTCACCTGAGAAGAAGAGCCAGAGGGCGAAGGTGATTACGGCGATCATCAGTACGATCGGCACGAAGATCGCGGAGATGCGGTCCGCCAGCCGGGCGATCGGGGCCTTGCCCGTCTGGGCGTCGGAGACGAGCCGGCCCATCTGGGCCAGCGTGGTGTCCGAGCCGGTCCGGGTGGCTCGGACCAGCAGCCGTCCGGAGGTGTTGACGGTGGCACCGGTGACGGTGTCCTCCGGGCCGACCTCCTCGGGGACCGACTCGCCGGTGATCAGCGAGGTGTCCACGGCGGAGTGACCGGAGACCACGTAGCCGTCCGTGGCGACCTTCTCACCCGGACGCACGACGAATTCGTCGCCGGGCACCAGCTGGGCCGCAGGAACGGTGACCTCCACGCCGTCGCGCAGCACCGTGGCGGTCTTGGCCCCGAGGTCCAGCAATGACTTCAGTGCATGACCGGCCCGCTTCTTGGCGCGCGCTTCCAGCCAGCGGCCGAGGAGCAGGAAGGTGGTGACCACGCCGGCGGTCTCGAAGTACAGCTGGTGATTGGCCATCGAGGCCATGCCTCCGCCGCCCATGGCGGCACCCGCGTGGGCGGTCATGGCCGGGTCCAGGAGGAGTTCGGCCGTGGAGAACCCCCAGGCGGCGAGCACGCCGATCGAGACGAGGGTGTCCATGGTGGAGGAACCGTGGCGGGCGGCCTTGAAGGCGGCGGTGTGGAAGGGCCAGGCCGACCAGAAGGTCACCGGGGTGGCTAGGGCCAAGGCCACCCAGCCCCAGTGGGGGAACTGCAGGGCCGTGACCATGGAGATCAAGAACAGTGGAAGAGTGAGGGCGGCCGCGCCGATGAGCCGAGGTCTGATGACGTCGGCCGAGGGGCCGTGTTTCAGGTGGTCCTCGTGTCCGGCATGGCCGCCGCCGCCCGGTTCCCCGCTGTGGCCGGGCGCAGGGTGGCCGGACCCCGTGACGGCGGCGGCGGGGTGCTCCTGTGACGCGCGGCGGATCGAGGCGGAGTAGCCGGCCCGGTCCACTGCGGCGATGATCTCCTCGTCGGTGACGGAGGTCGGGACCGTGACGGCAGCGGCCTCCAGGGGCAGGTTGACCGTGGCGGTGACGCCCTCAAGTTTGCCGAGTTTGCGCTCCACCCGGCCGACGCACGAGGCACACGTCATGCCGGTGATCTCCAGATCCACCCGGCGAGTGCCGCTGTCTTCGGCGGTTGCGCTCTTCACTGTGTCGCTCATGGCAAACTGTCCTGTCTATCTCATGTCCACTGCGGGTCGTCGCTGACCCTTGCCGGCCGCTGCTCGCTGCTGCAGTCCCGCCGAGCGGGCGCTCGCCGGTTCTGGTCCGGCCGGTGCCCCTGCCGGACCAACCGAATCGGGTCCCATCAAGCCGGATCAGGCCAGATCGAGTCCGGGGATGGCCACGGCGTAGCCGGCCTCTTCGACGGCGGCCTGCAGGTCCTCGGGGGCCGGGGCGCGTCCCTCGGTGGCGACGGTGGCAAGGGAGGTTCCTCCGGCCACGAGGGTGACGTCCACGCCGGTGACGCCCGGCAGTTCCTGGAGTTCCTCGGTGACGCTCGCGACGCAGTGGTTGCAGGTCATGCCGTTGATCTTGATGTCGGTGGTGGTCATGGTGATCCTCCGTGGGGTGGTCGTGTGGTGCAGGACGGTCGCGGCGAGCCGGTCAGCGCATGAGCCGGGCGATGGCGGCGGTGGCTTCGGCGACCTTGGCCTGCACTGCCTCGTCATTGCCGGTGTCCCGGGATTCGCGCGCGGCATCGGCCACGCAGTGGCCCATGTGGTCCTCGAGCAGGCCGAGGCTGACGGCGTGCAGGGCTTTCGTGGCGGCGGCGACCTGGGTCAGGATGTCGATGCAGTACTTGTCCTCGTCCACCATCTTGGAGATGCCGCGCACCTGCCCCTCAATGCGGCGCAGTCGCTTGAGGTAGGCGTCCTTGCTGGGGCTGTACCCGTGGTGCGCCCCGTCTGCGACGTCCAGGCCGGCGGCGCCATGAGGGTCCGTGATGTCTGTGCTCATGACGCCAAGGTATACCCCTCTGGGGTATTGCGTCAACTACCCCCTGGGGGTATGTACTGCCGACGGACCCGGCACGGGTCAGGAGTGCAGGTGCCCTTCCTGCTTCCGGTGGCCGGGCGGCTCCAGCTGAAAGGTGCTGTGGTCCACGGGCAGCGCGAAGTGCTCGGCCACGCACTCCTGCAGTGAGCCCAGGATCTCCATGCTGTGGCCGTCCGCGAAGCAGCCGTGCTCCACCACCACATGGGCCGTGAGCACGGGTGTCCCGGTGTCGATCCGGGAC
Source organism: Citricoccus sp. (assembly GCF_032154715.1). GTDB lineage: Bacteria > Actinomycetota > Actinomycetes > Actinomycetales > Micrococcaceae > Citricoccus. The sequence goes on along the minus strand of NZ_JALDXU010000029.1, from coordinate 18,615 downwards.
ACGTGCAGGTCATGGACCTCGAGCACGTGGGGCTGCCCGAGCAGGTGGGTTCGGATCTCGGCGAGGTCCAGTTCCCGCGGAACCGACTCGAGCAGGACGCTGCCGGCCTCCCGGAGGATCACGAACGCGCGCGGGAGGATGAGTGCGGCGATGACCATCCCGGCCACGGCGTCCGCGCGGGCCCATCCGGTGGTCGCGACGACCACGGCGCTGATGATGACGGCGACCGAGCCGAGGGCGTCATTGACGACCTCCAGGAAGGCCGCCCGCAGGTTCAGCGACCCGTCTCGTCCTCCGGCCAGGACAGCCAGTGCCACCAGGTTGCCGGCCAGGCCGATGATGCCGAAGACCAGCAGCCCATCAGCGTCGATGTCGGCCGGTTCGGCCAGGCGCCGGAGGCCCTCGATGAGCGCATAGACCCCGACGGCGAGCAGCACCGTGGCCTGGGCGCCGGCGGCCAGCACCTCGGTGCGGAGTAGTCCCCAGGTCCGGCGGTCGGTGGGCGGACGCAGCATCAGGTTGGCCGCGATGAGCGCGACCAGCAGGCCGCCGGCGTCGGTGAGCATGTGGCCGGCGTCCACGAGCAGGGCCAGGCTCCCGGTCAGCCAGGCGCCGATCACCTCGGCGATGAGGATGCTGGCGGTGATGCCGAAGGCGATCGCGAGTCGGCTCCGCGATGATCCGGCACCGTGCTGGTGGCCGGGCCCGTGCGTCGAGTCAGTCATGCGGTGATGATAGGCCGCCGGGCCCGCACGAGGGTGGGGCGGGGATGTCAGGCGCTCATCTGCAGGGGAGGAAGATCTCGACGATCGTACTCAGCCCCGGTGGCGGTGTCCGGGCCGACCTCACGCATCAGATCCAGCACCCGCGCCTCGAGGTCGTCCCGCATGGCCCGAATGTCCTCAAGGGGCCGTCCCACGAAGGTGGGGATGTCCCACTCGCGGTAGTCCTTCCCGGGCAACTGCTCCACCTGGTCGCCGCAGGACAGGGTGATCACGAATTGGGCGGCGGCGTGGACGTCCCCGGACAGTGGCTTCGGGTAGGCCTGGTCCAAGGGAATGCCGATCTCGGCCATGATGGCCACGGCATCCTCATAGAGGTGGCCCACTGGCGCCAGGCCGGCGGAGCGGGCCGTCACCCGCCCCTCAGAGTGCTTGAGCATCAAGGAGGCGGCCATCTGGGACCGGCCGGCATTGGCGTCGTCAATGAACAGCACGCGGGGCAGGGGCGACTCGATGATCCCCTGGGCGATCCCGAGGGAACGCAACTGGCTGTCCGCGAAGTGGCCGGCCAGCAGGGGCAGGAAGGTCTTCACGGTGGCGCGGCGGTCCATCTCCCGGTAGGACTCCTCCAGGATCCGGTCGACCGTGGCGCGGTCGGCCACCTGGGCATAGCGCTCGTGCAGGTGGGACGCCGTTCGTTCCAGGACGTGGCGGTCCAGCTCCGGGACGGATCCGGCTGCCTCGGCAACATCGGTGGCATCGGAACCCTGATGGTCCAGAGCCGTGTCCGAGGGGTCCTGGTGCGTGGTCATGGCTGCTCCTGACGGACGTGGGGAATCAGGCCGCCGCTGTCATCCCGTCGAGGGTCTCGGCCTCGGCAGTGCCGGCCGCGGCGGTGCGGGCGGCGATCTCGCGCAGGTGGCTCTCGGCCTGGTTCAGGGCGAGGGTGGGCAGGTAGGTCTTCAGCCGCGCCGTGCGGTTCAGCTCGCGGTAGGAGGCGTGGACGGTGCGGCGGATGAGGTCGCCGTCCAGGACCTGGGCGAACGTCGCCTGCAGGTCAGTGACGCCACGGGACAGCACGTGGGCGTGGACGATCTGATTGGCCCCGGTGGGCAATGCGCCGTCCATGCCGTTGCCGGCGGCGGGGGCCATCGCGTGGCGGCCAGCCGCCCGGGCAGCGCGGGTCTCGGCCTTGGTGGCCGGGTTCTCGGTCATGACATCGGTGGTCATGGGCACCTCCTTCTGTGGTCCCGCCAACCCCTCGTCGGCGGGTCCGCCGCCTTCGCAAAGTGAACAAAAGGTGAACGGAGTATGAATCAGCATAGTCGAGTCGGCATCACAACGGTAGAAGGCCGTTCCGTGAGTCCGTCCATGACGTGGTGGGCATTGGGCCCGGGTGAGCACCGCGTGCCACCATCGACATCGTGACGGACTTCAGCTCAACCCCAGCAACCGCCACCGGTCGGCCGTCGGTGACCAGGGCCCCGGAGGGTCGTCCCCGCCCGCTCGAAGGGCTCCTATCGGTCGGCCGGCTCACCAGCCCGGTGGCCCGTGAGTCCCTGGCGATCTGGGTGGCCATCGCCGCCGGAGCGGGGGGAGCCGCCGTCGGGCTGCTGGTGTTCTTCGGGCGCCGCGCGCCCCTGTCCGGCGACTGGTCGGTGGGGACCGCCGCGGCGATCCTGACCGCCGTGGCCGCCGGACTCGCCTGCCTGGTGGGACTGGCGCGCTCCACCCGCACCACCCACCAGTGGATGACGCAGCGGCACTGGGGCTGGCTGGTGGCGGACGCCGTGGGGCTCGTGGTGGTCCACGCGGCGATTGCGGTGATGGCCTGCCTGGCCTTGTTCCGCCTGTTCCAGGAGGCCTTCACGGGCTTGACCGTAGACGGCATCGCGTCCACGGTGTTGCTGACGCTCACCGGCACTGTGGCCGGATATCTCGGGTTCAACTCCTCGGCGCGGATCTCCACCCGTTCCCTGTCCACCCTGCTGGCGCTGTTCATGGCCTCCGGGATGATCGTCTCGATGCTCCTGGCGGAGAACCCGTTCTGGTGGCACGCCTTCTTCTCCGAGCTCGGCACCGGGCAGGCCGGGATCCTGTCCTTCTGGACCTTCAACACCACCCTCACGGTCTCCGGGCTGGTGCTGACCACCCTGTCCTCCTTCATCACCCAGGACCTGTTCACGTGGGCGCGCGCCCGGGCTCGAAGGGGAATCCGCAAGGCGAGGATCGGCGTGCTGCGCTGGTCCCTGTTCATCATCGGGTTGTGCATGATGGGCGCCGGGGTGGTCCCGATCAACTTCTCCGACCCCGTCCACTCCACGTTCATCCGCATCCTCGGCGTGGTGTTCATGGTGCTGCTGGCCAGCATCCAGATCTGGCTCCCCGGATTCCCGCCGGCCGTCTACGTGGGCACCTACCTCATGCTCGGCCTGGGCATCATCGCGACCCTGCTGTGGTTCCCGTTGCGCTACTACAACCTGACCGGCTTCGAACTGGCCATGGGCGGAGTGATCTATGCCTGGCTCGTGGTGTTCATCCGCAACCTCGACGCCGTGCTGACCGAGGCCGGCATGGGTGACCGGGCCCGGGACGCGGCCGTTCAGGAGGCGGTACAGGCTGTGGAAGTGGTTCAGGAGACTGACGAGACTGCGCCGTCAGTGCCGGAGCGTCCCGCCACCGCTGCCGTCCCGGTCTCCACGGCACCCTTCACGACGCCGGCCCGGCAGCAGGACGGCCGGCCCGCCTACCGCGGGTGGACGATTGGCCCAGGCGGGCCCGGAGGCCCGCAATGACCAATGGGTGGCCGAGGCGGGCCCGGAGGCCCGCGGTGAGTGCACCGGCGAGCACGGAGGATCTGGCCCGGGAGGCCGTGGTGCTGGCTGGCGCCGGGGCGGCGATCCTGCTGCAGGTCTCCCATCCGTCCGTGGGTGCCGGGGTGGCACGGCACTCCGACTTCGCCGCTGACCCGCTCAAGCGTCTGCGCCACACCCTGCAATTCGTCTATGCCGCCGTGCTCCCGGAGGCGGGTGCGGCCCGGGAGTGGGTCGCGGGCCGGGTGGGGGCAGCGCATGGTCCGGTCCACGGCACGGATGCGGCGGGTCGGGCCTACTCCGCCGCTGATCCGCAGGCCCAGCTCTGGGTCACGGCCACCCTCTACTGGGCGGCCGAGCAGACGCGGTGGCGGATCTGGGGTGAATGGTCGGCCGCGGCCGCGGGAAGCACTGGAGACACTGCCGGCCCTGCCGACCCGGTCGCGGCCGACGCCGTGGCCGAGGCCGTCTATCGCGACTACGCCGTCCTGGGGACCCTGCTGGGCATGCCCGCGGACCTCTGGCCCGAGGATCGGGCGGCCTTCGCGCGGTACTGGGACGCCGCCGTCGGAAACCTGGAGGTGACGGATGACGCCCGGGCGATCTGCCGGGACCTGTTCACCGCTGAGGCGGCGCCGGGGTGGCTCCGGCGGCTGATGCCGTTGGTGCGGTTCGTCTCGGCCGGCATGCTGCCCGGGCGGATCCGTCAGCAGCTCGGCCTCGACTGGGACGGTGTGGACTCCCGCCGCGATGATGCCCTGTGGTGCGTGCTCCGGGCGGTGTACCCGCGGCTTCCCCTGCGCCTGCGTCGACTGCCGGCACGGCTGGTGGTGCGCACCCTCCGGGTCTGAAGCAGTGGACGGCCGCGGCTGCCCCGAGGGTGCGGATGGTCCAGACGGCGCCGGATCGCGACGCTGCGCCGCGAGCGGGCACCGCGCTGGCACAATGCTGGAATGATCACTTCACCGGCGTCCGGGCCGTCGAACCGCCCCTCGGCGGTCTCGTGGATCTACCTGGCACTCTGCGTGGTCTTCGTGTCCCTCAACCTGCGGACCCTGTTCTCGAGCTTCTCGGCCATTCTCCCGGAGATCGTCGCCGCCACCGGCCTGCCGGCGTGGGGCGCCACCCTGCTGACGACCGTTCCGGCCACTCTGCTCGGCGTCTTCGCGCCGCTCGCACCGGTCCTGGCCCGCCGCTTCGGCACCTGGAAGGTGCTGGCAGGTGCGCTGGTGCTGCTGACGCTCGGCCTGGTGCTGCGCTCGGTCCCCGTGCCCGACGGCGGCGCCATGCTCACCCTGCTGGCCGGCACCGTGGTCTCCGGGGCGGCGATCGCCCTGGCCAACGTGGTGCTGCCCAGCATCGTCAAACAGGACTTCGCCGAGCATCAGGGCCTGATGAGCGGGCTGTACACCACCGCGATCTGTGGTTCCGCGGCCTTCGGTGCCGGGCTGACCTTCCCCTTCTACCAGGCGGTGGGGGGCTGGAACCTGGCCCTGGGCATCTGGGCCGTGCCCGTGGCGGTGGCCGCGGCACTGCTCATCCCCGTGATCCTGCGGCACCGCTCCTCCGCCCGGGTCTCCACCTCGACCACGGGGCGCAGCCCGTTGACCTCACCGATCGCGTGGCACATCACCGCCCTGATGGTCTGCCAGGCCATGACCTCCTTCACCTGCTTCGCCTGGCTCGCTCCGATCCTGCGGGAACGCGGGATCGACGGCGGCCTGGCCGGGGGGATCGTGGCCTTCTCCATCGTCCTGCAGATGGCCGGCTCGCTCCTGGCCCCGGTCTGGGCGGCGCGGTTGCGCTCGCAGTCGTGGTTGAACGTGGCTGCCGCCGTACTCACGGGCGGCGGGTTCATCCTGGCCATCCACGGGCCGTTGTCCGGGATCTGGTGGTGGACCGGCATCCTCGGCGTGGGTCAGGGTGCGCTGACCGCGTTGGCCTTGACCATGATCACGCTGCGCAGCACCACGCCCCATATGGCGATCCGGGTCTCCGGCATGATGCAGGGCCTGGGTTATGGGCTGGGCTCGGCCGGAACGTTCATCACCGGCCAGATCTTCGCCACCACGGGGTCCTTCGGGCCAGCGGCGTGGCTGTTCGCCGCCTCCGGGCTCGGTGCCGCGGCTTTCGGGTGGCTGGCGGGCCGGGACCGGACGATCGTGGGCTGACCGGGGCCGGGCCCGCGTTGCGCGCCCGGGTCCGTGGGTCATGGTCGTTACCCTGGTAGCGACCCACAGGCGATTCCGGCCTGCGGTGCCTGAGCAGGGGTTGGCCTGCGGAGTTCCCGGACCCGTGTTGATACGGGTGCCGGGTGAAGGGAAGCCACACGACGTGACCGTTCTTCTGAATATCGTTCCGCGCGGCAAGGTGGGAAAGGCCGGCCTCCAGGGCGTCTGCGCCGCCGCCGTCGAGTCCTACACGCCCTTCCTGGGCCCACGCTACGGACAGGAACCCGTGGTCCACCGGGGCCTGTCCGCCGGCGCGGTGCTGATCGAATGGCCGGCCACGGCGGCACGCCACACCCGCCGCAAGGTCACCCGGTGGGCCTCCGCAACGTTCCCCGGTGTCGGCGATGAGTTGCTGCGCTCGTCCGGGTTCTTCGGCCACCCGATGGAGATGCGCACGCCCGTGGGCGGCAGCTATGTGGCGCTCGCCGGGAACCGGCAGGAGATCTTCGCCTGGAACACGGTTCCGGCCCTCGAAGCCGTCCACTATGGCGAGGACGCCGACTACGTCTACGTCTCCAACCGCCCCCTGGCCATCGCCCTCGCCATGGCCCGCGGCGACGTCGACGCGGTCGAGACCAGCGACGACTACCTGGCAGAGGCGCTCAACTTCGGCTTCTCGATGTCCGGCCAGACCCCGTTCGCCGGGGTGCGGACCATCCCCACGCGGAGTGCGGTGAGGATCTCCGGCGGGCGTTTGGAGGTGGTGGACGGGCCCGCGCGGCCGCCCGCCACCATCGTCCCGACCGAGGACCCGTTCCAGCCGGGGGTGGCCGAGCTCGAGGCGGCATTGAACAGCTCGACCGATCGGCTCCTGGCCGCACTGCCCGAGAAGACCATCCAGTTGCGGCTGAGCGGCGGCAAGGACAGCCGCCTGCTGCTGGGGCTCTTGCGCAACCGGGGCGTCAAGGATCTCCATGCGGTCACCCAGGGCAGCGAGAGCAGCGAGGAGGTGATGGTGGCCGCGCAGCTGGCCGAGATGACCGGCATCCGGCACTCCGTGGTGCGCCCGGCCATGAGCGTTCCCGGCAGCGTCATCGACTCCTTCACCCAGTCCCTGCGCGACGGCCAGGGATTCTTCCTGTCCGAAGCTCTCGGCGCCCCCTACGCCTTCGCGGACCCCTTCGTGATCGGGGAGGGCTATGCCTCCGGGCAGTGGCCCACGTTCAAGGGGCTCTATCAGCGCAAGAAGAGCATCGTCCAGGCGGATCTGGACCACGAGTGGGCGGCGCACAACGCCCAGATCCTGACACCGGAACTCAATGAGAGCACGGCGCAGACGCTGCGGGACTGGGCGGAGTCCATGCCCGGCAGCACCCCGGCGGAGATCCTCTACGCCTATGGCCGGGATGTCCGCGCGAGCCGGTACATGCAGGCCAGCACCGTGGTGGTGGACGCGTATTCCCAGGTGTTCTTCCCCTTCGCGGACTCCGAGGTCACGGCCGTCTCCGATGCCCTGACGCCCTACCTGCGCTTCTCCCACATCGCCATGTTCCTGGTGATGCGCCGGGTGTGGAACGAGTCGCTGGCGGTCCCCTTCGCCCGGGGCGGCCGGTTCCGGTTCGAGCGGGACGGGCCCTCCGAGAAGCTCAGTGGGCCGGACTTCGACCAGCGCACGGCCACCCCCGAGCCCCGGCCGGTCACCGTGCTGGGGGCTGACCGGATGGCGGAGGTCCCGGACCGGTCGCTCGTCGAGGAGCCCCTGACGGCCAGTTCCCGCTTCCTGCTGGAGTGCGCCGCCTGGCCGCGCCTGGAGCAGATCCTGAACCCCAGCTTCGTGGCCCTGATCCGCAGGCTGGCCGCCATGGAGACGGAACACGAGGCGCTGATGACCTTGCGGACGGCGAAGGGCAGGGTCCATACCCGGGTCAACCTCGCGCGCGCCATCCTGGCCGACCGGTGGCTGTCCCGGGAGTGGCTGCGTCCCTAGAATCTCCCCGGAGTCTCCCGTCCACCGATTGGACACTCGTGGGAGAATGGCGGGGATGGCTGAGACTTCTCGTCCCCGCGGAGGGGACCACGGTAGGGACCGCACGGACCGGACCCCGGCGCGCCGGACGGCGCAGCAGGGCCGGCGCACGGCGGCGCCCGCCGCCGACCCGGCGGACGCCCACCTGGAGCACGCCCGGGACGGCAAGCTCAAGCTGAACCGCCCGAAGCGCGGCCTGATCGACGAGACCGAGGCACAGCAGATCGCCGAGGACCGCGCCCGGCTGCAACAGCAGGGGATCGGCGGGCCGCTGGACGGGCGGATGCTCTCCAACCCCGCCGCGGACGGGGACCGACCGCAGATCCGGCCCCAGGCCGAAGGTTGGAAGCAGCAGACCACCGACGACGGCCGGCCGCTGCTGCAGTTCAAGCAGCCCCGCGTCGCGCAGCCCAAGACCCACCTGGCGGACCTGACCCTCGCCGAGCGCCAGGCCAAGGTGGCCGAGCTCGGATTGCCGGCGTTCCGCGCCAAGCAGCTCTCCACTCACTACTTCACCCACTTCACCTCGGACCCGGACCGGATGACGGACCTGCCGAAAGACGCCCGGGAGAAGCTCGTGGCGGAGATGATGCCGCCGCTGCTGACCGAGGTCCGCCGGCTCACCACGGACAACGGGGACACCATCAAGTTCCTGTGGCGCCTGTTCGACGGGGCCCTCGTGGAGTCGGTGCTCATGCGCTATTCGGGGCGGGTGACCCTGTGCGTGTCCAGCCAGGCCGGCTGCGGCATGAACTGCCCCTTCTGTGCCACGGGCCAGAACGGGCTGACCCGGAACATGTCCACGGCCGAGATCGTGGAGCAGGTGGTCCGCGCCAATGAGGTCATCGCCGAGGGGGCACTGGGCGGGCTGCGCACGGACGGCGGCCACAATGCCGAGCGCGTCACCAACATCGTGTTCATGGGCATGGGCGAGCCGCTGGCCAACTACAAGCGGGTCATCGCCTCCGTGCGCCGCATGGTGGACCCGGCCCCCGAGGGGCTGGGCATGTCCGCCCGGCACATCACCGTCTCCACGGTGGGCCTGGTGCCGGCCATCAACAGGCTGGCCGAGGAGGGCATCCCGGTCACCTTCGCCCTGTCCTTGCACGCCCCGGACGACGAGCTGCGGGATGAACTCATCCCTGTGAACTCGCGGTGGAAGGCGGACGAGGCGATCGACGCGGCGTACAACTACTTCGTCCAGACCGGCCGGCGCGTGTCCATCGAGTACGCGCTGATCAAGGACATGAACGACCACGCCTGGCGCGCCGACCTGCTGGCGAAGAAGCTCAACGCGCGCGGCCGTGGCTGGGTGCACGTGAACCCGATCCCGCTGAATCCGACGCCGGGCTCGATCTGGACCTCGTCCGAACCGGACGTCACGGACGAGTTCATCAACCGGCTCGAGGCCGCCGGCATCCCCACCACGCTGCGGGACACCCGCGGTAAGGAGATCGACGGCGCCTGCGGCCAGCTGGCCGCCGAAGGGGACGAGGAGACGGACGGAGCCGTGACCGAGGCCGACGGCCGCACCGGCTCAAAGGCCTCCGCCACGATCGACATCCGCGGCTAGCACCTGATGCAACTGGCGGTCGAAAACGCCCCGTGACAAGCCGTTTTGTCGGCGTGTCGCGGGGCGTTTTCGACCTGCAGATTCTCCGGCGGGGCGACGCCGGACGGAAGCGTCCGCTGGACGCCGACCGGCCGGCGTCGGGCCCGAGGTGTTCTGCTCTGCGGCCTCAGGCGCGGATCAGCCGCGCCAGGTGCTGCACGGCCAACTGGTAGCCGTGCACCCCGGCTCCGGCGATGACCGCGTTGGCCACCTTGGAGACGTAGGAGTGGTGCCGGAACTCCTCGCGCTGGTGGATGTTGGTGACGTGCACCTCCACCAGGGGCAGCCCGGCGGCCAGCAGGGCGTCCATGATGGCGATGGAGGTGGTGGTGTAGCCCGCGGGGTTCAGGATGATCCCGCTCGCCTCCGTCCGGGCTTCCTGGATCCAGTCCACGAGGGTGCCCTCGTGATTGGACTGGCGGAAGTCCACCGTCAGGTCCTGCTCGGTGGCGGCCTGCTCGCAGAGGACCTGCACATCGGCCAGGGTGGTAGTGCCGTACTTGTCCGGCTCGCGTTGGCCCAACAGATTCAGGTTGGGGCCGTTCAGCACGAAGAGGGGCTTGGTCATGGTCACGACCCTATCGCCCGGAACGAGGATGGGAGCCGTGGTGCAGCCCGGCCTCGATCTCCGCGTCGGACACCGGGTTGCCGAGCTCCCGCAGTGGCGTCTTGTAGGTCTCCCGGGTGGTCAGGGCCACGAGGGTCGCGAGGATGGTGGCTCCGGTGACCAGCCAGGCGGCCGGGCCCCAGTTCGCGTAGTTGTCCCCCACCAGGGCGGTGGCGATCATCGGGGTGAAACCGGAGACCAGGATGCCCACCTGGAGGCCCACGGCGACGCCGGAGTAGCGCACCTTGACGTTGAACAGCTCGGAGAACCAGGCCGGGTAGACCGCGTTGGACATGGCATAGGTGACGCCCAGGATGATGGTGGAGGTGACGAAGATCAGCGCGATGTTCGCGCTGGCGATCGCGTTGAAGTACACCCAGATCATCACGGCGGTGGTGGCCGTGCCGGCGATGAAGGTCGGCTTGCGGCCGATCTTGTCCGAGAGGTAGGCGGCCGCCGGAGTGGTGAAGATGGCCACGATGTTGCCGACGATGGTCACCCACAGCATGGTGGAGGAGTCGATGCCCACGGACGTGGCGTAGGAGAGGCCGAAGGCCTGCATCAGCGTGTTGGTCACGACCTGCAGGGACAGGATGGAGATCTGCACGAACTGCACCGGGTGGGTTTTGAGCATGACCAGGAAGGGAGCCTTCTCCTGCTCGCCGGCGTCCTTGGTCTCCTGGAAGTCCTCGGGTTCGGCGAGCTGCCGGCGCACGAACCAGGCGACGGCGAGCACCAGGATGGACGCCAGGAACGGCAGGCGCCAGCCCCAGCTGAGGCGGTCGGCCTCGTCCATGGCGGTGACCGGCAGGAAGGCCAGGGAGGCCAGGACGATGCCGGCGGCGATGCCGGAGATGGAGAAGGACGGGAAGAACCCGCGCAGGCCGACGGGGGCCTCCTCGGTGCTCAGCGCGGACGCGCCGGCGATCTCGGCACCGGCGGACAGGCCCTGGGCCAGCCGCAGCACCACGAGCAGGATCGGGGCCCAGAGGCCGATCTGCTGGTAGGTGGGCAGCACGCCGATGAGGAAGGTCGCCCCGCCCATCAGCAGCAAGGTGGCGAGCAGGATGGACTTCCGGCCGATCCGGTCACCGAGGTGGCCGAAGACAAGGGCGCCGAACGGTCGGGCCACGTAGGCCACGCCCAGGGTGCCGAAGGAGGCCACCATGGTCAGGGCGTCACTGCCGGTCTCCGGGAAGAAGATATGCGGGAAGACCAGCGAGGCGGCCGTGGCATAGACGAAGAAGTCGTAGTACTCCAGGGCGCCGCCGAGGAAGGCGGACCAGCCGGCCCGCTTGGCCCGGGTCATCCGGTACTGCTGCTGTTCCGGGGTCAGGCTCTCCAGCGCGCCGCTGGTGTCCTGCTGGATGGTGGTGCTCATGTGTTCTCCCAGGGGGACGTGGTCGTGGCCGGCCTCGGGTCCGGAGGACGCCCCGAGCGCTCTGCTCGCAGGGCGGACGGATCACCGAAGGGGGGTCAGGTGGCCGGTGACACTCGTTGCTGTGAACGCGGTCACGATGCTTCAGAGAAGCCTTCCCCGTAGGCCCGGCCCCCGCCAAACCTCAGCCCATTGAATGGGCTACACTCGCCTCCGTACCTCTGGGCCGGGGTGGGCCCCGGTCCGGACCAACCTGACGAGAGGGTGTGCTTCGTGGCCAATTCGACCTCCGGTGAATCCGTGGTCTCCCGGGTGGCGCGCCTGCTGCAGTGCTTCGACGCCGACCACGGTGAGCTCTCGGCTGCCGAGCTGGCCGGCCGGGCCGGGCTGTCCACGTCGACCACCCACCGGCTGGCCTCGGCCATGGCGGAGGACGGGTTGCTCTTCCGCACGGGGCGTGGCCGATTCAGGATCGGCCTGGCCTTGTGGGAGGCGGGCCAGCGTGGCACCCGGTTCCAGGCCTTCTCCCAGTTGGCCCTGCCGTTCATGGAGGCCATCCACGTCACGTTGAAGCAGAACGTCAGCCTCTCGATCCTGGATGAGTCCACGGCCGAGATCGTCTACCTGGAGCGGCTCACCCATCGCGGGGCCCAGGAGGACCTGACGAAGGTGGCTTTGCGCCAGCCGGCCCTCTCCGTCTCGGCCGGGCTGGCCATGCTGGCCTTCTCGCCGGCGCCGGTGCAGGAGCGGATCCTGTCCATGCCCTGGGACCCCAGCGCGCTGCAGTCGGGTGTCACCGAGGGGCACATGAGACGCCGGCTCGCCCAGGCCAGGGTGGACGGGTATGTCCATCTGCCCGGGGTGCTGGTGGGGTCGCTGGCCGGTCTCGCGGCGCCGATCCTGGACGCGCACCGGCAGGTGCTGGGTGCGCTGGCCATCGTGCAGACCATGGCGGACGTCAACCTCAAGGTCCAGGTGCCCGTGCTGCTCTCGGCCACCCGCGGGCTCTCGGGGATGGTCGGGACCCTGCCGAGCGACTGAGGTGGCGGCGGTTCGACGCCCGTGGACCGTTCGTGCCCGTGCGTCCTGGGCGCGAGTCGCGATGCTGGTGACCCACCTCACCGCAAATCCTGTTCAATGGGATGCAAGGTGGCCCGAGTGGTGTGAAGCGGGTTACATGAGGGGCAACGCGGGTCGACTGCGTCTCCCGCACCATCCCTCGCCCTCCAGAAAGTGGGTCACCCCTGATGCCAGCAGCCAACGGACGCCTGATCGGACTGGCGCCCCTGTCACTGCTCTCGGTGGCGCCGCCGAACCTCGTGCTCCATGCGGCTGAGGCCGGCTTCGATTTCGTGGGCGTGCGCGTGCGCCCGGTGACCGCGGCGGAGAAGCCCTACGACCTGCAACCGGGGTCCCGGTTGCTGGCCGAGACGCTGGCGCGGATGGCCGAGACGGGGGTGGGTGTCAAGGACATCGAGTTCCTGCTACTGGACGGCACGGACCAGCGGGATGCCTGGCTGCGGATGTTCGAGGCCGGCCAGGCGCTCGGGGCCGAGTCGCTGACCGTGGCGTGCGGAGATCCTGACCTCTCCCGCGCCCGGGACACGCTGGCACAGATGGCGGAAGACGGACGCGCCTTCGGGATCAGTCCCGCGCTGGAGCCCATCAGCTACCAGACGGTCGCCTCGATACCGCTGGCGGACGAGTTCGCCGTGCACGCCGGCTGCGACATCCTGGTGGACACCCTGCATGTGGGCCGGTTCGGGGGGACGGCAGAGGAACTCTCCGCAGCCGCCTCCCGGGCACCGCTCGTGCAGCTCTGTGATGCCCCGGCCGAGCGGCCCGCCGACCGCGAGGGCCTCGTGGAGGAGTCCCGCTCCGCCCGACTGGTCCCCGGCGAGGGTGGCCTGGAGCTGGCCGGAGTCCTGGCCGCACTGGAATCCGGGCTGGCACAGACGCCGCGGGCCGGCACCCAGCTGCCCGTCTCGCTGGAGGTCCCGAACGACGCCGCCGTCGCGCGGCTGGGGGCACAGGGCTGGGCGGCTCACCTGAAGTCCGCCGCCCTCGTCCTCCTCGGCGAGCGCGCGATACGCTGACCGCTCCCGCGCCGACCGTCAGACATCCACCGCAAGAGAAGTGAGATCGCTACCATGCCCCAGACCGCAACCCCCTACCTCCTGTCCGAGGAAGAGGCCCTCACGCTGGATGTTCCGGTAGAGGACGTCGATGTCCTGGTCGCCGGTTCCGGCGCCGGGGGACTGGCCGCGGCCGTGACGGCGGCGTACCACGGCCTGTCCGTGCTGGTCGCCGAGAAGGCGCCGGTCTGCGGGGGCGCCACGAGTTGGTCCGGCGGCTGGGCGTGGACCCCCGGGACCGCACTGGCCCGGGCCGAGGGCGTGGACGAGGATCGCGAGCAGTTCCGCGACTACCTGCGGGCGGTGCTCGGTGAGCGCTACACCGAGGCCGCCGGGGAGAAGATCGACGCCTTCCTGGAGGCCGTGCCCCACATGGTCGGGTTCTTCCACGCCCACACCTTCATGCGCTTCGTCACTGGGGCCAAGATCAACGACATCTACGGAGAGCTCCCCGGCGCGGGCACCGGCAACCGCTCCGTGGGCCCGGCGCCCGTGCACGCCAAGGAGTTCGGGCCGGCGCTGCTGAAGAAGATGCGCCGCCAGTACTACCCCACCTCGTTCTTCGGCATGGGCATCATGGCCGGCCAGGACCTCTCCACCTTCCTCAAGGCCTCCAAGCTCAAGCCCGAGGGCTGGATCCACTCGGTCAAGCGCGTGGTCCCGCACCTGCTGGACATGGCCACCCGGGGCCGCTCCATGCACCTGGTCAACGGCACGGCCCTGACCGGCCGCCTGATGAAGTCCGCGGACGACCTCGGCGTGGACATCCAGGTCAATGCCCCGGTCCAGGTCCTCGTCCGGTCGGCGGAGGGCCGCATCACCGGCGCCATCGTCGGCTCTCCCGACGGCGGCCGGTACGTCCGCGCGCAGCGCGGCGTGGTGCTGGCGACCGGAGGATTCCCGCAGGACGTGGGCCGGCGTCGGGAGGTGTTCCCCCGGACGCCCACGGGCAACGAGCACTGGACACTGGCCCCCGAGGAGACCACCGGGGACGGCCTGGACCTGGCGCTGGCCGCCGGTGGCGTGTTCGACGCGGACATGAAGGCCCCAGCCGCCTGGTGCCCCGTGTCCCTGGTGCCGTACCCGGGCAACCGGCACGGGGTGTTCCCGCACATCATGGACCGGGCCAAGCCGGGATCCATCGGCGTGCGCCGGGACGGCCGGCGCTTCGTGAACGAGGCCAACGGCTACTACGACTATGTGGACGGGATGCTCGCAGCGACGCCGGAGGGCGAACCGGTGGAGTCCTGGCAGATCGCGGATTCCACTGCCATCCGCCGCTACTCACTGGGCTTCGCCAAACCGATCCCGATGCCGCTGACCCCGTACCTGAGGACCGGGTACCTCGTGAAGGGGGAGACGATCGAGGAGCTGGCCGAGAAGTGCGGGATCGACCCGGAGGGGCTGGCCCGGACGGTGGCCGAGTTCAACGCGAACGCCCGGCGCGGCGAGGACCCGGAGTTCTCCCGCGGCGCCACCGCGTTCAACCGGTACGGCGGGGACCCGGAGGTCGGACCCAACCCGACCCTGGCCCCGCTCGAGAAGGGGCCGTTCTACGCGGTCCACGTGCGCCCGGGCTCCTTCGGCACCTTCGCCGGGATCGCGGCGGACACCCACGCCCGGGTGGTGGACGCCGGCGGTGCGCCGATCCAGGGTCTGTACACGGCGGGGAACGATCATGCCTCGATCATGCGCGGCTTCTACCCTGCCGGCGGCATCAATCTGGGTCCGGCACTGACCTTCGGGTACCTGGCCGGCCGCGACCTGGCCGGCGCCACCGTGTACGAGGACGACGGGACGGTAGCCCCGGCCTGACGGGGCTACCGTTAAAGGCGGCCACCGGGAATGAACACGAGAATGGAGTACGCATGAGCACCGTCGGGGAATCGTATCTGGTCGGATTGATCGGGGACGGGATCACGACCTCGCTGAGCCCGCCCATGCATGAGAAGGAAGGCCGTGAGCACGGACTCCTCTACCTCTACCGTCCGGTGGACGTGGCGGCCCTGGGCTTCGAGGGCCGGTCGGCGCAGGACGAGGCCCCCCGGCTGCTGGAGTACGGACGGCGCCTGGGCTTCAACGCGTTCAACATCACCCACCCGTTCAAGCAGACCATCATGGAACACCTGGACGAGGTGGACGAGGACGCCCGCAACCTCGGTGCGGTGAACACCGTGGTGTTCGAGCAGGGCCGTTCCGTGGGCCACAACACCGACTACTCCGGCTACATCACGGGGCTGAAGAACACCCTGGCGGATCCCGACCTGGGTTCCGTGGTCCAGCTCGGCGCCGGCGGGGCCGGCTCGGCCGTGGCCTACGCACTCCTGCGCGCCGGGGCGGAGCGGCTCACCCTGATCGACCTCGACCTCGAGCGGGCCACGGCCCGCGCATCCGACCTGCAGGAGCAGTTCCCGGACCAGCAGGTCACGGCCCGTCCGCACGCCGAGTTGCGGGACGCCCTGGGCACCGCCACCGGTTTCGCACACTGCACGCCCGTGGGGATGCACACCCATCCCGGCATCCCGGTGGATGCCGCGTGGCTGCGCCCCGAGCTGTGGGTCTCGGATGTGGTGTACCTGCCGGTGGAGACCGAGCTGGTCGTGGCGGCCCGGATGGCCGGCTGCCAGGTGGTGGACGGCGGGACGATGGCCGTGGGCCAGGCCCTGGACGCGTTCGGCCTGATGACCGGGCTCCATGCCGATCCGGAACGGGTACGGGCCCACTTCCTCGAGCTCGTCGCCGCGAAGCAGCGCTGAGAACCGACGTAGGGTTAATGGCATGAGCCAGAGCGCCCCCGCCGTCCACGCCGTCAACGCAGAACCCCTCCGCATGTCCCGCACGTCGATCGCCACCGTGTGCCTGGCGGGCACGTTCGAGGAGAAGATGCGCGCGGCCGCGGAGGCCGGCTTCGACGGGATCGAGGTGTTCGAGCCGGACCTGGTGGCCTCGCCGCTGTCCCCGGAGCAGGTCCGGGACCTCGCCGCGGAGCTCGGGCTGACCCTGGACCTCTACCAGCCGTTCCGGGACCTGGAAGGCGTGGAGGAGAGCATCTTCCAGGACAACCTGCGCCGGCTCGAGGGCAAGTTCCAGCTCATGCAGCGCCTCGGCGTGGACCTGATCCTGCTGTGCTCCAACGTCGGCACCGCCACGAGCTGGGAGGACGAGGTCGCGGTGGACCAGCTCCGCCGCGCCGCCGACCTGGCCGCCCAGTACCAGATCCGCATCGCCTACGAGGCGCTGGCCTGGGGCCGGTTCGTGAACACCTACGAGCACGCCTGGTCGCTGGTGGAACAGGCCGACCGGCCCAACCTCGGCGTCTGCCTGGACTCGTTCCACATCCTCTCCCGCCGCGGCGACGTCCGTGGCTTCCAGGCGATCCCCGGGGAGAAGGTGTTCTTCGTCCAGATGGCGGATGCGCCGATCATGTTGATGGACGTGCTGTCCTGGTCCCGCCACCACCGCAACTTCCCCGGCGAGGGCGGCTTCGACCTGATCACCTTCATGCGGGAGCTCTACGCGACCGGATATGCCGGGCCGATCTCCCTGGAGGTCTTCTCCGACGTCTACCGCCAGACGGAGTCCGTGCGCACCGCCCGCGAGGCCATGCGCTCCCTGCAGTGGCTCGACGACGCCCAGGCGGGGGACGCACCCGCCCACCCCACCGGGTGGGACTTCGCCGAGGTCCGCGCCGCGGAACCCGCAGACCTGGCCGAGGTGCTGACGCAGCTCGGCTTCGCGGACCATGGACGCCACCGCACCAAGGACGTCCACCTCTTCTCGGCCGGACAGGCCCGCGTGGTCACCAACGACCGCACCGAGGCGCCGCTGGAGCACGCCGGCGGCTCCGTCATCGCCTCGATCGGTCTGCAGGTGCCGGAACCCCGCACCACCGCGGACCACGCCCGCACCCTGCACTACCCCAAAGCCTGGCGGGCCAACCGGGCGGACGAGATGGTGCTGCGCGGGGTGCAGGCCCCGGACGGCACCGAGGTCTTCCTGGCGCCCACCTCGGCCGCCGCACCCCAGTGGGTGGCCGAGTACGGCCGGAACGACGGCGGCCCGGCCACCGGCGCCGCGGCGCACGGTGACGCTGGGGCTGGGACGGGCACGGCCGGCGTCGTGGCCGGGGACGGGCTGATCCTCGGGATCGATCACGTCAATCTGGCCCAGCCCTGGCAGTGGTTCGAGGAGGGTGTGCTGTTCTACCGCTCGCTGTTCGGGCTCGAGGCACAGGTCAGCAATGACGTCGCCTCCCCGCAGGGCCTGGTGCGCTCCGAGGTGATGCGCACCCCGGACGGTGCCGTCCGCGTGCCGCTGAACCTCATCCCGCACGGCCTGGACCCGGGACGGTCCTCCCGTACCCGCACGGTGACAGGTCAGATCGACCACGACGAGCTCCGGCTGAAGGCCGCCTACCCGCAGCATGTGGCGTTTCTGGCCTCGGATGCCGTCGAGGTGGCACGCCGCTCCCGTGCCCGGGGACTGCGCATGCTGCCCGTCCCCTCGAACTACTACGAGGACCTGGCCGCGCGCTTCGCCCTGGACGAGGCCTTCCTCGCCGAGCTGCGGGAGAACGACGTGATGTACGACCGGGACGAGGGTGGGGAGTTCCTGCACTTCTACACCCGCACCGTGGGCACCGTGTTCTTCGAGGTGGTCGAGCGCCGGGACGGCTACGAGGGCTACGGTGCCGGCTCCGCACCGGTCCGGCTGGCCGCCCAGTACGACCTGGACCGCCAGTAACCGGTCCCCCACCCTCTGCGCCCCACCGCCAGATGGGCGCCGGGGCGGGGTGGGTCAGTGGACGGGCGTGCTCTCCGGAGCGGGCGCCGGGGAGTGGGCCACGGCGTCCGGCTCCTCATCGGCCGGGACGGACTTCACGAAGAAGGACCCGGCGAAGGCCACGAGCGCGATGACCGCGCCCCACACCATGGCGTTGTGGATGCCGGACATGGTGGCCTCGACCACATCAGCGCCGCCGGCGGTGCCGGCGATCGGAGTCACGCCGTTCAGCAGGCCGGCAGGCCCGTGGCAGACCGCGCCCACCACGCCACCGGCGTTGTAGACGCTGGCCACCAGGTTCTGCAAACCTTCGGTGTTCAGGAAGTCCCACATGGTTCCGTGGCCTCCCACGAGGTAGACGGCGTCGTA
>NZ_JALDXU010000028.1:0-33558 GCF_032154715.1 Citricoccus sp. | reverse complement strand
AACCCCGCGATGGGGGATGCGGGTCGCGGGTTAGCTCCAGGTGAAGAAGCCCTGACCGGTCTTGCGGCCGAGCTCGCCGGCGGCGACCTTGTCCCGCAGGATCTGGGGCGGATCGAAGCGTTCACCCAGGGTGGAGGCCAGGTACTCGGCGATGCCCAGGCGCACGTCCAGCCCCACGATGTCCGTGGTCTTCAGGGGCCCGGTGGGGTGCTTGTAGCCCAGGACCATGGCGTTGTCGATGTCCTCAGGACTGGCCACCCCTTCCTCGACCATGCGCATCGCCTCCAGGGCGATCGCGACCCCGAGCCGGGAGGACGCGAAGCCGGGGGCGTCATTGACCACGACGGCGGTCTTGCCCAGTCCCGCGGTCCAGGCCCGGGCCGCTTCCACCCACTCGGGGGCGGTCTGGGCGCCGACCACGACCTCGATCAGGGTCGAGGCCGGCACCGGATTGAAGAAATGCAGACCCAGGAAGTTCTCCGGATGCACCAGCTCGGCCGAGAGCCCGGTCACGGACAGGCTCGAGGTGTTCGAGGCCAGCACCGCCCCGGCATCCAGGTACTGCTCGACGTCCTTCAGAGAGGCCACCTTCAGCTCCCAGTCCTCCGGGACCGCCTCGATCACCACCTCCCGGCCCGCGAAGTCCGCGCGGTCCACAGACACGGTCAACCGCCCCAGCACCTCGTCGAGGCCGGCCTCGAGCTGACCGCGCTCAGCGGACCGGCCGGTGGAAGTGGCCACCCGTTGCCGGGCCGCGGCCGCCGCCTCCTCGTCACGCTCGACCACCACGACCTCGGCGCCCTTGATCAAGAACGCATGCGCGATCCCGGCACCCATCCGCCCACCACCGAGCACCCCGACTCGGCCCGGAATTGCCGGGGCCGTGGCTGCCGAGTCCGTGGCTGCCGGGGCCGTCATGGAATTGTCGGTGCTCATGCCTGCTCCTCAGGAGGGTTATTGGTCTTCTGGGTGGTCTTGCTGGTCTGGGTGTTCTTGCGGTCGAGGAAGGCCTGCATGCGCTCGAACTTCGCCTCGGACTCGAAGAGCATGGACTGGGCCAGGGTGTCGATCACCGGGTGAGCCTGGCGCGGGGCATGGAACACGGATTTGGTGATCCGTACCGCCAGTGGGTCCTGCGCACCAATCCGATCCGCCAACGAGTGCGCGGCGTCCATCAACTGCTCGGGCTCGACCAGCTCGCTGATCAGCCCGGCCGCCAGGCACTCGGCACCGGTCAGGACCCGGCCGGCCAGCAGGATCTGTTTGGCCAACGGCTCCCCCACCAACTCCTTGAGCCGCCACGTCGCCCCCGCCGCCGCCATAATGCCCAGATTCGTCTCGGGATTGCCCATCCGCAGCGCCGCCGTGCCGATCCGGAAGTCCGCCGCATACGCCAACTCCGCACCCCCACCCAACGCGTAACCGTCCAGGGCGGCGATCACCGGCATCGGCAGCTTGGCGATCCGGTCGAAGAGCGTGGAGTTGATCCCGGCCAGCGCATCCGCCCGGCCACGCTCACGCAACTGGGCGATATCCGCCCCGGAGGCGAACACGCCCTTGACCCCGGCTTCACCGTCCGAGGGGGTCCCGGCCAGGACCAACACCTTCGGCACCCGCTCCAGGGACGCGCAGACCACGTGCAACTCATCCACCATCACCTGATCGATCGCATTGCGCACCGCAGGCCGATGCAGCCGCACCACCAATCGATCCTCACCCTCATCCACCACCAGGGTGGAGAAGCTCTCCGGATCCAGGACGTCCAGCGTGGCCATCAGACCGCCTCCACCAGGAGCGCCGCGCCCTGGCCGACGCCGACGCACATCGTGGCCAGGCCCCGCGCCCCCGGGGACGCCTCGCGCTCGAGCCGGCCGAGGAGGGTGATCACGATCCGCGACCCGGAGGAGCCGAGCGGGTGTCCGAGGGCGATCGCGCCGCCGTCGTTGTTCACTGTCCCAGCATCCAGGCCCAGCTCGCGCAGGCTGGCCAGGGACTGCGAGGCGAAGGCCTCGTTGAGTTCGACGGCGGCGAGGTCGCCGACCGCGGTGCCCGTGCGTTCCAACACCTTGCGGCTGGAGGGGACCGGCCCCATGCCCATGATCTCCGGCGCCAGCCCGGCCGAGGCGCCCGCCAGCACCCGGGCTCGAGGCGTGAGCCCGTACTTCGCCACGGCGGCCTCGGAGGCGACGATAATCGCGGAGGCCCCGTCATTCAGGGTGGAGGCGTTGCCGGCCGTGACCACGCTGCCGCCCTTCACCAAGGGACGCAGCCCGGCGAGGACGTCGGCCGAGGTGCCCGGCCGCGGTCCCTCATCGGTGTCCACCACCGTCTCGGCGCCCTTGCGTCCCTTGACAGTCACGGGGACGATCTCGTCGGCGAAGCGCCCGGCCTCGATGGCCGCGAGGGCACGTTCGTGGGACCGGACGGCGAAGGCGTCGCAGTCCTCGCGCGAGGTGTTGTAGATCCGCGCCACCTCCTCTGCCGTCTCCGGCATGGAGTAGGTGGCCTTGCCGCCGCGGGAGTACTCCCCGGACAGGAAAGCCGGGTTGGTGAAGCGCCAGCCGATGGAGGTGTCCACGACCTCGCCCGGCTTGGCGAACGGCGTGGTGGGCTTCTCCATGACCCAGGGCGCGCGGGACATGGACTCAACGCCGCCGGCCACCACGATCTCGGCGGCACCGGCCTGGATCATGTGGGTGGCCATCTGGATGGCACTCATGCCAGAGGCACAGAGGCGGTTGACGGTGATGCCGGGGACGTGGTCCGGGTAGCCGCCCAGCAGCCAGGCCATCCGGGCGACATTGCGGTTCTCCTCGCCCGCGCCGTTGGCGTTGCCGTAGATGACCTCGTCGACCGAGGCCGGGTCCAGCCCGGACCGCTCGACGGCGGCGCGGATGGCCAGGGCGGCCAGGTCGTCCGGCCGGACGGAGGAGAGGGCACCCCCGTACCGGCCAACCGGCGTGCGGGCACCTCCGATCAGGAATGCTTCGCTCACTTCGGCTCCGTTCGAGGGGGACGCAGGGGTTCACTGGCCGGACAGCAGAGAATTACCGACCAATCGTTCACTATGAGATTCGCACCCTCGGCGGGCGGGGTCAACCAGGCAAACTGCCGCGAGGTGGTTGTGGCGTGACTCACAAGAGTGGATTATCATCGTGCGGTGACCGAACGGTCAGTCACTAATCCGCACCGTCCTCAGCATCCCACCCGTCATCTGGAGCTCACCATGGCAGATTCACCGACCGCAGCGGCAGCCCGCCCGCGGCGCAGCCCCGAGGAGCGCAAGGTCCTCGCCGGCACCCTCGTCGGCACCACCATCGAGTGGTACGACTTCTTCATCTACGCCCAGGCCGCGGCCTTCGTGCTGGCGCCCCTGTTCTTCGCTCCGCTGGCCGCGGAGAACGCCCCACTGGCCCAGGTGGTCTCCTGGGCCTCCCTGGGCATCAGCTTCCTGTTCCGTCCGCTCGGCGCCATCGTCGCCGGTCACCTGGGGGACAAATACGGACGCAAGATGATCCTGGTGATCACCCTGGTCGGCATGGGCGGGGCCACGGCCCTGATCGGCATGCTGCCCACCCACGCCGTGATCGGCGTCTGGGCGCCCATCCTCCTGATCTTCCTGCGCATCGTGCAGGGCTTCTCCGCCGGTGGCGAATGGGGCGGAGCCGCCCTGATGTCGGTCGAGCACGCTCCACGCAACCTGCGCAGCACCTTCGGCTCCTACCCGCAGATCGGTGTCCCGATCGGCATGCTGCTGGCCACCGCCTTCATGACGCTGCTGACCAGCTCCATGTCCGAGGAGGCCTTCATGGCCTGGGGCTGGCGCATCCCCTTCCTCTCCTCCGTGGTGCTGATCCTCGTGGGGTACCTCATCCGCCGCGCCGTGGACGAGTCCCCGGTGTTCAAGGAGATGCAGCTGCGCAAGAAGGAGTCGGCCGCTCCCCTGGGCGTGCTCCTGAAGAACCACAAGAAGAACGTCATCCTGGCCGCCCTGATCTTCGCCGCCAACAACGCGGCCGGCTACCTGGTCATCGCCTTCTTCGCCTCCTACGGGGCCAACGTGCTGGGCATGAGCCGGGAGTCCACGCTCGTGGCCTCCTTCATCGGCGGCCTCGGCTGGTTGGCCTTCACCATGCTGGGCGGCCGGCTCGGTGACCGGATCGGCAAGATCCGCACCTTCCAGATCGGTTACGGCATCATCATCCTGTGGGCGATCCCCATGTGGTTCCTGCTGGACACGGCCTCACTGCCGCTGTTCACCCTGGCCATCGTCATCCTCACCATCGGCCTCGGCCCCTCGTACGGCCCGCAGTCCGCGCTCTACGCCGAGATGTTCCCGGCCAACGTCCGCTATTCCGGGGTGTCCATCGGCTACGCCTTCGGCTCGATCATCGGCGGCGCCTTCGCCCCGATGATCGCCCAGCTGCTGCTGAACCGCACCGGTGCCAGCTGGACCATCGGCGTCTACATCGCCGCGTTGGCCATCGTCTCCTTTGTGGCCGTGTCCCTGGTGCCGAAGTCCGTGGAGGGATCCGACCTGCACGTGGACGAGGCACACCGCGAGCACCTGGCCGCACACCCGGAGGACGCGCCCCTGGTCGACGAGGCAACCCACGAGGACCGGAAGGCGTAGGCCCTCCGGGCCACCTCCCCAGCCCGATCGGGAGTCACACCGCCGCCAGACAACTTTGCGGGCAGAAACAACCGGTTGTTTCTGCCCGCAAAGTGGTGTCTGCCCGGGTGCTGTCAGCGCAGTCCGGCCGGCGTGAAATCGGTCGAGCCGGCGAACTCGGGCCGTGGCCTGGCCGCGGCGTACGGCTCCTCGATCGTGTTCTCCACCGAGTTGAACACGATGAACACGTTGGAGCGCGGGAACGGGGTGACGTTGCCGTTGGACGCGTGCATGCAGTTGCTGTCGAACATGACGGCCCCGCCGGCCTGGCCCTCCAGCACGTCGATCCCGTAACGGTCGTAGAAGTCCGTCAGGATCTGCTTGCTCGGGGTCCCGGCACCCTGCATGACCAGGGACTTGAGGTAGTTGTCCTCCGGAGTGGCCCCGTCGCAGGAGACGTACTCGCGGTGCGAGCCGGGCATGATCATCAGCGGCCCGTTGTAGGAATAGTTGTCCGTCATCGAGATCGAGATGCTGACGGCCCGCGGGGCGGGCATGCCGTCCTCCGCGTGCCACGTCTCGAAGTCGGAGTGCCACATGAACTCCTTGCCCTCGAAGCCGGGCTTGAAGTTCACGCGGGACTGGTGGATGTACACGTCTGAACCCAGCAGCTGCCGCGCCCGGTCCACTACCCGCGGGTCGTTGGCGATTTTCTTGAACACCGGGCTGATGCGGTGCACGTCGAAGACCGAGCGCACCTGACGGCTGCTGGCCTCGATCACGCAGCGCTCATCGGCCCGGACCTGCGGGTCGTGCGAGAGGCGATCGAGTTCTCGGTGGAATTCCGCCACCTCGTCGTCGCTGACCAGCCGGTCGATCGACAGATACCCGCGGGCGTCGAACCCGTCCAGGGTCGCCTGGTCCAGCGGACCCTCTGACGCGGACCCCCACACCACCGCATCCTCGCGGGGCATGACCTTGACCTCACCATTGTTCCGGGTGGGGTAGGTGTCGATTCTGTGCTGCGTTGCCGTTGCAGTCATCGGTCTTCTCCTATCCTTCGGTGTTCTGCGCGGTTTCGGTGGTTCTCACCACTCGGGTGCGGGCCCTACTATGCCCCGTCACCCCACATACCACTGTGGCCCGGCACCCCGATCCCCCGCAAGGGGAGTTCGGGGGTACCGGGCCACTGTTGCTCGGCGGGGCCGGTACCGATCGGTACCGGTCTCCGCCCGTCAGGCGATCAGGCCATCGCTTCAGTTTCGACGTTGGCCTTCTTCGGCACCTTGCGGTCCGAGCCCTCTTCGAAGACGAGCTGGTAGACACCGTTGGCATCGTGGGTCTCGCGGCCGGTCACCGGCGGATTGAAGACACAGGCCATCCGCAGCTCGGTGGTGGCGCGCACGGTGTGCTTCTCGTTGCCGTCCAGCAGGTACATGGTGCCGTCCTTGAGCTCGTGCACCTCACCGGTCACCTCGTTGGTCAGGGTGCCCTCGCCCTGCACGCAGTACACGGCCTCGATGTGGTTCGCGTAGTGGAACGTCGAGGTGGTGCCGGCGTAGATCACGGTGTCGTGGAAGGAGAAGCCGACGCCCTCACGCGCCAGCACCATGCGGCGTGAGCGCCAGGTCTCCGACTTGATGTCGCGCTCGGTGTCATTCAGGTCATTCAGGTTGGTCACCAGCATGTGGATTCCTTTCGGTCAGGACGGTTGGTACATCTGCGGGGGGCACGACGGCGGCCGGTGCGGCGTGTGCCGCATAACGTACCGCCGTCGGTGCCGTGGAGGAAAGCGCCGGGGCGCCGAGGGGCTCAGGCGGCGGCGAGCGTGCCGGCTCCCGGCTGATAGGCGACGTCGGTGCCGGTCACCGTGGCCACGGCCGCGGCGATGATGCCCATGCCACGCTCCAGCTGGTCCTTCGGGGTGGTCAGGGCCGGCATCAGCTTCAGGACCTCATCGTCGGGACCGGAGGTCTCCACGAGCAGGCCGTTCCGGAAGGACTCGGCGGCCACCTTGCTGGCCACCTCCGTGTCCGCGAAGCACAGGCCAGCCAGCAGTCCGCGGCCGCGGACGGAGGCACCGTCCACGGAGGCGGCGATCTGTTCCAGGGCGCCGTGCACGGTGGCGATGGCCTCGGCCAGCTGTCCCTTCTGGAACGAGTCGTCGGCCCAGAACTCCTTCAGGGTGGCGGTGGCGGTGACGAACGCCGGGTTGTTGCCGCGGAAGGTCCCGTTGTGCTCGCCGGGCTCCCACACGTCCAGCTCGGGGCGGAAGAGGGTCAAGGCCATCGGCAGGCCGTAACCGGAGATCGACTTGGAGACGCAGACGATGTCCGGGGTGAAGCCGGCCTCCTCGAAGCTGAAGAAGGTGCCGGTCCGGCCGCAGCCGGCCTGGACGTCGTCCACGATCAGCAGGATCTCGTGCTTGCCGCACAGATCCGAGAGCTGCTTGAGCCACTCGAGGCGGGCGGCACGCACACCGCCCTCACCCTGGACGGTCTCCACGATGATGGCGGCCGGCTTGTCCACGCCGGAGCCGGAGTCCTCCAGGACACGCTCCAGCCACATGAAGTCCTCGATCTCACCGTTGAAGTAGTCGTCATACGGGATCTTCGAGCTGTTGGTCAGCGGAATGCCGGCGCCCTTGCGCTTCATCGAGTTGCCGGTCACGGACAGCGAGCCGAGCGTCATGCCGTGGAACGCGTTGGTGAAGGAGAGGATGTGCTGGCGGCCGGTCACCTTGCGGGCCAGCTTGAGGGCGGCCTCCACGGTGTTGGTCCCCGTGGGGCCGGGGAACATGACCTTGTAGTCCAGTCCGCGCGGCTTCAGGATGACGTCACTGAAGGTCTGCAGGAAGTCCCGCTTGGCCGGCGTCATCATGTCCAGGGAGTGCACGGGGGCATCGCTGGCGATGTACTCGACCAAGGCCTTCTGCAGCAGCGGGTGGTTGTGCCCGTAGTTCAGCGCGCCGGCGCCGGAGAAGAAGTCCAGGTACTCGGTGCCGTCCTCGGCGGTCTGGACGGCGCCCTTGGCCTGGGTGAAGACGGTGGGCCAGCCGCGGCTGTAGCTGCGGACCTCGGATTCGATGGTGGTGAAGACGGTGGTGTCCATGGTTCATCCCTTTCTTGGCAGACATCCGCGTGGTGGATGGCCTGCATGGTCGGTGGGGGCGATGGCGAGTGGTGATGGGTTCACGTTCGGGTCGCGCTGAGGTTTGCCGACAGTGGGGCGAGGCCACTGCACGGCATTCGGGAGCGCTACAACGCGCCGACGGGGCGACTACTCCGCGAGAGGAGCGATGCGGTGGAGGTATTCCGTGTCGTGTCCGTCCGGGTACATCTCCGCCGTGATCAGTGGGGTGATCTGGTGGTCCGCTCCGAAGCGCTCGGCGAGGCTGGCGAAGAGTCGCTGGGAGGCCTCGTTGTCATCCGTGATGGTGGTCTCCAGCGCCGCGGCTGAGGTGCGGGCCACGAGTTCGTCCAACATGCGGGAGGCCAGGCCGTGGCCCCGGGCGGCCTCGGTCACGGCTACCTGCCACACCATCAGCGTGGTGGGGGCATCTGGCCGGAGGTAGCCGGTGACGAAGCCGGCCGGCTCGCCGTCGATCTCGGCGATCACGGTGGTGTCGGCGAAGTCCCGGCACCACAGCAGGTAGTAGTAGGACGAGTTGAGGTCGAGGACCTTCGAGTCCTTGGTCATATGCCACAACGCCGCTCCGTCCTCTGTCTGCGGAGGGCGGAGCACGGGGGCTGTCGGTCGGGTGGTCAGTGCTGTGTCTGCATCATCTGCCATCCCCTCCAACCTAACGAGATGAAATCTGATTTCAAGCCCGGTCTGGCGGATTTGCGGGGTTTTGGGCCTCTTCACCGCCCGGTATCACTCCGTCCGACACGCCGCCACATCCCATAGCTGACGCGGTTGCCCGGGCAAACCTTTCGAGGCCGAACGGGCATCCTGAGATCTTAATCATTCCGTTATCTTTGCAGCCCCGAGGATAGCGTGATATGAACCGGGTCACAACGGCTGGCGGCCGAGAAGAACCGCTCTGGGTTAGGTTGCTGGAATGACCTTCTCTACCCCTTCGCCGCCCGCGGCCCCCACGACCGAACGTCCCCACCTGCTCGGCCGCACCGAGCAGCTGACGCGCGTCCAGCTGTTCGCGGCACAGCAGCACGGGGCGCGGGAACGGACGGGCACCCTGAGGACGGGCCCCTGGTCCCTGGACGCCGAAGGACGCCCCACCGGGCTCTCCGCCGCCGTGCTGCTGGACAACACGCTGGCACGAGCCATCCGCGCGGCCGCCATGGACCTGGATTGGATCGTCACCACCGAGTTGCAGCTCAATTTCAACCGCCCCTACCCCGCCGAGGGAACCGTCCTGGAGTCCTGGGCGAGCGCGGCCGCCGTCGACTCCCTGGGTGGCATGGCCCAGGCCAGCTTGCAGGATCCCGAAGGAACGGTCTACATCCACGCCACGGGGTGGTTCCAGGGCGTCGGCCCGAACTCCGGCGCCACGGCGGACCAGTACAGGCGACTGGCATCGCTCCCGCTCGGTCCAGAGACGGAGGTGCCCCTGGCCACGCTCGTGGGAATGCAGGGCGGCTCCATGCCCGGCGACGGCGAACGCCCCTCCGTCACCGACAGCTTCCAGGACGGTCCGCAATTTGCCGAGAACGTCGAGTTGATGAACCCACAGGGGGCAGTGCACGGTGGCGCGCTGACCATCATGTCCGGGTTGGCGGCTCAGCAAGCCATGCCGGATCGGGCGGGATTCGACCTGCAGTCGCTGCGAGTCCTCTTCCTCCGCCCGGCCGGGGGCGCCATCGCCGCGCGCACCCGAGTGCGCCACGCAGGACGCTCCCTGCGCATCGTGGACGTCGAGCTGGTGGCCGGCGGGGCCGACGTCGGGAATCTCACCCAGCCCAAGCCGTTCGTGCAGGCCGAAGCGGTGTTCCGCGCCGCCCGGTGACGGCCGCGCCTGTCAGGCGGCCTGTTTGGCGTGCTTGGAATCCTTGCCGCGGTCCAGACCCAGGTCCTTCAGCGGCGTGCCGTCGATGGCCTGGACCATGACGTCCTCGGCCTCCACCACGGAGATGTCCAGGACGATGGCGACCTCGGCGGCGAGGATCTCCACGGCATCGCGGTACAGGGTGCGCTCGGCCATGGACAGGTCCTTCTCGGCCTGACGGCGGTGCAGGTCTCGGACCACTTCGGCCACGCGGGGCAGGTCACCGGTCGCAAGCTTCTCCTGGAAGGCCTTCAGCCGCCGGGACCACTGCTCCTCGACGTACTCGCTGGGCTTCGCCAGGAGGGACATCAGCTTGCGGACCTGGGTGTGGCTGCTGACATCGCGGACACCGATGTCCTTGACCATCGATTCGGGAACGGAGATGCGCAATCCCTTGTCCTGGATGTCCAGTTCCACATACGCGACGTCCTTGCCCTTCAATTGCCGGACCTGACGATCAAGGACGATCGCGGGGCCGTGGTGGGGATGGACAACAAACTGACCGGGAACCAGACGCATGGGTGGGATGCACCTTCCTGTTGCTTACACCGAACCATCACCGGGGCAGGCGGAAGCCCTCCACCGGAAATTGACCTATTTATTTTCTCATTATTTCTTTCAGAAAACAAATCAGGGGCGTGTCCTTGAACCCAGCGGGCGGCGGGATGCCCTATGCTCTCGGCAGCCTGCGCCGCTTGGGGCGTACGGGTGTGCCCGCGGCATCCCCGGGGGTCGGGGCCGCCGCACCGTCCGGGCTGGCCGGCGTCCTTTCCCCCTCCCTCGCGCCTTCCTCGGCGGCCGCGGAGACGGGACCACCGCCGGGGTCACCGTCGCTGAGTCGGCGGCCAGCCGGACCGCCCGCCAAGGGACTCGGCTCGGAGAAGTCTCCGGCCGCATAGCGAAACGTCCCGAGGATGCGGTTGAGGTCGG
This sequence comes from Citricoccus sp., assembly GCF_032154715.1. Lineage (GTDB taxonomy): Bacteria > Actinomycetota > Actinomycetes > Actinomycetales > Micrococcaceae > Citricoccus. The sequence continues at coordinate 23,008 of NZ_JALDXU010000028.1, read as the reverse complement.
TCAGCACCCCCGCGGGCAGACCGAGGTCGGCGAAGACCTCGCGGTTGAGCTCCCGGGCCGCCTGCAGTGCCAGGTCGCGGCCCTGTGGAGTGATGGCGATGAGATTCGCCCGGCCGTCCGTGGGATGCGGCTGCCGCTCCACGAGACCGGCCTGTCCCAAGCGCTCCACGGTGTTGGTGACCGAGGTGGGATGGACCTGGAGCCGGCTCGAGGCCTTGGCCAGCGGCATCGCCCCCGTCCGGGAGAACCCCAGCAGGGTCAGCATCTCAAAGCGGGCGAAGGTCAGGTCCAGGGGGCGCAGCACAGCATCGATCCGGGCCATGAGGATCTGCTGCACACGGAACAGGGAGGTCACCGCGGCCATGGCGTCGGCGGACTCACCCCACCCGTGTCCCGCCCAGTTCTGGTGGGCCTGCGCCACGGGGTCGTGCTGGAGCGGAGGTGTCACGGCTGGGGATCTCCCGTCCTGATCGACTGCCGGGCCTGCCGCTGGACGTCTCGCCCGCCGTTCCAGGTGAACTCCGGGGTCCGCTTGGCCAGGAAGGCCCCCACCCCCGCCTCGGCGTCCCCGGCGGTGGCCATCAGCTGCTGCCAGTGGTCGTTGGCGTGCCGCAGTTCGGTTCCACCGCCGGCCCCGGCGCCCGCCGAGACGATGGTGTCCACGATGTCCTTCATGGCCTGGATGGACAGCTGAGAGCGGGACGCGAGCCGCTCGGCGAATGCATCCACCTCGCCCCAGAAGGTCTCGGCGGGGTGCACCGCCTGGACCAGGCCCAGCACGCGGGCCCGTTCGGCATCCACGAAGTCACCGCTGAACAGCAGGTACTTCGCCGTGGCCTGGCCCGCGATCCGCACCAGCCGTTCGATCCCGGCGGTCGGATACACGATGCCGATCTTGGCGGGAGTGATCCCGAAGGTCGCCTCCGAGGACGCCAGGCGGATGTCACAGGCCGCGGCGATCTGCCAGGCTCCCCCGAGGCAATAGCCCTCGACGGCCGCGATGGTCGGCTTGTGCAGGCCGGCCAGGGCCGCCTCGCCAGCGGCCAAGGCACCGCCGTCGTGACGCCCGGAATCCTCGTCACGCAGGATGGTGCGCAGATCGGAGATATCCGCTCCGGCGGAGAAGTCTGTTCCGGCCCCGCGCACGACGACGGCGCGCACCGATGCGTCATCCGCCAGTCGGGCGCAGGCGGGCTCCAGGGCCCGCCACATGACCTCCGTCATGGTATTGCGCCGCCCCGGGTTGGCCAGGGTGAGGGTGGCGATGGCTCCCTGCTGCGAGATCTCCACCGTCCCGCCGGGCACGGTGGCCTCAGGTTCCGTCCCCGCGCTCACGGCCGACCGCCCGCCGGCGGGTGTGCCTGCACGATGCCCGCCTCGACGAGGCCTGCGATCTGGCCCTCGTCCAGGCCGAGCCCCTCGAGCACGGTCCGGGTGTCCTCGCCCAGGGCGGGTGGGGCCTTGCGCACGCCGGTGGCGGTGCCGTTGATGCTCAGCGGCCCGCGCAGCAGCGGCAGCGCCGAGCCGTCGAGCCGCTGGACGGTCTGCACCATGTCCAAGGCCTGCACCTGGGGGTCCTCGAAGGCCTGGGCGTAGGTGTAGATCGGGCCCGTCGGGATGCCGGCGGCGCGGAACTCCTCGATCCACTCCAGCCCGGGCCGGCGCACCAGCTTCTGTTCGATCAGCTCGGTCAGCTCGGCCCGGTGCTCCGAGCGGTCACGTCCGAGGGCGAAGCGCGGATCCTCCTCGAGCTCGGGGGCGCCGATGATGCCGCAGAACTTCTTCCAATGCGCCTGGTTGCCCACCGCGATGATCGCCGGAATGTCCGCGGTGCGGAACACCCCGTACGGGGAGAGCACGGGGTGGTTGTTGCCCTGCGGCACCGGAACGGCACCGGTGGACAGGTAGTTCTGGCCCTGGAACGCCGAGACGGCCAGCCCGGCTTCCAGCAGGGAGGTCCCCACCTCGTGGCCTTGACCGCCGTTGCCGGCGCGGCCGGCCAGCGAGGCGCAGATCCCCACGGCGGTGAAGACTCCCGCGTAGAGGTCCATGACCGGCACGCCCACCCGGGTGGGCGAGTCGGCGTCCGAGCCGGTCACGGACATCAGCCCGGACATGCCCTGGGCCACCTGGTCCAGCCCGGCCGCCTGGGCCAGCGGGCCGGTGGCCCCGAACCCGGAGACGGAGGCGATGACCAGACCCGGGTTCGCCGCGCGCAGCCGTTCCGGGTCCAGGCCCATGGTGGACAGGACGCCGGGGCGGAAGTTCTCCACCAGCACGTCCGCGGAGACCGCGAGGTCCCACAGCAGCTGACGGCCCTGCTCGGTGTAGAAGTCCACCGCGATCGACTGTTTGTTCCGGTTGGTGGAGTCGAAGTAGAGCGAGTGCTGGTCCTCGAACGGTGGCCACGACCGGGTGGAGTCCCCGCCCTTGGCGGACTCGACCTTGATGATCTCCGCCCCCAGGTCCCCGAGCAGGGCGGTGCAGTACGGCCCCGCCAGGGCCCGGGACAGGTCCATCACGGTGATCCCGGCCAGCGGCAGTGCCGCGCCGGCAGCGGCGGGTGACCCGCCGCCGTCGGGCAGGGTGTGGTCCGCACTCTGGTCCGTCATGCTCAAGCCCACGCTCACTTCCTCAGCTTCACGTTGATCTGCTTGATCTGGGTGAAGCCCTCCAGCATGCCCTCCAGCGAGGCCTCGCGGCCCATCCCGGACTGCTTGTAACCACCGTAGGACTGGCCCACCACCTGGCCGCCGCCCTGGTTGACCTGAACCCACCCGGACTCGATCCGGTGTGCCGTGTTCAACGCGTCATCCAAGTCATGGGTCCACACGTAGGCGGCGAGGCCGTAGTGGGAGTCGTTGGCCATCTGGATCACCTCGTCCACGTCCTTCCACTTGATGGCCACCAGCACCGGCCCGAAGATCTCCTCCTGGGCCAGCCGGAAGTCATTGCGGGCCCCGCCGAAGATGGTCGGCAGGTGGTAGAAGCCCTCGGTCAGCGGACCCTCGGTGGGCGCCGAGCCGCCCAGCACGGTGGTCAAGTCCGGGTGGTTCCGCCCCTCCTCCAGGAAGCCACTGATCTGGTCGAACTGAGACTGGTTAATCACCGCACCCATGTCCGAGGCCTCGTCCAGCGGGTCACCCACGACCATCGCCCCCAGCCGCGCCGCGAGCTTCTCCAGCATCTCGTCGTAGATGTCCTCGTGCAGGAACAACCGGGACCCGGCGGTGCAGGACTGGCCCTGCCGGGCGAAGCGCGAGGAGAACATCAGCCCGTCCAGGATGCCCTCGTCCTCGACCGCGTCCGGGAACACGATGGACGGGTTCTTCCCGCCCAGCTCCAAGGACAGATGCGCCAGACGTTCGGAGGCCTGGGCTGCCACCCCGCGGCCCACCTCGGTGGAGCCGGTGAAGGAGACCTTGTCCACGCCCGGGTGAGTGGACAGGGCATTGCCGATCACCGAGCCGCGGCCGGTCAGGGAGTTCACGACGCCGGCCGGCACGTGCCGCTGGCAGACCTGGGCCAGGTACTGGATGGTCAGGGGCGCGTCATCCGCGGCTTTGAGGATCACGGTGTTCCCGGCGGCCAGGGCGGCCGGGACCTTGAACGCGGCGATCATCAGCGGCGAGTTCCACGGCAGGATGCAGGCCACCACGCCCAGCGGTTCGCGGCGGGTGTACTGCAGCTGCTGGTCCCCCGCGGGCAGGGTGACGCCCTTGGACTCCCCGGCCACGCCGGCGAAGTACCGGAACAGGGAGACCAGGGTCTTGACCTCGGGACGGGCCTGGGAGCGCAGGGCGTTTCCCGTGTCCAGGGCCGTGAGCTGAGCGAACTTCTCGGCCTCGGCCTCGATGTCGTCCGCGATGGCCAGCAACGCCTCGGCCCGGCCTGTGAAGTGCGCGCTCCGCCAGTCCGGGAAGGCCCGCCGCGCGGCGGCCACGGCACGGTCGACATCCTCGATTCCGGCCGACGGCACCCGGCCGATGACCTCACCGCGCCGGGCCGGATTGCGCACCTCGCGCCACTCTCCGGTGGACGCTTCGGTGGCGCGCCCGTCGATCCACAGCAATTGCTCGACGCCGGCCAGGATGCCTGCCGCTCGATCGTCCAGGACTATTTCACTCATGGTTTATCTCTTTCCTCGAACTGACCTGGAAAATCATCACTCCGCACACTTTCTGGGCCCGGAACGGCCTCGAGATGTGCGGCGAACGATGACTCTGACTCCGGTGGGGGCTCAGCGGTGGGTGAAGGTGGCCTGGCGCTTCTCGACGAAGGCGGCCATGCCCTCTTTCTGGTCCTCGGTGGAGAAGCAGGCGTGGTTCATCCGGCGCTCGTAGAGCAGGCCCTCACTCAGACTCGACTCGTAGGCGCGGTTGACGGATTCCTTGGCGATCATCGCGATCGGCAGGGACATCCCGGCGATGGCGGCGGCCAGCTCCGCCGCCTCCGCCTGCAGTGCGGCCACCGGGACCACGCGGGCCACCAGGCCGGACCGCTCGGCCTCGTCCGCACTCATGGTCCGGCCGGTCAGGACCATCTCCATGGCTTTGGACTTGCCGATGGCCCGGGTGAGCCGCTGGGAGCCGCCCATGCCGGGGATGATGCCGAGCTTGATCTCGGGCTGGCCGAACTGCGCGTTGTCCGCGGCGATGATGATGTCCGCGATCATGGCCAGTTCGCAGCCGCCCCCCAGGGCATGGCCGGCCACGGCCGAGATGACCGGGGTCCGCACCGCGGCGAGCCGGTCCCACGCCCCGAAGAGGTCGGCCGTGTAGACGTCGGCGAAGGTGCGGGTGGCCATCTCCTTGATGTCGGCACCGGCGGCGAATGCCTTCTCCGATCCGGTGATGACGATGGCGCCGATCTCGGGATCCGCGTCGAAGCCCTCGGCGGCCCGGAGCAGTTCGTCCGTGAGCTGCAGGTTGAGGGCGTTGAGGGCCTTCGGCCGGTTCAGCGTGATGGTCCCGACGCGTCCGGAGGTGCTGGTCAGGATGGTCTCGTACGTGCTCTGGTCAGTGCTCTCGTCGGTACTCATGGTGCTCGTACTACTCCTTGGCGGTGGGTGGTCGGTGCTGTCTGCGGCGTCGAGGCGGGCGGGACCGGTTCACGCGGGGTGGCCGGATCGGTCGCGGATCTGCTCGATGATCCCCGAGAAGTCCTTGGTGCCGCCCTGCCCTGAAGCGAAGGCGGCATAGATCTCCTCGGCCAGCAGGCCGATCTGGCTCTGCGTGCCCGTGGTCTCGATCGCGTGCTTGGCCAGTCCCAGGTCCTTGGCCATCAGGGCGGCGGCGAATCCGGGCTGGTAGTCACGGTTGGCCGGCGAGGTGGGCACGGGGCCGGGAACCGGGCAATTGGTGGTCAGAGCCCAGCACTGGCCGGTGGCGGAGGAGGCGACGTCGTACAGGGCCTCGTTGCTCAATCCCAGCTTCTCGCCGAGCACGAAGGCCTCGGACACGGCGATCATGGAGGCGCCGAGGATCAGGTTGTTGCAGACCTTGGCTGCGAGCCCGTTGCCGGGCTGGCCGCAGTGGACCACATTCCGGCCGACCACGTCCAGGACGGGGCGGGCCTCTACGAAGTCACCCTCGGCTCCGCCGACCATCATGGTCAAGGTGCCGGCCTCAGCACCGACGGTGCCGCCGGAGACGGGCGCGTCCAGGGTCCGGTGACCAGCCGCCGTCGCGATCTCGTGGAGGTTGCGGGCGTCCTCCACCGCGATGGTGGAGCAATCCATGAACAGCGTGTTCTGGGCCGCGGCGGCCAAGAGGCCCTCCGTGGCATCGTTGCCCTGATAGGCACCGAGCACGTGCCTGCCGGCCGGCAGCATGGTGATCACCAGTCCGCGGTCGCCCGACGTCGCGGCTCGGACCGCGTCGGCCCCGGACGCGGCGATCTCGACTCCTGCCGCGCGAGCCGCTTCGAGCGCCTCCGGGACGAGGTCGAAGCCGTGGACGGTGTAGCCGGCCGCGACGAGGTTCGCGGCCATGGGTCCACCCATGTTGCCCAGGCCGATGAAGGCGATGGACGGGCGGGGGCCGGTGGGTGCTGGGGTATCGCTGGTGTCGTCGCGGTGGCTGGTCTCGGTCATGGCAGTTCTCCTGGCAGTTGTCCTGGGGGATGCTGTGGGTCAGAGGGTGAGTTCGCGGCCTTCGATAGGGGTGGACAGGGCGGTGATCTCGTCCGCGGTCACCTGGTCGAGCGTGGCCGGCTCCCACTGCGGGTTGCGGTCCTTGTCCACCAGCAGGGCGCGGATGCCCTCGGGGAAGTTGTGGGCCCGCAGCAGGTGGTGGGTCAGCCGGTAGTCGGCCGCCAGGACCTCCTGCACCGAGCGGGCCTGCGCCGCGCCGCGGACGTGGTCCAGGGTGATCTTCACGGAGGTCGGGCACTTCCCCAGGATCGCCTCGGCCGCCGCAGCGGCTTCCGGGGCACCGTCGGCCTGCAGCGCGGCCACGATCTCCTCGGCGGTGCCCGCGCTGTAACAGGCCTCGATCCAGCGCACGTGCTTGGCCAGCGGTGCGGGCGGGACATCACGGGCGGCGCTCACGACGGCGGCGATCGCCTCGTCCGCGCCCGTGGACTCGAGCGCGAGGGCCAGTTCTTCCAGCCGTTCGGCCGGGACGAAGTGGTCGGCGAAACCGGCAACGAGGGCATCGGCTCCGGTGACGTGGCCGGAGGTGAGCGCCATGTGCAATCCGACGTGCGAGGGGGTGCGGGCCAGCAGCCAGGACCCGCCGACGTCGGGAAAGAAACCGATGCCGGTCTCCGGCATTCCCAGACGGGTGCGCTCGGTGACGATGCGGTGCGAACCGTGCGCGGACACCCCGACGCCACCGCCCAGGACGATCCCGTCCATGAAGGCCACATAGGGCTTGGGATAGTCGGCGATGAGGGAGTTCATGGCGTACTCGTCGGCGAAGAACACGTCCCCGTCCTCGGGGCGCCCCTCGGTGATGGAGCGGTAGACCGAGACGATGTCTCCGCCGGCGCACAGGCCCTTCTCCCCCGCGCCGGAGACGAGGACGGTGGCGACGGTGGCATCGTCCTTCCAGGTCTCCAGGGTGGCCTTGATGGTCTTCACCATGCCGTGGGTGAGGGAGTTCAGCGCCTTCGGTCGGTTGAGGACCAGGTGGCCCAGTCGCCCGGCGCGGCGGACGATGACCTCGGGCTCTGTTTCGGTGGTGGGCGTGTCCGTGCTCATGGGGAGTCCTTTCAGCCGTCGACCAGCATGCGGCCGACGATCAGCCGCATGATCTCGTTGGATCCCTCGAGGATCTGGTGGACGCGGAGGTCCCGGGCGATCTTCTCCACCCCGTACTCATGCAGGTAGCCGTAGCCGCCGTGCAGTTGCAGGGAGGTGTTGGCGGCCTCGAACCCGGCGTCGGTCGCGACCTTCTTGGCCATGGCGCACAGCCGGACGGTGTCCGGGTCCTGACGGTCCAGGGCATCCGCCGCACGCATCAGGAGAGTGCGGGCCGCCTCGAGATTCATGTCCATCTCGGCCAGGTCGAAGACCAGGGACTGCTTGGTGGTTAGCGGGGCCCCGAAGGCGGTGCGTTCCTTGAGGTAGGCGGTGGCCTTCTCCAGGGACGCCTGCCCGCCGCCCAGGGAGCAGGCACCGATGTTGATGCGGCCGCCGTTGAGGCCCTTCATGGCGATGTGGAAGCCGTCTCCCTCCTCGCCGAGGCGGTTGGCGACCGGGACGCGGGCGTCCTCGAAGATCACCTGGCGGGTGGGCTGGGTGTTCCACCCCATCTTCTTCTCGCTCGGACCGAAGGAGAGCCCGGGAGTCTCCTGATGGACCACGAGGGTGGAGATGCCTTTGGCCCCGGTGTCCGCGGTCCGGCACATCACCACGTAGTACTCGGAGGCGCCCGCACCGGAGATGAACTGCTTGACGCCGTTGAGGACATAGTCATCACCATCCCGGACGGCGCGGGTGGCCAGGGACGCCGCGTCGGAGCCGGCTCCGGGTTCGGTGAGGCAGTAGCTGCCGAGGCGCTGCATGCCGACGAGTTCCGGGACCCACGTCGCCCGTTGCTCGTCCGTGCCGAAGGAGTCGATCATCCAGACCACCATGTTGTGGATGGAGATGTACGCGGCCAAAGCGGGGTCGGCCTTGGACAGCTCCTCGAAGATGAGGACGGCGTCCTTGCGTTCCAGCCCGGCACCTCCATGTTCCTCATCCACGTAGATACCGCCGAGGCCGAGCTCCCCCGCCTCAGCCAGGACGTCGACCGGGAAGTGCTTCTGCTCGTCCCACTCCAGGGCGTGGGGGGCGATCCGCTCGGTGGCGAAAGCGCGGACCGCCTCCACGAGTGCCTGCTGGTCTTCAGTGATGCGGAGCATGTTCTCTGTCCTTCGTTCGATGCCGCGCCGGGGTGTGGGGCGACAGGATGGTCCCCTGCCCTCCCCGGATCGCGGGGCGGGACAAGGGTGCTATTTGGAGACTTTGCCCGTCCGGGCGGCGATCGGGGTGGTGAACAACGGTTTGGTCAGGAACCAGGCCGCGGCGGTCACCAGCAGTGAGGCCAGGAAGATGACCAGCCCCCACCAGTCCGTGGCTTCCCGGGAGGTGTACATGTGGTTCAGGTTGGCCAGGGCCCCGGTGAAGAACACCAGGAACACGTGCACCACCGTGAAGCCCACGAAGTAGAGCATCACCGGGAAGTGGGTGGCCCGGGCCCATTCGACCGGGTAGATCTTGTTGAGCCGCTCGGCATGGTCCGGCCACCAGGTCGAGAACCGGATCCCGGACAGGATCGCCAGCGGGGCCGCGATGAAGACCGTGACGAAATACGCCATCACCTGCAGGGCGTTGTAGTGCACCCATCCGTTCTCCGTCGGCCAGTCCAGCGAGGCGTACTGGATCGCCCCGGAGAGCAAGTTCGGGAACACGTCCCAGTCCGTGGGGACGATCCGCATCCAATGCCCCGTGACGACCAGCAGGATGATGAAGATCAGGCCGTTGACCACCCAGAGCACGTCCAGGCACTGGTGCAACCACTGGGTCAGCGACACCTTCTTGGGGGTATTGCCCTTCGGGGAGAAGAACGAGCCCTTCTTCGCCGTCCAGTAGCCCGGGGGCTTGCGCTCGTTGCGGACCTGCAGGCCGGTCCGGATGATCAACACGATCAGGAACATGTTGAAGAAGTGCTGCCATCCCATCCACCAGGGCATGCCCTCCGGGGCCGCCTCCAGCTGGGTGGAATGACCGTCATAGGTGGCGATGAACTCCTGCACGCCTTCCAGCGTCCGCAGCCACCGGGCGCCCAACACGACCAGCGCGGCGAGCACCACCAGTGCGCCGATGATCATAGCGGGCTTGACCCACGGGCGTTCCGGCTTCGGCGGGGTCGCCGCACCGGCCGGGCCCGGCGTTCCTGCCCCTCCGGTCGAACCCATCCTGCCCGACGACGGCCGGCTGGCCGAGGCGGTCCGCGTGGCGGTTCCGGAGGCGGGGGCGGCGCTGGAGGCGGCGGGGGTTGCGGTCGCAGCGGAGGGGGCCGCGGCGGCCGACGTGGAGCCGGTCGAGGCGGTGGCCGCCGGAGTGGAAACCGCCGGAGTGGAACCAGCCGTCGGCCCGGAGGCTGGGGCGCCACCCATGCGGGTCTTGAGCGGAGCCGGCGCCCCGCCCATCCGCTTCTTCGGGGCCGCTGCTGCCTCCTCGGTCCCGGAGGCCGAGGCATCGGATGCCGATGCCGCCGGGGTGGTGGCCGGGGCCGACGGAGCGCCGCCCATGCGACGCTTCGGCGCACCAGCGGTCGGAGCTGCCGGCGCGTTCGCAGCAGCCGGGGCGGCCTGGGACGCCGTCGGCTCACCTGCGGCTGGCTGGGTGGCCGAGGTGTCCTGGCCAGCCGGTGACGCGTCCTGATTGAGGGGGGCGGTGGGCGCGGCGGCTGCAGTCGGAGCCGGGGCACTACCCATCCGGCGCTTCCGCGTCGGTGCGGACGGTGCCGGGGCACCGCCCATGCGGCGCTTCCGGGCGGTGGCGTCCGTTGCCGCGGCCACGGGCGCCTGTTCCGTCTGGCTCGTCGGGACCGCGGGCTGTGCCGGGGAAACCGGTTCCGGCTGCTCCGTCGACGTCGAGTCCTGGGATGCGACAGCAACCTCCGGGACCTGGGCCTCAGGGGCCGCGGCCGGGAGCTCAGACACAGCCGGGGCCGGAGTCTCGGGCTCAGGGGCCGGCGTCTCGGGCTGTCCGGCCAGCGGTGTATAACCGGCCATGCGGCGCCGTGCCGGAGGCTGTCCCGGGTTCTGCTCGCTGCTCATGGTGGTAATCAGTCCTTCTCAAGGGATCATGACGGTGCGCCAGGTGCGCGGGAGACATGCCGGACCGGCCTGCGCCCTCCGCAGGCCGAGCATGGTCCGGCCCGCGGACGTCAGCGGCTGCAATCAGTTGCGGCGCTTGCCGATCTCCTCGATCAGCTGCGGGACCACGGTGAACACGTCCCCGACGATCCCGAAGTCCGCGACCTCGAAGATCGGGGCGTCCTCGTCCTTGTTGATCGCGATGATCGTCTTGGACGTCTGCATCCCGGACCGGTGCTGGATCGCCCCGGAAATCCCCAACGCCACGTACAGCTGCGGGGTCACCGTCACACCGGTCTGGCCGACCTGGTACGACTGCGGGACGTAGCCGGCATCGACCGCTGCGCGGGACGCGCCCACCGCCGCGCCGAGCACATCGGCCAGGTCCTCGACTACGGAGAAGGCCTCCTTCGAGCCCACCCCACGTCCACCGGAGACCACGGCCTTGGCCCCGCGCAGCGCGGGACGCTCCGAAGTGGCCGGGGCGTCACTGGCCGAGTCGATCACGGCACCCTTCGCGGTCTGGGTGGATACCGCAGCCGTCGTCACCTCCGGGGAGGCCACGGCCTCAGCACGGGCCTCGATCGAACCGGGGCGCACGGTGGCGATCAACAGGCCGCCCTCCACGGTGGACTCGGTGGTGAAGTCCCCACCGAACACCGCGTGGGAGGCGATGACCTCCTGACCTTCCTCGTCGTAGGCGATGCCGACGACGTCGCTGGCCACGGATCCGCCGGCCACGATCGCCAGGCGACCGGCCACGGCCTTGGAGTCATTCGTGGCCGAGGCCAGGACGACGGGCGCCGAGAACGCCTGCACCGCATCAGCCAGGGCACCCACGGCGGCGGACCCCAGCTCGGTGGCCGCGGACTCCGACTCGGCCAGGTACACCTGGGCCGCACCCAGGGCTCCCAGCTCGGCAGTCAGATTCCCGGACTGTCCGGGGGCGGTCACCGCCACCGCCACCGGGCTCCCCAGTCCGGCAGCGGCGCCCAGCAGGCCCGCGGCTGTGGACTTCGGGGTCCCCTCGGCGGTGGTCTCGATCAGGACCAGTACATTTCCAACGTTCGCAGTTTCGGTCATCGGGTGTGCTTCCTTCAGCTCAAAAATCTCGTGGGGTTCTCAGATCAGGCCAGGGGGCACCGGGCTCAGATGAGCCGGTTCGTGGCCAGGAACTCGGCCAACTGCGCCGCCGCCGTGCCGTCATCGGCGACCTTCGGGCCGGCTTCCTTCGGCGGCCGGGCCGCCGCGGAGACCATCACCGACCGGACAGAGGCGGCCTCCGGGCCGGCCTGGATGCCCAGGTCTGCCAAAGACCAATTCTCCAACGGCTTCTTCTTCGCCGCCATGATCCCCTTGAAGTTCGGGAACCTCGGCTCGGCCGTCTTCTCCGTCACCGAGACCACCGCCGGGTAACCGGAGGAGACCTGCAGCGCGCCGCCGTCGACGACGGCCTCACCCGAAACCCGGTCCACAGCGATCTGGATCTCGTCCAGACCCGGCAGCACCGGCAACCCGAGCACCTCGGCGACCATGGCCGGGATCATCCCGCCCCGACCATCCGTGGCCTCATTTCCGGCCACCACCAGATCGACTCCTCCGACCTTCTCGATCGCGGCGGCCAGCACCCGGGCCGTCTGGACCATATCCGACCCGGCCAAGGCCGCATCACTGACCAGGACGGCGGAGTCCGCGCCCATCGAGAGCAACTTCCGCAGCGTCTTGGTGGCATCCTCCGGCCCCATGACCACCACGACGATCTCGGTGTCCTTGTTCTCGTCCTTGAACGCCAGCGCGTTCTCCAACGCCCGCTCGTTGATCTCGTCCGGCACCGGCTCGGACGCAGCACGGTCCAAAAGCCCTGACTCCAGGTCGATCTTCCGATCCGACCAGGTATCCGGAACCTGCTTCGCCAACACGACAATCTTCATGGAGCGCTCTCCTCGGCACGGGGTGATATTGGATCTGCCGACCAAGGTACTAGGGCTTCCTAGTAATTACTAGGTCTTCCAATCGTTCAATATTGCGGGCAGGATCAGTAGTTCAACAAAGAGTGGTCACTGCACTCTGCCGACAAGCCGCCAGGAACCACCTGGATCGGCCCGATCCACCTGCAGATGCGAAATATCAGTCGCTCACATCTACGCCGAGGAGTCCCTTCATGGCCGTTGTCACCGCCGTTCCGAGCGCTGAAGAAGTCCTCCAGGTTCCGGCCTCGTGGACCGACGAGGTCCCTCAGGACTGGATCGACATGAACGGACACATGAACATCCGTCACTATCTGGACCTCGGCGGCTTGTCGACGGACCAGGTCATCCGCGGACTGGGCGTCGACGACGAGTACCGGGCACACCGCCGCATGGGCCTGTTCACGGCAGAACAGCACCTGACCTACCTGCAGGAGATGCGCCTCGGCACATCCATCACCGCCCATGTCCGCGTCCTGGAGCGCAGCTCCAAGGTCTGTCACCTGGTCGCCCTGATCATGGACCGCGAGAAGGACCTGCTGGCCTGCATCTTCGAGACCGTCCTGGTGCACGTTGACCTGGACAGCCGTCGTGGCGTGGCGTTCCCGGACGACGTCGCAGCGGCCTACGACCGGCTCCTTGCCGACGATCACGCGAGCTACTCCTGGCCGGCCCCGGTCTGCGGCATCATGGGCCCCCGAGCGCGATAGCACGGCTCATGCACCCCGTGGGCACCGCAGCGGACGTGCCGCGGATGCCCGCCTGTGGGAGACGTCACCACATCAGTAGTCTGGCGTCACACATCATCCCGTGACTGAGAGAGGTCCCCATGACGCAGTCCGCCGCCGACACCTTCCGGCAGGCCCGCGACCAGCTACTGGCATGCCGCACCGATCCGGACCAGGCCCATGCAACCTTCACCTGGCCGCAGTTCGAGCACTTCAACTTCGCAGCCGACTGGATCGATGACATCGCCTCCGGATCCCGCGCGGACCAGCCGGCCGTGGTGATCGTCGAGGAAGACGGCACCGCGGAACGACGCAGTTATCGCGACCTCTCGGTGCGTTCCCATCAGGTCGCTGCCTGGCTCACGACCCTCGGCGTCCAGCGGGGGGATCGGGTCATCGTGATGCTGGGCAACCAGATCGAACTGTGGGAAGTCATGCTGGCCTGCTTCCGCCTGGGAGCCCCGGTGATCCCTTCGACCGTGATGCTCGGAACCTCCGACCTGGCGGACCGCATCGAGCGGGGTGAGGCCTCCTGGGTGGTCACCACCGGCGCAGAGATGCCCAAGTTCGACGACGTCCCGGGCGAGTTCCAGATCATCCAGATCGGCGAGCGCACCGACGGCTCGTCCACGCGGCGCCCCGTCCATGACTGGGCCGATTCCGTCAATGCCCCCGCACGGTTCCACCTGAGCGAGCCCACGGCCGCCGACGAAACGCTGCTGCTCTACTTCACCTCCGGCACCACGTCGAAGGCCAAACTCGTGGAGCACACCCACACGTCCTACCCGGTGGGCCACCTGTCCACGATGTACTGGATCGGGCTCGAACCCGGCGACGTGCACCTCAACGTGGCCTCCCCCGGGTGGGCCAAGCATGCCTGGTCCAATTTCTTCGCCCCCTTCATCGCCGAGGCCACCGTGTTCCTCTACAACTACGGACGGTTCGACGCCTCTGCTCTCATGAGTCAGATGGAGCAGGAGGGCGTCACCAGCTTCTGCGCACCGCCCACCGTCTGGCGGATGCTGATCCAGGCCGACCTCACCCAGCTCAAGGACCCTCCCACCAAGGTGGTGGCAGCGGGAGAGCCGCTGAACCCCGAGGTCATCGCCCAGGTCGAGAAGGCCTGGGGCACCCAGATCCGCGACGGGTTCGGTCAGACCGAGTCCACCCTGCAGGTCGCCAACACGCCGGGACAGCCCGTCCGGCCCGGCGCCATGGGACGCCCGCTTCCCGGCTACGACGTCGTCCTCATCGACCCGGACACGGGCGACGAGGCGCCGGACACCGGTGAACTATGCCTCCGGCTGGACCCACGGCCGGTCGGGTTGACCGTCGGATATTGGGGGGACCCCGAGCGAACGGCCGAGGCCTTCCGCGGCGGCGTCTACCACACGGGTGACATCGTCAGCCGGGACGCCGACGGGATCATCACCTATGTCGGCCGCAATGACGACGTCTTCAAGGCCTCCGACTACCGCCTCTCCCCCTTCGAGCTCGAGTCAGCGGTCATCGAGCACCCGGCGGTGGCCGAGGTCGCCGTGGTGCCGTCCCCCGACCCGCTCCGGCTGGCCGTGCCGAAGGCCTACGTCCGCCTGGCCGAGGGCTGGGAGCCGAACGAGGAGACGGCCCGAGCCATCCTGCAGCATTGCCGAGAGCACCTGGCCCCCTACAAGCGCGTCCGCCGCCTCGAGTTCCATGACCTGCCCAAGACCATCTCCGGAAAGATCCGCCGCGTGGAACTGCGGCGGCGAGAAGAAGAGGTCCATCCCGACGGCGGCGCCGCGCCAGCCGTCCTTGAACACGGCTCTGCGGCGGTCGAGTACACCGACGCCCTGCTGCGCTGACGCTGGACGGAGGCCCGGGCCCCAGCGGGATCCGGGCCTCCGCGCGCGGGGTTCACCCCACGATCCGCCGCGCCTGCCGCAGGACCGGCTCGTCCACCATGCGCCCGCGGAACCGGAACACGCCCGGCTGCACCTCGGCCTCGGCCAGCACGGCCTGGGCCCACTCGCTTTCGTCGGCACTCGGCGCGTAAGCCTCCCGGAGCACGGCCGCCTGGGAGGGGTGGATGCACGCCGTCGCGGCGAAGCCGGAGGCCACCGCGTCTTCGGCCTCAACGCGCAGCCCGTCCAGGTCGGCAATGTCCATGAACACCGTGTCCACCGCCACCTTGCCGGCGGCGTTGGCGGCCACCAGCACGCGTGACCGGGCGTAGCGCGCCACCTCGCGGTACTGGCCGGCGCGTGGACCGTCGGCGAAGCGGCTGGACGTGCCGGCCATGGACGCCACCAGGTCCTCGGCCCCCCACATCAGCGCGACGACGGCCGGGTGCCGGGCGATCTCGAAGGCCCGCTCCACACCGGCGGCCGTCTCGCACAGCGCGATGACGGAGTATCCGGCCTCCTGCAGGTGGTCCAGCTGGGCCGGGTCCTCGACCTTCGCGACCATGAGCACCCGGTAGGGACCACCTGCCAGGGCGGCCAGGTCCAGCTCGTGCCCCCGGGCCGTCTCACCGCCGACGGGGTTGACCCGCACGATGGTCGTGGCCGGGTCCAACGACGACGCGACCACGTGTTCCCGTGCTGCGGCCTTGTCCGCCGGGGCGACCGCGTCCTCGAGGTCGAGGATCACCGCATCGGCCGCAGCGGCCGCCTTGGCGTACCGCTCGGGCCGGTCAGCCGGGCAGAAGAGGATGGACGGCCCGAGATTCATGATTCCCCCTCGGCCGCGAGCGCCTCCGGAGAGACCTGCATCAGCGTGGACCGCTTCGCCACGGCCACCACCACTCCGTCCTGATTGCGGGCCGTGTGCTCGAACTCCACGATCCCCTGGTGCGGACGGGACCGCGAGCGCCGCTTCCCCGAAATCAGGGTCTCGGCGTACAGCGTGTCCCCGTGCCGCATGGGCGCCGGGAACGTCACCTCGCTGAAGCCGAGGTTGGCCACGATGGTCCCCTGGGTCAGTTGCGCCACGGACAGCCCGACCAGCGTGGAGAGGGTGAACATGCTGTTGACCAGCGGTTCGCCGAACTCGGTGTCCGCGGACCACGCCGCATCCAGGTGCAGGGACTGCGTGTTCATCGTCTGGGTGGTGAACAGGACGTTGTCCGCCTCGGTCACCGTACGGCCGGGGCTGTGGACGTAGACGGCCCCCTCCTCCATCTCGTCGAAGTACAGTCCTCGCTGGACGATGCGCTTCTCACTCACGCGACGCTCCCCTCCTTCTCCGGGCTTTCCGGGTTCTTCGTGTTCCCACCGCTGGCACCAGGCCCGTCGCCGTCCTCGGCGCCCTCGGTGGCCGCCGGGGTGATCACCGCGAGCACCTGGCCCCGGGAGACGGCGTCCCCCACGGCGGCGTGCAGCGCCACTGTGCCGGCCACCGTGGAGCGGATGACGTGTTCCATCTTCATGGCCTCGACCACGAGCACCGGATCCCCCTCGGCCACGGTGGCACCGTCGTCGACCGAGGTCACCAGGACGGTCCCCGGCATCGGGGAGACCAGGGTCGGTGTGGACTCGGTCTCGCCGTGGACACGGTGGTCCGCGCGCACCCGGCGGATGTCGAACAACGCCCCCCGGCGGGTGAGCTGGACCCCCTCGGGGCCGACGACGGCCGTGAAGCTGCGCCCGACGCCGCCGATCGTGACGGCGACCTCCTGCCCCCGGCGGGTGACGAGCGCGGGCAGCGGTGCGGTCCGGCCGGTGTCGGGCCCGGTGTCCCCCGCGGAGACCACGGCGGGGGCATCCACCGTGCCGGACAGCAGCACCGTGTGGCTGGTGCCGTCCGCGGCGACCAGCGGGAACCGGCGTGGCGCCGGCGTGCCCAGACGCCAGCCGTCACGGCGGCGCCAGGGATCAGTTGAGGACCCGCGGGCGGCGTCCATCAGCAGGGCGGCCTCCCGGAACTCCCGCTCCCCCGGAGTCGCGAACTCGAGGGCGTCGAATTCGCGGGCGATCAGGCCGGTGTCCAGTTCCCCGGCGACGACGGCCGGCAGCTCCAGCAGCGCGCGCAGGAACTCCACGTTGGTGGTGAACCCGACGACCGCGGTGTCCTCCAGGGCGGCGACCATCCGCCGCCGGGCCTCCTCACGGTCCCGCCCCCAGGTGATGACCTTCGCGAGCATCGGGTCGTAATCGACGGAGACTGACAGGCCGTCCTCGAGGGCGGTGTCCACACGGACGCCCTCCCCCGCGGGGTGCCGGACGTGCTCCACCCGTCCGCCGGTGGGCAGGAATCCGGCCGCCGGGTCCTCGGCGTAGATGCGGGTCTCGATGGAGTGGCCGTCCAGGAGGATGTCGTCCTGCTCCAGCTCCAGCACCTCCCCGGCGGCCACGCGGAGCTGTTGTTCGACCAGGTCGACCCCGGTGATCTCCTCGGTGACGGGGTGCTCCACCTGCAGGCGGGTGTTCATCTCCATGAAGAAGAACTCGTCCGGGGCGTCCGCCGGGACGATGAACTCGACCGTTCCGGCCCCGCGGTAGCCCACGGAGCGCGCCGTCTCGCAGGCGGCCTCGCCGATCCGGGCGCGGGTGGCCTCGTCCAGCAGGGGCGAGGGCGCCTCCTCGATGACCTTCTGATGGCGGCGCTGCAGCGAGCACTCGCGCTCGCCGAGGTGGATCACGGTGCCGTGGGCATCGGCCAGGACCTGGACCTCGATGTGCCGTGGGGTCAGGACGTAACGCTCCAGGAACAGGGCGTCGTCCCCGAAACTCGCGGCGGCCTCGCGCCGGGCGGCCTCCAGGGAACCCGCGAGCTGGCCCTCGGCATCGACCACGTGCATGCCCTTGCCACCTCCCCCGGCGGAGGGCTTGATCAGCAGCGGGTAGCCGATGCCGGCGGCAGCCGCGGCGAGCTCGTCATTGGACAGCCCGGGCCGGGCAATGCCGGGGACGGTCGGTACCCCGCGGGCTTCCACCGCGTTCTTGGCGGTGATCTTGTCCCCCATCACCCGGATCGACTCGGCCGACGGGCCGATGAAGACGATCCCGGCCTCATCACAGGCCTGGGCGAATCCGGCATTCTCGGCCAGGAAGCCGTAGCCGGGATGGATGGCCTCGGCATCGGTGGCGCGGGCGGCCGCCAGGACGGCGTCGATGTCCAAGTAGGACTGCGCCGCGGGTGCCGGCCCCAGTCGGACGGCGGCGTCCGCCAGGCGGACGTGGCGCGCGCCGGCGTCGGCGTCCGAGTAGACGGCGACGGAGCGGATGCCCAGCGAACGCAGGGTGCGGATCACGCGGCAAGCGATCTCGCCACGGTTGGCGATGAGGACAGTTTTGAACATCACGATCACATCCTGAAGACGCCGAAGGACGACGTATGGCCGGCGGGTGTCTGGGCGGTGCTGTCGGAGGGCGCCCGCATGACGACATCCAGGGCCAGGCCCAGGACGTCGCGGGTCTGGGCCGGCTCGATGATGCCGTCGTCCCAGAGCCGGGCGGTCGAGTAGTAGGGGCTGCCCTGGTGCTCGTACTGCTCCCGGGTCGGCGCCTCGAACGCGGCCTGCTCCTCCGCACTCCAGGTGCCGCCGCCGGCCTCGATCTGGTCCCGGCGCACGGTGGACAGGACGGAGGCCGCCTGGGGACCGCCCATCACGGAGACGCGGGCATTCGGCCACAGCCACAGGAAGCGCGGTGAGTAGGCCCGCCCGCACATCGAGTAGGTGCCGGCCCCGAAGGATCCGCCGACGACGACGGTCACCTTGGGCACGGACGCGGTGGCCACGGCGTTGACCATCTTGGCGCCGTGCTTGGCGATCCCCCCGGCCTCGTACTCGCGGCCCACCATGAACCCGGTGATGTTCTGCAGGAACAGCAGCGGGATGCCCCGCTGCTCGCACAGCTCGATGAAGTGGGCGCCCTTGAGGGCCGACTCCGCGAACAAGACCCCGTTGTTGGCCAGGATGCCCACGCGGTGGCCGTGGATCCGGGCGAAGCCGGTGACCAGGGTGGTGCCGTACGTGGACTTGAACTCGTGGAAGCTGCCGGAGTCGATCGTGCGGGCGATGATCTCGCGAGCGTCATAAGGGGTGGTCAGCGAGACCGGGACAACGTCGGTGAGGGTCTCCGGGGACTGTTCCGGGTCCACGACGTCGGCCGGCACGTACGGCAGCGACGGTGTCGACTCCAGCGTGGCCACGATGTCCCGGACGATCTGCAGGGCGTGTTCGTCATTCTCGGCCAGGTGGTCGGTCACGCCGGAGACCGTCGAGTGCACCTCGCCGCCACCGAGGTCCTCGGCGGTCACGACCTCGCCCGTGGCCGCCTTCACGAGCGGCGGTCCGCCGAGGAAGATGGTCCCCTGGTTCCGGACAATCACGGTCTCATCGCTCATCGCCGGCACATAGGCACCACCGGCGGTGGAGGATCCCATGACGGCGGCGATCTGGGGGATGCCGTCCCGGGACATCCGCGCCTGGTTGTAGAAGATGCGGCCGAAGTGGTCCCGGTCCGGGAAGACCTCGTCCTGCATCGGCAGGAAGGCACCGCCGGAGTCGACGAGGTAGATGCAGGGCAGCCGGTTCTCGGCCGCGATCTCCTGGGCCCTCAGGTGCTTCTTGACGGTGATCGGGTAGTAGGTGCCGCCCTTCACCGTGGCGTCGTTGGCCACGACCATCACGTGCCGGCCCTCGATCAGCCCGATGCCGGCCACCACGCCCGCCGCGGGGGCGGCCCCGTCATAGAGGTCATGGCCTGCCAGCGGGGCCACCTCGAGGAAGGGGCTGCCCTCATCCAGCAGGGTGTCCACGCGGTCCCGGGCCAGCATCTTGCCCCGGGCGGTGTGCCTCTCCCGTGACTTCTCCGGCCCGCCGAGCGCCGCGGCGGCGCGCCGCTCGCGGAGTTCGGCGATCAGGTCTTCGTACGTCGCTGACATCGGCAGTGCCGTCCTTTGGGTTAGCAATCAGTAACTAGAAATAGGTTATCGGTCAGTAACCGAAGTTGTCTATGCTGAGTTCAACCGGCAGCAGGAACACCAGAGACAACGGCGAGGGACACGATGACGGCAACCTGGCGGGCCACCCAGAAGGCCAATCGCCGCACGGCCCTGATGGAATCGGCGGCACGGCTCTTCGCCGAGCGCGGCTTCGCGGCGGTCTCCACCACGGAGCTGGGCGAGGCGGTAGGCATGAGCGGCCCCGCGCTCTACAAGCACTTCGCCAGCAAGGACGCCCTGCTGGCCGAGATCCTCGTGGACGCCTCCGAACGGCTCCTGGCGGGATGCCGGGCCATCCTGGCGGAGGCGGGGGCCGCCGATCGGACGGCCGAACCGGCCCAGACCCTGGAACGGCTGGTCCGCTTCCACCTGGACTTCGCCACCACGGACCCGGATGTCATCCGCATCCAGGACCGCGAGCTGCCCTCCCTCGCGCCCGAGGACAACCAGACCGTGCGCCGGCTGCAGCGCGAGTACGTCCAGCTCTGGGACGGAGTGCTGGTCTCACTGCGCCCCGAGCTCGACGACGGCGAGCGCCAGGTCCGCCTCCTGGGTACTTTTGGATTGCTGAATTCCACGCCCCACAGCGCCGACTCGGCACCACGTCGCGCCCCCGGACCCCTGGATGGTCAACGCGCCGGGGATATCCTGGCCGGCATGGCCCTGCGATCCCTGGCCGGAGAGGGACACCATCACCGCCCCGGGAATCCCGCCCACCAGACCGGCTCCGCCTCAGCGACACCCGCCCCCTCCCCCGACCACCACGGAGCATCGGCATGACCTCCCCCACGGCGCAGCCGATCCCGCAGGCAGCGACTGTCCTGCTGCTCCGCGACGCGCCAGACGGTGGCGCGCCGGAGATCTTCACCATCACCCGCCATGCGTCCCTGGCCTTCAGCGCCGGGGTCTCCGCCTTTCCGGGCGGGCGCATCGACTCGGCCGATGCGCTGCCTCCGGATCTCTGGGACGGGACGGACCTGGCCGCATGGGGTCGACTACTCCGGCTGGAACCGGACGCGGCAGGAAAAGTACTGGCCGGCGTCGTGCGGGAGACCTTCGAGGAGACGGGCGTGCTCTTGGCCCGAAACCGGGACGGCACTCCCGTGAGCGCGGACCTCCTGTCCGACTGGCCCGAGGACACACGCCAGCAGGTCGAGGACCAAGAGATGGACTTCGGTGCCCTGCTGGCCGAGCACGCACTGCGGCCCGATCCGAGCGGGCTGCGACCCCTCTCCCGATGGATCACCCCCGAGGGGCCGCCACGACGGTACGACACCTACTTCTTCGCCGCCGCCCTGCCGGAGGGCCAACTGCCGGGAACACTGTCCTTTGAAGGCATCGCCAGCCGATGGACGACTGCTGCCGAGGCCCTGGCCGATTTCCAGGCCGGCCGGCACCGGCTGATGCCGCCGACCTGGGCACAGTTCCGGGCGCTGCTCCCGGCCCAGTCGGTGGCCGATGCCCTAGCGCAGGCAGGGACGATCGAGACGGTCCAGCCCACCGTCGTCGCCGGGTCACCCCGCCAGATCATCGGCTTCACCGACGCGGAGGACTACGCCCTGGAGCTGGCCGCCGGATGGCCTCCGTCTGAGGAGTAGTTCCGACCCTCCTGGGTCAAGAAGTTCTTCCATTTCGTAGATCCTGGGTCAAACGCTGGATGACCCGGCGATCTGGCTGCCAAACTTGCGAGTTTCTGACCACCGTCACAAATGACGAATAGTTTCCTCGGAATTCTCCTCTCGGCGAGGGCATGGACGTCAAGACTGGATCTCAACGAAGCAGCGATACCCCGCTTCGACACCACAGACCAGAGTCCAGCCGAACCAAGGAGACTGCCATGACCGAGCAGAACACCCAGCACACCCCGGCCAGCGCCGAGCAGATCCAGCACGACTGGGATCACAACTCCCGCTGGGCCACCACTGAGCGCACTTACACCGCCGAGGACGTCGTCAAGCTCCGCGGCCGCGTCCAGGAGGAGCACACGCTGGCCCGCCGCGGCTCCGAGAAGCTCTGGGAGCAACTGACCAGTGAGCACGCCGAGGGCTCCTACACCAACGCTCTGGGCGCCCTCACCGGCAACCAGGCCGTGCAGCAGGTCAAGGCCGGGCTGCGTGCCATCTACCTCTCCGGCTGGCAGGTCGCCGCCGACGCCAACCTCTCCGGCCACACCTACCCGGACCAGTCCCTGTACCCGGCCAACTCGGTGCCGCAGGTGGTCCGACGCATCAACAACGCGCTGATGCGTGCCGACCAGATCGAGTTCGCCGAGGGTGTCCAGACCGTGGAGGACTACCTGGTCCCGATCGTCGCCGACGCCGAGGCCGGCTTCGGCGGACCGCTGAACGCCTACGAGCTGATGAAGTCCATGATCGCCTCCGGCGCCTCCGGCGTGCACTGGGAGGACCAGCTGGCCTCCGAGAAGAAGTGCGGCCACCTGGGTGGCAAGGTCCTCATCCCGACCGGCCAGCACATCCGCACCCTGAACGCCGCCCGCCTCGCGGCCGACGTCGCCGATGTCCCGTCCGTGGTCATCGCCCGCACGGATGCCGAGGCCGCCACCCTGATCACCTCGGATGTGGACGAGCGGGATACCGAGTTCATCACCGGCGAGCGCACCGCCGAGGGCTTCTACAAGGTCCGCAACGGGATCGAGCCCTGCATCGCCCGCGCCAAGGCCTACGCCCCGTACTCCGACCTCATCTGGATGGAGACCGGCACCCCGGACCTGGAGCTGGCCAAGAAGTTCGCCGAGGCCGTCAAGTCCGAGTTCCCGGACCAGATGCTCTCCTACAACTGCTCGCCGTCCTTCAACTGGAGGAAGAATCTGGACGATGCCACGATCGCCACGTTTCAGCGCGAGCTCGGCGCCATGGGCTACACCTTCCAGTTCATCACGCTGGCCGGCTTCCACGCCCTGAACCACTCCATGTTCGATCTGGCCAAGGGCTACCAGGAGCGCCAGATGTCCGCCTACGTGGAACTCCAGGAGCGCGAGTTCGCCGACGAGGCCCGCGGCTACACCGCCACCAAGCACCAGCGCGAGGTCGGCACCGGCTACTTCGATGC
>NZ_JALDXU010000027.1:0-33743 GCF_032154715.1 Citricoccus sp. | reverse complement strand
GCGGCCTTCTCCTCCGCGCTGTACCGACGCGTGGTCGGCTGATCCTGCGAGATGTCCTTCGGCATAACCCCATCCTCGTTTCCAAGGTCAGGAGTCTCCAAGAAACCCAGGGCGATTCACTGCGTCGCCGAGGATATTGCGGTGCTCTGTTCTCGCTGGCCAACCCCAGGTGGGGTGCATGAGAGGCATCGTGCCCACCAAGAGCATGGGCGCACGACGTACCTCGTTGCCTGGGACGGTGATGTGCCGCTAGGTGCTGGCGTCGTGCAGTGGGGCCACTGTGTCGGGGTCAGAGCTCGAGCAGAGTTCCCTGATGCGGTAGTGCACATGGTTAAGCTTCAAGTGCTGGCCTGACGTGTTCGGGACCGGCGTATTCCATGAGTGTTCCTGGCCTCCGAGGAGTTCCGAGAGATTCTGCGGAATCGGCTTTGGAGTCTTTAGGACGCTTTGGGTAAAAGAACCTAAAGTGCGTTGGTCCACACGCGTCACCATGGCTGAGTCGAAGCTGAGTTGGGCAGGGGGTTCTGGAGCGTGGAATCGGCGCTGCGGGTCGTGATGCAGTCGATGAAGGCGCTGCCGGCGTCGCGGCGGTGGCGGTCGGTGACTACACGGGCCTGCTTCGACGTGTCCTGCGGCATCTTGACGGTGGAGATCGGGCGAATCGCGGAGGCTGTTACCTTGCGGGACCAGGGCTGGAAGGACCAGGACAGCGAAGGGGGCCTGATTCCAGCGCGACGGATTTCCTCTTCGATCCCACCAACTACGACGCGGTACTTGAGAAGGCACACCGCGCTCTCGTCGGAGGTCGAAGGCACGGTCTCTCCCGGGCAGCACCCGTCTGTTGACTGACCCCGGATCAGGTGGCCGAACTGGCCGCCCTCGCGGCGACCGGCATCCCGAAATCCGAGCTCGCCCGCCAGTACGGGATCAGCCGCGAAACGGTGTACCAGTACCTCCGCCGGCACGCCGCGGCGACGGCAGGCCCCGGTGCTCGGTGACGCCGAGCAGCGTTGAAAGCGCCGGCCGCGACGCCACCGGTGGTGTTCCAGGGTCGCCCAGGAACGCGGAAATCGCGTCTGCGAAGGCCTGACTCGGCGGCAAACGGGGTTCCACCTCGGTCGATGGCATGCTCCAGATGACCTCGGAGTGGATCTGGATCTCCCCGCCGGAAAACCGGGCCAGATCGGCGATCAGAGCGCCAAGCGAGTCACCGAGGTAGTCGTGTGATAGGTAGGCGAGGTGCCTTTCCTGCACACTCCCGCCAGCAGCCCGGGGAAGCGCAACGGACACGGCTTTTTGGTCGAACTCGTTGTCCGGGCGCGGGATCAGGACCAGGGGCACGTCGTCATCAATACGGTCGGCCGATTCTTGAAAATGGGCGGAGACCTTGCCCAGATCCTCGTTCGCCACGGGACTGAACGCAGGGTTGCCGGGCGGAAGGACCGTCACCAGAGACCGGCCGTCCCATTCCAGCTCACATCGACACTCCGGTGGTTCCTCACGCCCAATGCGCGCGCGGAGCTCTTTGGCCCAAGCAGCGTCCGCTTCACCGTGGCGAACCGAGTACAAGAGGCTCGGATAATTGTGGAAGGTCCGATAGATCTCGTCCTCGTAGGGCAGTGTCACCGAGATTTGATCGGGTTGGAGGCCTCCCTTCGGCGTCTCCCTCAACCAGATCTCGGCTTCGCAGACCAGGGGCACGTCGTGGCCGTCGATGAATCGATAGAGCCGGTCCACTCCACTCGCGATATCGCGGGCCTCATCGGGATCATCCGTCTCCACGCGGATGAACCCGAAAGGCTGCGGTGCTCCCGGCGAGTCAGCGCCGGCCACGTCGGCCACACCGACCCGTCCCCGGCTCCGCTGGTCACTGTCCAGGGCCACTAGCCGCACCCAGGTACGCAACATCCAGTTGGGCGGGTAGCTTTTCCATTTCTGTTCCCGCAGGAGTCGGTTGAGAAAGCCGCTGAAGCGGTCCAGGTTCCCGGGGCTGTTCTCAGCCTCATCACAAGTGACGTGATAAGTGGACACGCCCTCGAGTTCGAAGGACTGCTGGTCAGACAGCCACCGCAGATCACCCATGCTGCCCTCCAAGAGACTTCTGACTGGTACAGCTGCCAAGATACGGCAGTGGCCGAACGGCCAACCGCTCCGGTCCTCAACCCCGACGAACCTGCCGTAGAACCCGCGGTCGCACGGGCAATGCTCAGCGGTTTGCCCCGGAGCCGCCCGGTGGGCCAGCCGGCCCGCGAGCAGGAATCCGGTCACCCGAAACCGCCGCTGTGCTGCCGGTTCTGCGGACAGGTTGATTTCGTGGTCCACAAGTGAACATAAAGTGGTGTTTCCTCCCTTCTCACGGCCTAGTCAGAGGGATAATTGAGTTTCTAAACTCGCACTGGAAGAGGGACACCCATGAATCGCGGCCTGAAAATCTCGTTTACCACCGTTGTGCTGACGGCCTCGCTGACCGCCTGCGCCGGGGAGATCCGCGAGGAATCAGCCGTTGCGAACAAGCCGTCCAATTCGGCCGCATCCTCTCCCTCGACCGCGGCCATCTCGACCTCCGCATCACCTACACCTACTCCGTCGCCGACTCCCACTCCGGTGGAAGCCCCCGGCATTGGCGAGGCCCTGAAGATGGAGAACGCTGACTTCACGGTGGTATCCGCGGAAAAGTCCGGTCCCATCAAGGGACAGTACGGCGGGGAAGGTCCCAACGCCGGCGAGGATGGCACCTTGTTCCTTTTGGAGATCGAGTACACGAACAAGTCCGACGAGGCCATCAGCAAGGAATGCTGGGGCCCCCACTGGGTGGACATCATGGTGTACGACACCCAGGACCGGGAGATGCTGGAAAACAACGACTCGGGACAAATCCCGGGCAATAACTGCAGCTCGGGCATCGTGTCCGGTCAGTCAGGACATCGCTACGTCGCCTATGAAGGGCCGAAGGATGCAGAGATCGGATATGCCGTCTTTGAGGACTACACCGCTTACGAGAGCATGCCCGTCATCTTGAATCCCGACCTCACCCTTCAAGAGCAGTAGCGGGCTACCCAGGAGGGCACCAACCTGCCGTCGCGATTCGACATGTTTGAGGGTCCCTCAACGCTGCCGGACGGACATGAGCCCATAATGAGGCGAACTTGACAAGGTCATTCGCCGGGCCAGAGAACGCTTTGTCCACGTTTGGGACTGCTGCACGAATAGGTGACAGGTTGTAGTCATGCCGCCAGTTCGACGGCCGTGTTCATGGTGGTCTCGAACTCGATTGGCGTCAAACGCCCGAGCCGGGGTTGGCGTCGGCGACGGTGGTAGGTCCGTTCTATCCAGGTCACGATCGCGATCCGCAGCTGTTCGCGGGTGGTCCAGGAGCGCCGGTCGAGTACGTTCTTCTGGGGCAGGGCGAAGAAGCTCTCCGTGGCGGCGTTGTCTCCGCTGGAGCCGACTCGCCCCATAGATCCGATCATGCGGTGGCGGGTCAGCGCGCGCAGGAACTTCCGGCTGCGGAATTGACTACCCCTGTCGCTGTGCACGACGCATCCGGCGACGTCGCCGCGGATCGCGACGGCGTTTTCGAGGGCCTGGACAGCCAGCCGAGACTTCATTCTCGAGTCGATCGAGTAGCCCACGATCCGGCCGCTGAACACTTCCTTGATTGCGCAGAGGTAGAGCTTGCCCTCGGCAGTCTTGTGCTCGGTGATGTCGGTCAGCCACAGTTCATTCGGCGCGTCCGCGGCGAACACGTGACGGGTGCGTTCGAACTCGTCCTTGACCGCGCGAAGGTCATCGTGGACGGGAGGGCCGGGCATGCGGTGCTTGCCTCGCTTGGGTTTGCCGAACGCGCTGAACCAGCCGTTGGCCGACGCGATCCGCCACGCCGTGCGGTCCGCCATCGCTTCCCCGTTATCGCGGGCCTCATCGGCGAGTAGCCGGTGCCCGAACTCGGGGTCGTCGCGGTGGGCGTTGAACAACGCGTTCGCGCGGTACGCCTCCACCATCTCACTGGTGGTGACGGGGGCGGTCAGCCACCGGTAGTAGGGCTGGCGGGAGAGCTTGAGAACCCGACACGTCACCGTCACAGGGATCCCTGCGGCGAGCTCCGTCACGAGCGGGTAGAACCTTTTCCCGGCAGGTTGGCCTGCGACAGATATGCCGCTGCTCGGCGGAGAACCTCGTTCTCCTGCTCGAGGAGACGGATCCGCTTCCGCGCTTCACGCAGCTCAGTGTCCTCCGCCCTGGGCTGGCCGGGCTTGGTGACTTCGTCGATGTCGGCGCGACGCATCCACTTCTGCAGCGTCATCGGATGGACACCGAAGTCTTTCGCGATCTGCTCGATCGCCACTCCGGGCTCTCAGTTGCGAGCGACGCGGACGACATCGTCACGGAACTCGTTCGGGTAGGGCTTGGGCACAGCAACATCCTTCCAGGCCCGCCCTCCGGACAAGCCAGATCAGATGTCACCTATTCGTGCAGCAGTCCCCTGGACGTGCGCCTGCCGTACCCGCTTGCCTCGTTTTATAAAGACGGCCTGCCAGTAGAGGAAGTCAGAGGCCAGCTACTGGCGGTCAACTGAGGCGCAAGAAGGATCGGAGGATGGAACGCTGAGCATTTCTTCTGTCCGCGCGAAGTTCGGCTTCCACTTCGTCACGAAGTTTTCGATAGGTCGTTTCATCCGTGAGGTCAGGTACAGCGGTCAAAGCTGGGTCGGAATCGTATGTATTCTTCCCGCGCCCAGTAACTCCTCTAGTTGCGGAGCCACGCTTAGTGATATTTGTTATCCCGCTCCCACTGCCGATCGAGCGCGGCTTTGCCGAGAGCGCGTAGACGTGCTTCTCCGTGTTGTCCATGAAGGCACCCTCTCTCAGTGCTCGTCGTCTCATAAGGTTACGCCCGCAACCTTGCGGAATGCATCTAGCGTAGGGGCGTGTAAGCGATCGCCAGAAGACCCGCGGCCATCGACGCGTAGTGCTTGTCCGCATTAGTCAGGGTTCGGGGGTTTTTGGCGTCAATCGACAGCATCCCTATGGGACCGCTGGCGTTCCCGACAACTGTGGAAATATATGTTCGGTATCCGTTGCCGCTTCCGCTCCAGCCGATGCGCTTTTCCTTCTTAGTGTCCGGAATGAGTTCGGCGCGCCCGGCCGGCATTGTAGTCACGAAAGTCAGCGCATCGTCGCCGCGATCCGTCCCAGCTTTAAAGGGTCCTAGTGGAGGGCGTTCACCCACGTGGTCCTCGACGTGGAGTTCGGTTCCGTCCTCGTTAAGAACGTAGAAAACCACTCTTGCATCCTCCACTTGCTTGCAGCCCACAATGAGCGCGGTGAGGACACTCGTCAGGATTTGCCTTTGCTCCGCGATTCGACGCGCGGGAGTCAAGCGCACACCATCGGCCAAACGCAAACTGATCTTGCTGAACTGAGTCAGAAGAAGCCTGCCGTCCAGCACACTCCGATCGGCGCCGCGCCGCAGGCGGCGTTCCACGAGCCTTGCAACCAAAAAAACCGCTGCACTGATCCCGAGAACCCAGCGCTCAGCGCCTATGCCTGCTATGCCGAGGCCAAGAGTCTCCCAAGTGGGTTCCGCGTCCCAGGCCTCATATATTGCCGTTCCTACAAGGGAAGCAACGAAGGCGAAAGTCATGCCCGCCAAGGCTCCAACGAGACGGGCTATGCCCTCGGCGTCGGGCACGGGGACGCGCAGTACTTTCCTCCTTGCCTGCTGGTTCTCATTTGCCACGAAGCCAACCTAGTGGACGAGCACTGTCATGCGTTCATTGCGAGGGTATCAGCAGTCGACCGTCGGTAGCTCGACCGCCGTGGTGGACTATTTCGGTGTGTCTGATTAACGAATCGTCCAGTCCTGCGTACAGTGCTCTTTATGGAGGAAGACAATGTGGGTGGATCTGGCCCGTCAGATGAAGAATTAGTCCAGCTGGTAAGATTGACTGCCGCTGGGTCCGCTCCGGGTGTGCAGGCACTCCTTCGGAAGTTGGCGCGGCGCTACCGAGAATCACGACCCGCATTAGCTCAAGGCATAGTGGAGGTACTGCGGGCGAATCCTCTGAGGTCTGCCTCGGCAGGAGAAGTTGTTTCCCAACCTGTTGATTCGGATAGCCGCCTGCCCTTGGTGCGCGTCGAAGACCCGGTTGTGCTTGTAAACGAGCTAATCTTGCCGCCCTCGGTCGAAGAGTCCTTGCACCAGCTTGTTGCCGAGCATCGGGATGCCGGCAAATTGCTGGACGCAGGTTTGGCGCCAACACGCACTGCGCTGTTCGTAGGTTTGCCCGGTGTGGGAAAGACGTTGGCTGCTCGGTGGGTGGCGAGTGAACTCAACCAGCCGTTAATCGTTCTGGATCTTGCATCTGTCATGAGCAGTTTTTTGGGGCGGACGGGTGCCAACGTCAGAAGGGTCCTCGACTATGCAAGGTCTTCACGCGCCGTTCTGTTGTTGGACGAACTGGACGCTGTCGCAAAAAGAAGAGACGACACTACGGAGATCGGTGAGCTCAAAAGGCTAGTTACCGTACTTCTCCAGGAAATAGATTCTTGGCCGGAAGGTTCGCTGCTGCTGGCGGCAACCAACCACGGTGATCTTCTCGATCCGGCCGTCTGGCGTCGGTTTGAAGTCGTACTGGACTTTCCGTTACCGGACGTTGAGGCGTTGAAGACGGGAATTCGCTCGCTTTTGGGCGGGTCTGAAGTAGATGGTGCTTTTGCTGATTTTCTTGCACGCATGTACCAGGGTGAGACCTTGAGCTTCGTGGAAAGAGAAGTGCTAAGGGCTCGCCGCATTTCGACGATGAATGGATCGGACCTTTCGGAGGTCCTGCTCGGGACGGCTAGAGAACGCTTCAGGAGGCTGCCGGCAAACGAACGAGGGCCTATGGCGGCACGCATGCTCAAGGAGTCGCCTCTGAGCCAACGCAGTGTCAGCGAAATTACAGGAGTGAGTCGAGATACATTACGAAAGTACTTGTCACTAGAGGGGTTAGGGGAAGCGAGTGCCTGAGGATAAGCGGTTCTTGCTGGGGTATGGGGAACGTTTGACAGGTCATGTGCAAGCTCCTAAGTCTGGGCCACCCGCGGGGCCCGCGTATTCGTTTGAAGAAGCAATAGATCGCTTGCGACCTCAGGCGGAGACCCTCGTAGGTAAGCTTCAGACGCTGCCCGACGGCGCTTGTCCGGATAATGAGGCCGTCGGGACATTGACGCTTCACCCCCAGTCCCTGGCGAAGTCCTATCACCCGCAAAAGTTGCTCAACTCATACAACTTGCGGCAGGTGGGCAGTCGACCGGTGGAGGTTACTCCTAGTAAATGGACCAAGAAGGGGAAACCCACCCAGAGCCACACCACGGAACTGTATGTGGCGGGTGACCGGACTGCCTTTGCTCGGTGGGCGGAAGACTTCTCAAACGATCCCGGACGCATCCCGGAAGCGATCCAACGGCTCGAGTCCGTCCACGCGCCCGTGCCTGGTGACAGGCTTCGCAATCTCGAATACGCGGACTCGACCAATGAAGGTTTCCTAGTTGAACTTGTTCTTCACGCTCGCGCGCATGACGAGTACATCGTTGCTGCCTTTGATGCCTTTTCCAGAGAACTTGGGGTCGAACTGGACGCGGACCGGCGCCTGTACGTAGGTGGACTCTGCTTTCTGCCCGGAGAAGCGACGAGAGACCAACTCGGTTCCCTTGCGAAGTTTGCATTTCTCCGAACCGCTCGGCCCCTATCAAAAATGCGGGCTCTGGGACCGATTGAAAGAGTTGCGTCGAGCTCCGATCAGCAGGCATGCCCGTTGCCCAGCGAGGGGCCCAAACGGCCAGATCTCCGCGTAGCGGTTTTCGACGGTGGCTTGGATGAAGAGTCTGACTTAGGGAAGTGGGCGACATCAATTGACGCGCCTGATGTGGCGGCAGCGGAAGAGGTCTATCTTGAACACGGGCACTCCGTTACGTCGGCCCTTCTGTTCGGGTCTCTCGAACCAGGGGTTCAGCCGGAACAGCCATGCGCGTCCATCGATCACTATCGGGTTGTAGACGGATCGAGTCAGCAGGATCCTTTTGAGCTCTACGACGTCCTTCGGCGTATCGACGACGTCCTGAGTGATAACAGCTATGAGTTCCTTAATCTGAGCCTGGGCCCTTATTCCACTGTCGAAGACGACGACGTGCACCCGTGGACAGCCGTTCTGGATGCATACCTAGCAGATGGAAAAGCTCTGGCTGCGATTGCTGTGGGAAACAACGGGGAGCCAGGACTCGACCCCACAGAGCGTCGCATTCAAGTGCCCTCTGACTGCGTAAATGGCTTCGCGGTAGGGGCCGCCGATAGTACTAGAGAAGGTTGGAAGCGATCTGCTTATAGTGCACTGGGGCCGGGGCGAAGCCCAGGCTTAGTAAAGCCTGACGCTCTGGATTTCGGTGGCAGCAGCACGGAGCCATTTCATGTGTACGACCCGATCGGCGGGGGCGCAATTGCTCGTACACAGGGGACTTCGTTCGCTGCTCCAGCTGCGCTTCGTCGAGCAGTAGCGATGCGAACGCACTTTGGGGACCGTCTCAGTCCTCTGGCTCTCAAGGCACTTCTAGTCCATTCTGCGCGCGACGCAGGTTTGGATAGGTCGCACGTGGGATGGGGCAAGGTGCCCGGGTCACTCGAGGACATCATGGTCTGCGGTGATGGAGAGGTACGGGTTGTCTACCAAGGAGAGCTGACCCCGGGCAGGTATCTGAGGGCTCAAATACCGATGCCCGACACGGGATTCAGCGGGCGAGTGAAAATAAGTGCGACGTTCACGTACGCCACGCTCACGGACCCGCAGGATCCGGGTAACTATACGCGGAGCGGCTTGGTCGTAACCTTTAGGCCCCACGACCGGAAATTTGCGAAGAACGACTCGATCGACCCTCAACCTAAACCGTTCTTCAAGAAGAATGCCTTCGACACCGAAGGCGCGCTGCGGGGAGATGCCCAGAAATGGGAAACCGTTCTCAACCGAGAGCAAGGGTTTCAAGCCAAGTCCCTGAGAAACCCTGTTTTCGACATTCATTACAACGCCCGGAGCAACGGTGGGCTGGCCATAGGTGCAGAACGCATTCGATATGCCTTGGTAGTCACGGTGACTGCTCCCCGTATGCCGGAACTATACGATCAAGTTGTTCGCACCTACGCTGGTCGCCTTGAGGCGCTTCGCCCTGTTCTGGAGCTGCCGCTCCAGGTGTAGGTTCGCAGCACGGGTAGTTATGTGTTTGGAGGTGCGGACTTAGGCCCCCCACTAGCCCGGTTCTCACGACTCGCCGGTCACGGATCGGTCCGTGTTGAGCTCTGCGGGCGATTCGTCATCTGCTGGCTCTCCGGTGGACGGGCGCAGGTACTGGTACAACGTTTCGCGGCTGATGCTGAACTCGCAGGCCAGTTTGGTCGGGTCAGCCACGCTGGGTCGGCCCACGCGCCGGCCCTTGGCAGTGGCCACAGCGCGGGCGTGGGCGGCCCGTTCGATGGCGTAGGTGCGTTCCATCTGATCGAAGAGGGCGAGCATGACCACGGCCAGCTGTGACATTGGATCCTCGGGGTCGGAGGAGTCGACCCGGATCGGGTCGGTCAAGTTCCGCACCCCGACGCCGTGCTTGGCGAGGTCGTGGATGAGGTTCAGGGTGTCCCGCACGGTGCAGCCGAGCCGGTCCAGGGTGTGCGCGACGATGACGTCGCCCTTTTGGGCCTGGTCCAGAGCGGCGTGGAGTCTGGGGCGCTTGGTGGTGGCCTTGGATGTCTTGTCGACGTAAATCCGCTGGGCCCCGATCCCTTCCTTGTGTAGGGCATCGATCTGCCGGTCGAGGTCCTGTTTCGTGGTCGACACCCGTGCACACCCGATCTTCATGGCCACCCTGTATCGAAAGTCAGTTCTGTACGACTCATCTGGGATCTCGTTTTGGGCTTAGGTTTTGGAACGCAAATTCATGGCGTGTCGTCGTGTTCGGCCACTGCCTTGGGGAGTGTTCCAGTTCCAAAGAAGTGGGACACGGTGCGAGCGCCGGAATCGGACGAGGAGGACATCGATGCCGGCCCCAATCCTCTCGGACGGCCTGCGTGCGACCTGACTTCGTGTTTATGGACCCGTTGTCCTCGGAACTCGGTCCTGCCAGCGCCAGACTCGTCATGTACCCCGCGTCGTTGGCCACTACTCAGTCCCACGCCACGTGCCAAGCCACCACGTCACGCGAAGTGTCACCGGAGGCGGCGCTGCACTTGCTCACGCCTCACCGCCGAAGACCCGCCTCCGCTCCACCGAAATAACCTCCCGCGCCAGCGCCGCCTCGGACACGTCCACGGCCTCCGGCGCGGCCTCAGCAACATCGCTCTCGCGGGCGAACTGTTCGAACAGCTCCGCCTTGACCGCCAGCATCTCGGTCAGCCGCTGGTCCACCCCGTCCTCGGAGAGCAGCCGGTGCACTTGGACGGTCTCGAGCTGGCCCATCCGCCGGGCCCGGGCGATCGCCTGCCACTCGATCGCTGGGTTGAGCTGCGGCTCGCAGAGCACCACCACGGAGGCGGCCTGGATGTTGAGCCCGACGCCGCCCGCCGTCACTTGCGCCACCAGAGCGGCACCACCGGGCGCCGCGGAAAATGAATCCACCATGGACTGCCGCCGCGCCGCCGCCACCGAGCCGGTCAGCGGCCCGAACACCGGGCCGTCCAGGGCTTCCGCCACGGCGTCCAGCACATCCCGGAAGAACGAGAACACGATCACCCGTCGGCCGTTCTCCTCGGCCTCGGTCACGATCTCCACCAGCCGCTGCATCTTCTCGGACGCGCTTCCAGAAGAAAACGCGGCGGTCCGCATCGCCATGAAGTTCCCCTCGGCCACGGCCTCCCGGTAGGCCCGCGACTCCGCGGCACCCATCGGCAGCAGCTCCTCGACTTCCACCAGTTCCGGCAGCTCGGTGAGCACGTCCTCCTGGTTGCGCCGCAGATAGGCCGGGGCCACCTGCTGACGGAACCGTGCCGGGGCCAGAGCATGCGAGTCCAGCACCAGATCCGGGCGGAGATAGCCGATCAGCACCCGGAACTCCTCGAGCCGATTCATCAGCGGTGTGCCGGTCAGCAGAATCGCCCGTTCGGTCCGGTCGATGACCTCCGCCACCGCCTGAGACCGCAGCGCCTCCGGATTCTTGATGTACTGCGCCTCATCGACCACCACGCAGCCCAGCGGCACCGGCTGGGTACCCTCATCGCCGAAGGCCGCACTGCGCAGGGTGGCGAAGGTCGTCACAGCCACACCACCGGTGCGCCGCCAGGCACTCGCTGCGGCTTCCCGGCTCGCTCCGTGCAGCCGATGCGCAGGCAGCGTGGTCATCTTCTCGATCTCCCGCATCCAGTTCGTCACCACGGCCGCCGGGCACACCACCAGGAAGTACTTCGGCCGCTCCGTCCCGCCGGTCGCGGCCAGATGCGTCAGCACGGCCAGCGCTTCCACGGTCTTGCCCAGGCCCATCTCGTCGCCGATCACCACCTTGCCCTGCACCAGCGCGAACTTCGCCCCGAAGCTCTGGTAGCCGCGCAGTGACGCGGTCAGGTGCGTGGTGTCCAGGCGGAAGGCCCGGACCGCCTCCACGATCTCCGCCGGCAGGTCGCCCTGCGTCTTCTCCGGATCCTCCGTGGTGAACCCGAGCTCGGCGAACAGCGCGTAGTAGTCGGCCGGCCTCGCCAGAAAGTCGTCCCAGACCTCGTCACCGGAACCCTCCGCACCCGGTTGCGGGCCGGCGTCGGGCGCGGTCTGCGTTTCGGTGGGCACCGTTCGGGCCAGCTGAAGCACGGAAGCCACCGCCACTCGGAACTGCGCGGCGGTCCGCGCCCGCGGAGCCAGCAGCACGGGATGCCCCGGTGCCTGCGCGTGGGCCAGCGGGGCGAGGGCTTCGGCCATCGCGACCCCAGCCGTGGAACGCCGCAGCGGCAGCAGCTGCTCCCAGGCCCGAGTCCGGCGCAGCAGCTCGGTGGTGGCCTCGGTGCGGTCGGCCGGGTCCAGCCGCAGGCTCGTGCCGTCCACGGCGAGGTCCCACAGCGTGCGGGCGGCGCCGCGCAGGCGGGTGGCGGTGGTCTTCCCGACGCCGTCCAGCGACTCGAGCTCGGCGCCGCGGTCCCAGACCTGCAGCACCGTGGTGATGCCCGCCTCGAGCAGCGGGCCGGTGGACAGCCGGTCGGCGGTGGCGTCCTTGAGCAGCTTCACGTCCATGGTGTCCAGCAGGGCGCGTGCCTCGCCGTCCCGGATTACGACGCCGGCCCGGTGGGCTGCCGCGCGGCGCTCGACTTCGCTGCGCAGTGCTTCCTCAAGGGCCGCGATGGCCCGGGGGAGCCGGGCGATGTCCTCCGCCGGCATCAGCTCGGGAGAGATCCCGAGCTCGGGCAGGTGGCGGAGCAGGCCGATGCCCGGATGGAGGGCATCCGCGGTGGGAATGGACGCGGCGATGGTGGGGTGTTGTTCCAGCCGGTCGAGCAGCTGCGGCAGGCCCTGGGTATGGGCCCAGAGGCCGTAGTCGTTCAGCCGCCGGGCGGACTGCTCGGCCTGGTGGCGGGCCTCGCCGAAGGTGATGAGGCGCCGCAGGCCGAGAAGCTTCTGAGCCCGGTTCATCTCCTGCTCCCGGCCGCCGGCCAGGGTTGCCAGCGCCTCCTCCTCGTGCGCCGCGATGGCCGGTAGACTCCGCAGGCGAGCGAGGGCAGCGAGGTGCGCGCCGTCGTCGGGCCCCAGGGGGAGGGCACGCCAATACTCGGTGGGCTTGTGGGGGTCTTGGGATTGGAGGTCGAGGACGGCGGAATTGAGCCGGCGGCTCGCCTCGTTGCTGTCCATCATGATCTGGGTGCGCCGCCCGAGCAGGGCGGCGGCGCGCTGCATCCAGGAGGCGACCTCGTTGATGGTGCGCAGGAGGGTGGCGCGGTCGGTGCCCATCACTGAACATTCACACACAACGGCCGGTGGTGTGTGAATGTGGCGGAACTTTCACACAGACCCGCGTGGGTATCCGAGTGACCGTGGTCAGGAGGTCTTGGCCACTGCCATCAGCCGCTTGTTGACGAACTCGTCCATGCCCAGCGGGCCCAGCTCGCGGCCGTAGCCGGAGCGCTTCACGCCGCCGAAGGGCATGTCCGCGGTCTCCGGCGGGGACTGGTTGGCGCCGACCATGCCGGCCTCCAGCCCCTCCGCGAGCCGCTCGGCGCGTCCGGGTTCGATCGCGAAGACGGCAGAGCCCAGCCCGTACTGGGTGTCGTTGGCCAGATCCAGCGCCTCCTCGTCGCTGGAGACGCGGTACACCGCCACAACGGGCCCGAAGAACTCCTCGCGGTAGATCTCCGCGTCCCGCGGGATGTCGGTGATCACGGCGGGGGAGACGTAGAACCCCGGGCGGTTCACCCGGGCACCGCCGGTGTGCAGGGTGCCCCCGGCGGCGACGGCGCGCTCGATCTGCTCGGCCAGCGTGTCCGCCGCCGCCTCGGAGGACAGGGGGCCGAAGGTCTTCTCCTGCTCGCTGGACGGATCGGCCGGTGCTAGCTCGGCGACGCGGGCGACCATCTCGTCCACGAACTCGTCGAAGACGTCGTCCATGACGATCATCCGCTTGTTCGAGTTGCATGCCTGACCGGTGTTCTCCAGCCGGACCGCCAGGGCCTGCCGGGCGGCCTCGCGTGGGTCGTCCGTGGAGAGGATCACGTACGGGTCGGACCCGCCGAGCTCCAGCACCGCCTTCTTCAGGTGCCGGCCGGCCTGCTCGGCCACGGCCGCGCCGGCCCGCTCCGAGCCGGTCAATGACACGCCCTGCACGCGGGGGTCGGCGATGAGGGTGGCGGTCTGCTCGTGGGTGGCGAAGACGTTCTGGTAGACGCCGGCCGGCACCCCGGCGTCCTCGAGCAGCTGATGGATGGCCAGCGCCGACTCGGGGACGACCTCGGCGTGCTTGAGGAGGATGGTGTTGCCCATCACGAGGTTCGGGGCGATGAAGCGTGCGACCTGGTAGTACGGGTAGTTCCACGGCATGATGCCCAGCAGCACGCCGAGCGGCCGGCGCTGGATCACGCTGGTGGACTCGTCCGTGCTCGCCAGCACCTGATCGGCGGCCAGGGCCGGGCCGTGGTCCGCGTAGTAGCGGAAGATCTCTGCGCTGAACTCGGCCTCACCGCGCGACTCGCCGATCGGCTTGCCCATCTCCCGGGTGATGACCTGCGCGAGTTCCTCGGTCCGTTCCTCGAACAGTTCGGCGATCCGCCGGACGACGGCGGCCCGGTCGCTGATATCCCGAGCCCGCCACTCGCGGAAGGCGGCGTGGGCGGACTCGACAGCCTGACCGGCCTCCTCGTCCGTGGCGAACGGGTGTTCGCTCAGCACCTGCCCGGTGGCCGGGTTGATGCCCCGGTAGGCCGGTGTCCCGGTGGCGGCGGAGCTGTTGGGGTTGATGGCGTTCATGATGCCTCCTCAGTGAGCGTGAATGGAATCCGGGGTGGGGGTGGAAACGGGTGACGTCCGCAGTGGTGCCGTGCGACGTGGTCCGGTCGCCTCGAAGGCGTGGGCGAGCCTCAGCAGGCTCGTGTCATCGTAGGCACGGCCGGCGAAGGTCAGCCCGAAGGGCATGCCGATGTCCTCGGCGGTGCCCATCGGGACCGTGACGGTGGGGATGCCCAGGTGGCGGGGCACCAGGTTGCCGTTGGCCACCCAGACGCCGTTGCGCCAGGCCAGCTCCGCCGAGCGTGGGTTCACGTCGGCGTCGGCGGGCCCGACGTCGGCCATGGCCGGAAAGACGACCGCGTCCAGTCCCAGCTCGTCCATCCAGTCCTCAAGGTCTGCTTTCCGCGTCTGTTCGAGTCCCGCGAGGCCCTCGGCCAGGTGGGGTAACCGATCCAGATCCGCGAAGCCGTGCGCGCGGATGACCTCCGGGTAGTCGGCGAGGTCATCGTCGAAGCCGTGATACCGATCCGGCAGGGCACCGGGCGGGTGCGGGAAGATCCGGGCGCCGTCGACCTGGGCCAGCGTGGCCAGGCCCGGATCGCCGTTGGCCCGGAGGAAGTCCTCCCAGGCCCACGCGGACAACGCGGTGATCTCCGTCTGCAGGTACCCGGCGGAGATCAGTCCACGGGTGGCGATGGTCGGCGCACCGGGGCGGTCCCCCTCGTACCGGGTGACCACCGGGAAGTCGACCTCGACGACGGCCGCTCCCGCCGCCTCCAACGCGGCCCGGGCCGACTCCCAGAGGGCCATCACCGACTCGCGCGTCACGATGGGTCGCCCCATCGGGCCGCCCACACCGGGTGAACCGGTGTGGTCGGGCCCGGTGCCGGCGTCGGGATCGGCATTGATGTACATGCGCGGCACGCCCAGACGCTGGCCCGCCAGCGCGCCCCGGCCGGCGTCGGCCCCCGTGGCCGCGCCGAGGGCGGGATAGGAGTCCGGGCGGACGCTGGAGGAGGCGGGGATCCGGATCCAGGGCTGGACCCTCCAGAAGTCACCGCGGGCGGTGTGGTCGTCGGCGACGATCACGTCCAGCACCTCGAGCAGGTCGGCCATGGAGCGCGTGTGGGGCACCACCACGTCCATGGTCGGCACCAGCGGCCAGTTGCCGCGGACGCTGATCACCCCCCGGGACGGGGTGTAGGCGCACAGGGCGTTGCAGGAGGCAGGGGCCCGGCCGGAGGACCAGGTCTCCTCGCCCAGCCCGAACGCGCCGAGGCTGGCCGCGGTGGCGGTCCCCGAGCCGTTGGAGGATCCCGAGGCGAAGGCGCTCGTCAGGTAATCCGGGTTGTACGGGCTCTCCGCCCGCCCGTAGAGGCCACGCTGCATGCCCCCGTTGGCCATCGGCGGCATGTTCGTCAGCCCCAGCAGGACGGCGCCGGCGGCCCGTAGCCGCTCGATGGTGAAGGCGTCCCACTGCGCCACGAGGTCGCCGAACGCCGGTGACCCGGCCGCGACGGTCAGCCCGGCGGCCATGAACGAGTCCTTGGCCGTGTAGGGGATGCCGTCCAGCGGACCCAGCACGGCCCCGGCCGCCCGCCGTTCGTCCGAGGCCCGCGCCTCGTCGAACACCCGGGGGTTGTCCACGACCACCGAGTTCAACGGGACGCCGCCGTCGGCCGCGGCACCGGAGTCGGAGCCGGGTGCCGGCCGGTCGTACCGGGCGATGCGCGCACGGTAGGCGTGCACCAGCCCGACGGCGGACGTCTCGCCCGTCTCCAGGGCGGCCCGTAGCTCGGCGATGGACTTCTCGGCGACGTCAAACATCGGCGCCGCCTCCATGCTGCTGCTGAGCGTCGGACCGTGCCTGCCCCCGCGCCTCCTGCCGGCCGAGGCCTGCGCGCGGCTGCTGCTGGGTGATGCAGTGGATGCCGCCGCCGAAGGCGAAGATGTCCCGGGCATCCACCAGCTCGACGGCGCGGCCCGGATACGCCGCGGCCAGGATCTCGGAGGCCTCTCCGTCAGCGTGCGGCTCACCGAAGGAGCAGAGGATCACGGCACCATTGGCCACATAGTGGTTGATGTACGAATAGTCGAGCCAGCCCTCCTCGTCGCGCAAGGCCGCCGGCGCAGGCACGTCCACCACGCGTAACGGATGGCCCTCGGCGTCGACGGCGCCGTCCAGGACGTCCCGCAGCTCCCGGTAGACCTGGTGATCGGGATGCCGGGGGTCACCCTGGCGGTGCAGCAGGACGGTGCCGGCCTCGGTGAAGGACGCGACAATGTCCACGTGGCCCTTGGTGCCGAAGCCGTCGTAATCCCGGGTCAGACCCCGCGGCAGCCACACCGCGTGCGTGGTGCCCAATTGGGCGTGGATCTCGGTCTCCACCGCGGATCGCGTGGCGCCTGGGTTGCGTTGCGGATCCAGCTGCACGGTCTCCGTGAGCAGGACGGTGCCCCTGCCGTCGACGTGGAAGCCGCCGCCTTCGTTGATCAGCGCCGAGTTGCGTTGCGGAGCCTGCGCGCGGTCGGCCACGAAGGTGGCGAGGTGCTGGTCATGGTCCCAACGGGACCACGACTGGGCGCCCCATCCGTTGAAGACCCAGTTGACCGCCGAGAGCGATCCGTTCGCATCGAGCGTGAACGTCGGCCCTGAGTCGCGCATCCAGGAGTCGTCCAGCGCGGCGGTGACCACCTCCGCGTCGGAACCGAGCCGACGTCGTGCCTCGGCCTCATCCTGTGGGTGAGCCACCACGACGACCGGTTCGTAGCGGGCGATGGTCCGGGCCACGGAGGCCCAGGCGGTGCGGGCGCGATCCAGCGTCGAGGAACCGGAACCGCCGAAGGTCTCGTTGCGGGTGGGGAAGGACATCCAGGTGCGCTCATGGGGAGCCCACTCGGGGGGCATGGCTGAGGTGGTGGCCGGAGTGGCCGCCGGGTCCGGGTGTGTTGTAGCTGCCATCAGGGTCTCTCTTGCGGTGTGGTGGGGGCGCACCGGGGCGGGGCGCGGGGGAGGCGGGATGAGGCGCGGTGCCGCCGCGGGGTCACATCGTCAGGTCGCTGGTATCCCGGTCGGTGGTGGACTCGGCCCGTTCGAGGGTCTCGCCGCGGAAGTAGGCGGGGTGGCGCAGCCGGGTCCACAACATCAGCACCACGCCGAGGGCGAGCACGCCCATGCCGAGGATGAACACCATGCCGACTCCTCCCAGCGAGGACCCCGAACCGTAGTCCGGGCTGAGGGAATCCAGGGCGGTCCGGACGAACATGGTCAGTAGGGCGAGGCCACCGATCAGGGGAAACAGGAACTTGAACAGCACGCTGTGTGCCGAGCGGAACAGTTCGCGGCGGAAGTACCAGACACACGCCAGGGCGGTGATGCCGTAGTAGAAGCAGATCATCAGGCCCAGGGCGGTGATGGTGTCCCAGAGCGCGTTCTCGCTGAGCAGCCGGGTGATCGTGTAGAAGCCGCCGGCGGCCACTGCCGAGACGATGGTGGCCACCGAGGGGGTGCGGAAGCGCGGGCTGATCCGGGAGAACACCGGGGGCAAGGCGCGGTAGTGGCCCATGGCCAGGAGCGTGCGGGACGGGGAGATCATCGTTGACTGCAGGGAGGCGAACGAGGAGATCATGATCGCAACCGACATCAGGATCGCGAAGGGGCCCATCACGGGGCCGGAGAGGATCGCGAACAGCGACTCCTGGTTGTCCGGGTTTCCGGCGCCCAGGTCCTCGGTGCCGACGCCGGCCCAGGAGATCACGGCCAGGGCGCACAGGGTGTAGACCGCCATGATGATCAGCACGGTCAGCGTGGAGGCCCGCCCGGAGGTGTGCTTCGGGTCCTTGGTCTCCTCGTTCATGGTCATCGTGGTGTCCCAGCCCCAGAACAGGAAGATCGACAGGGAGATGCCGGCGGCGACGATCGAGAAGTCGTCGAAAGCGAACGGGTTGAACCAGTCCAGCTGCACCGGCGTCGGGTCGAAGCTCTCCCCGTTGGACGCCTGGATGAGTGCGGCGATCGAGAAGCCGCCCAGGACCAGAAGCTGGAAGCCCACCAGAACGTATTGCATGCGCTGGGTCGACTCCAGTCCCCGGTACGCGATCCATGCCGCCGCCGCGATGAAGACGAGCGTCGTCGGGATGTTCACCCACAGATTCGTCGTCAGCTCGGCCAATGCCGGATTGCCGAAGACCTGCGAGAGCAGGATGAAGAAGAAGTCCACCGCGACGGCGGCCAGGTTGGACAACACGATCACGGTGGCCGCGATCAGTCCCCAGCCTCCCATCCAGCCGATCCAGGGGTTGAACGCCTTGCTGGCCCACGTGAAGGAGGTGCCCGAGTCCGGTACCCGCTCGTTGAGTTCCCGGTAGCCGAAGGCGACGAGCAGCATGGGGATGAACCCGAGCAGCAGGATGGCCGGCACATGGGTGCCGACCTCGGCGATGGTGGGTCCGAGACCCGAGGTCAGTGTGTAGGCGGGGGCGATGCAGGCCACGCCGATCACGACGGCCCCGATCACCCCGACCTGGCCCCGGGCCAGTCCCTTGGAGGAGACGGCGCGGTCAGTTGACCGCCCGCTCTGCGAGGAAGTCCTGATGCTCATGTCAGTGATCACTTTCAGCAGTGGGGGCTCCGGTGTGGCCGGCGGGGACGACCACCACCGGGACGTGGACGGTGCGCAGCATGCGGGCGGCCGTGCTGCCCAGGAACAGCCGGCCGCGCGTGGCCAGACGGGAGGATCCGACGACGACGACCTCGTCCGATTGCCAGTCCAGTTCATCCATGG
Organism: Citricoccus sp.; assembly: GCF_032154715.1. GTDB lineage: Bacteria > Actinomycetota > Actinomycetes > Actinomycetales > Micrococcaceae > Citricoccus. Next base: position 14,528 of record NZ_JALDXU010000027.1, on the reverse strand, counting down.
CGTGGTCCACGGTTCGCCCGGTGGAGACCACCGTGGACGCCAGGCCGTGCTTCAGCAATTCGGCGGCTTCCTCGGCGAGGCGCCGGTTGGCGTACCGGGTGACCGAATCGAGGACCTCCTGGTCATGCCGGCTGGAACGGTCGTCGGTGTCCGCGTCGGGAGCAGGGGGCTGGTCGAGCAGCACGAGGGAGACCAGCCGCAACGGGATGGACCGGCGGTGGGCGGCCCTGATGCCCAGGCCGACGACGTCGACGGCGCCCGGCCGTGGCCCGAACATGATCGTCAGCCGGCCCACCGGGCCGCTGTGCTGGTAGCCGGCCGGGGCCAGGGCCACCGGGAGCGGTGCGGCGTGCAGCAGCGTGGTGGCGACCGAGCCGAGGCGGTATCGCCGCAGGAGGCCTCCGCTGCGGCCGCCGATGACGATCATGGAGCAGCCCAGTTGCCCGGCCGCTGCCAGCAGGCCCTCGGCGTCGGCCTCGGCGGTGATGACGTGTCCGGTGGCCGGGACGTCGCCGGGCACCGACGCCAGCGCCTCGTCGAGCCAGGTGCCGAGCTGCTGTTCGAGGATGCTGACGTAGCCGCGGTCGTGGGGATAGATCCCGGCATACGCGCTGTCCTGTGGGGCGATAATCACCACGTGCAGATGGGCGTCCTGCTCACGGGCCAGCGCGATACCCAGGTTCAGCGCGTCCCGTCCGGTGGAGGTCGCCTGGTAGCCGACCAGGAGGTGGCGCGTCATCAGCGCGTCGTCCCCGCCAGCGCCGGACGGCTGGTTTGAGAGAGGATCTGCCGTGCTGCGGCCTCACCCATGCGGATCGCGCCGTCCACGTGCTGGTAGCCCTCGGCGGCGATGTCCGAGCACGCATAGTGGATGGGGCCGGTGGGCCGGTTCTGCAGGTGGCCCCAGCGGTGCAGCCCGCCCAGGTCATAGCTGGCCGCGTAGGCACCGCGCGTCCATTCCTCTGCCGCCATGTCGGAGAGGTAGAAGGCGATCGGTTCCAGGGTCTTCGGTCCCAGGTAGTCCGCCATCGCCTGCAGGATCTGCCGCCGCCGTTCATCGGCCGGAAGTGCCCACATCTGCTCGGCGTGCACGTCCGAGATGAATCCGACCAGGGTGCCGTAGGGATCCTCGGTGCCGGGTTCACCGCCGGCGAGATTGGGGCCGTAATTCGTGTTGTCGTAGACCTCCTGGACCAGGCGTCCGCCGCCGAAGCCGGTGCCGGACAGGCCCTCCTCGCGCCAGAACGGGGTCTGGTAGACGGCATGGATCTTGATGACCAGACCCATGGAGAGGTGCTGGTGGGCGATGTGCTGCTCGCGCGGCATGGGGGGCGTGAATTGGATGCGTGAGTAGAGGTTCGGCGGCACGGCCAGCACCGCGTTCTTCGCCCGGACGATGACGCGGTCGGAATGGGCCACCACCTCGCCCTCGGGTCCGTTCTCCGGCACCCCGTCACGCACGTCGGCCGCCACGCCGTTGAGCGCATCCGCGGTGGACGGGTCCGGTGCCGCCCACTCCAATTGCCGCACGGGGGAGGACAGGTACACATCATCCCCGATCTCCTCGGCCAGTCTCAGGGACACCGACTGCATGCCGCCGACCACGCGCTGGTCCAGGATGAAGTCCTCGTCCACCAGGTTCGAGAAGGATCCGGCGGAGGCCGCCATGAGCACGGCCTGCAGCGTGGAGAAGGCGTAGGACGGCTTGGTGAGCATGCCGGAGGCGACGTAGATCGAGACATTGTCGATGGCCTCCGGGTCATCCGAATGCGTGCCGAGCCAGGCTCGGAACGAGATGGAGTCCAACTCGGCGGCGCGTTCGGCTGCCCACGGCTCGGTGGCACCGATCTCCGTGGCGAGGTCGTCCAGCAGTCCGATCAGCCGCTCCATCTCCTCCAGGGTCCGGGTGGCCACCGGCAGGCGGTCGCCGGTGTAGGTGTGGCGGGTTCCGTCCGGCGCCACGTAGACGGAGGCGCCCTCGCGGTATCGCGAGAACGTCTCCAGGCCCAATTCGTCGACCAGCTCGATCAGGCGGTCCTGATCCGGGGAGATCCACTGGCCGCCGATCTCGATGAAATGCTCCTGGCCGGCGTCGTCCGTCACCCTGCCGTTCCAGGTGCGGCCGCCCACGCGGCCGCGGGCCTCCAGGACGGCCACGCTGCGGCCGGATGCCCGGAGGGTCCGGGCGGCCATCAGGCCGGCGGGCCCGGCCCCGATGACCACCACGTCGCGTTCGATGGTCGGAACGTCAGCGGCTGAACCGATGGGAGGAGTGGGGGCAGTGGTGCTCATGGGGTGCTCCTGTAAATGAATCCCGTTCGTTTTGTGACACAGTACACCTCTGCCAGGCGGCTGCATAGACCACCTTGCGGTCTGGTTTTGGCGTACCAGGGCGTGGCAGATGAGCCTGCGGTGGCGCCCTTGACGTCAATGAATGGCACCGCATGGCTGGACTGGCCGGACGCCATCGCCAGTGCACCCAGTGCACCCAGCGCATCCAGTGCATCCAGTGCATCCAGTGGGACAGGAGATCAGGACGGTCATCCAGTCCGTCTCCCGTACCTCGTAAACTGATCCGGTGCGCCTGCACCGGGCGCCATGACCGGGAGATGGGGCGGTGACATGGCTGACGTGCGCCGGCGGCAGGCCGGAAGGCCGGTGACGCCCGTGTTGAACCGTGAGCGGATTGCCGCGGCGGCCTTGGAACTGGTGACCCATGACGGCACCGGGAAGCTGACCATGGTGGCACTGTCCCGCCGCCTGGGAGTGGCAGCGTCTGCGCTGTACAACCACATCGGCAGCAAAGCCGAATTGACCGCGCTGTTGCAGGACGCCGTCATGGGACTCGTGGACGTCAGCGCCCTGGAGGACCTGCTGGAGGGGCGCGGGACGCTCGAGGCAGCGCTGGCTGAATGGGCCCGGTCGTATCGAGAGGTTTTCGCGTCCTATCCCACGCTGATCCCGCTCATCGCCACCCTGCCGATCTCCGGGGCGCCGACGACCCGGCGGATGTACGACGCTGTGGCCGCTGCGCTGCGCCACAGCGGAGTTCCGACCCCGCAGGTGGTGTCAGTCATCATCGCCTTCGAGTCGTTCCTGTTCGGCTCGGCCATGGACGTGCACGCCCCGGCCTCGATCTTCACCTCCCAACCGGGCGAGGCGGACGCCCCGGCCTTTCAGCTCGCCGTCGACTCCTTCACCTCCACGATGGCCGCACCTGCGGAGGAGGTGCGCCCAGACCAGGAGGGTCCGGCGCGGGCACCCACCGAACGCAACCCGTACGCCGATGCTCCCTTCGAGCTGGGGCTCAGGGCGCTGCTCGAGGCCACGCGACAACTGATCCCACCCGCTCCCAGGAGTGCCCGCCAGTGATCTCGGTCGCCCAGGTGCTGGGCCTTCACGGTCTGGGCCTGCGGCCGGTGGTCTCCGGAGACACCTCGCTGCCGGTCAGCTGGGTCGCCACCAGCGAACTGGTCGATCCCACGCTCTACCTCAATGGTGGAGAGATCATCCTCTCTACCGGCCTGCGCGGCCCCTCCGCCCGTCGAGACTGGGAGGAGTACGTCCAGCGTCTGGTGGACCGCGGGGTGGTAGCTCTGGGTTTAGGTGTCGGTGATCTTCTCACCTGGAAGCGCGTTCCGGAGGACTTGGCCACAGCCGCACACGGAGCCGGACTCACCCTGTTCGAGGTACCGGAACGCACGCCCTTTCTGCGCATCATCCAAGAGGTGGCAGGCTTGCGGGCGGCGGAAGAACGTACCGCCCTGGAAGCCACGTTGACGCACCAGCGTGCCCTCACCCGGGCGGCCACTGCCCTTGACGGCTCGCTGCAGGTCCTCCGGAGCCTCGCCACGCTGATACCCGGGGCGTGGGCGGCCATGTGCACCGCCGACGGAGAGATCCAGGAGAGTTCCGCGGTGAACGCCCCGGCAGTGCCATCGGACCGGAGTCTTGAGCAGATGATCGGACGTCTGAGAAGTGCCGGACTGCGGGGTTCCCTGAGCGAGTCGGGCCCGCGGGGCAGCATCGTCGTCCATCCGCTGGGGGTTCACGGCGATCCGCAAAGCTATCTCGTGGTGGTCCTCACCGGACCCGTCGAGCGGTTGCACGCTGCAACGATCACCACCGCCGTGGCCTTGCTCTCCCTGCACGCCGAGCGCACCGCGGAGCAACGACTGTCCAGGCGCCGGATCCGGGCGGGAGCCCTCGCGCTCCTGCTCGGTGGTGATGTCCGCGCCAGCGACGCTCTTCTGGCGGTCGCGGGAGACGCCCCGTGGGGCGGCACCGTTCGAAGGGTCCGTGCTGGACGTCTTCGCGGGAAGGCCGAACGCCTACAGATGGCTCTTCGTCGGCTTGAAGACCACGAGGACCGCACCGGTCATCGGATCCTCACGGGTACCCTCGCGCCCGCTGATGCCGAGGGATCGGGTGAGATGGACACCGCGGTCCTCTTCCAGGATGCGCACACCACCCTGGCCGCACTGCGAAGGATCGTCGAGGTGGCCGATCTTCGCGCCGGCATCGGGGGAAGTTCGTCCCTCGACGACGCTGCCACGAGCCACGGGCAGGCCATCGACACTCTCCACCGTACGGCCGCCCGCCAGCGGATCGGCACGTGGGATGACGTGGTGGCCGGCGGAGTGGCCGGGTTGCTGCCTCCCGGGGCGGCCCGCGCGTGGGCGCACGAGTTGCTGGAGCCGCTGTCCTCTCAAGGGCCCGCGGGGACGAGGTTGCTCAGGACACTGCGCGTCTTCCTCACCCACAACGGCAACCGACGCCAGACGGCGGAGGATCTAGGGGTCCACCGCAATACGCTTCTGCACCAGCTGCAACTGATCGAAAAGGCCTACGGCCGGTCTCTGGACGATCCGCAGTGGAGAGCGGACCTCTGGATCGCGCTTCATCTTCCGGGCAACTGACCAAAGCCCCCGCCCCGCGGCCCTGTTTTGAGCCGGGCACTGCACTCACTGTCACATGTGCACACTTTCTTGCGAAGAACTGGGCATCATTTCACTTCATGCCTGAATAGTGTCGACGGTGACAGGCCGCGGATCTCCGCGGAGTCTCCTCCTTCGAAAGGCAGTCAGCCATGTCTTTGACCGTTTCCCCGTCTCTTCCGGCCCTCGAGAGTCGTCTTCCGCAGCGGCGGGAGCTGGCCACGGAGATCCCCGGCCCGGCTTCACGCGAACTGCAGGAACGCCGCGCCGCGGTGGTGGCAGCCGGGGCGGTCTCCAGCATGCCGGTCTACGCAGCTGACGCTGACGGCGGCGTGATCCGTGACGTGGATGGAAACTCCTTCATCGACCTCGGTTCCGGCATCGCGGTGACCAGCGTCGGCGCCTCCGCACCGGCGGTGGCGGCAGCAGTGCAGGATCAAGTCGGGCATTTCACCCACACCTGCTTCATGGTCACGCCCTACGAGGGGTACATCCAGGTCGCCGAGGAACTGGCACGACTGACCCCGGGGGACCATGCCAAGCGCACCGTCCTGTTCAACTCCGGGGCCGAGGCCGTGGAGAACGCCGTCAAGATCGCCCGCCTGGCCACCGGTCGACAGGCCGTGGTCGCCTTCGACCACGCCTACCATGGGCGCACCAACCTCACCATGGGCCTGACCGCCAAGACCATGCCCTACAAGAGCAACTTCGGGCCCTTCGCCCCGGAGGTCTACCGCATGCCGATGAGCTACCCGTACCGCGAGGAGAACCCGGAACTGACCGGTCCAGAGGCGGCTCAGCGGGCCATCACCCAGATCGAGAAGCAGATCGGGGCGGACTCCACCGCGGCCATCCTGATCGAGCCGATCCAGGGCGAGGGCGGCTTCATTGTCCCGGCCGAGGGGTTCCTGCCCACGCTGGCCGCGTGGGCACGTGAGAACGGGGTGGTGTTCATCGCCGATGAGGTCCAGTCCGGCTTCTGCCGCACCGGGGCCTGGTTCGCCTCCGAGCACGAGGGCGTGGTCCCGGATCTGATCACCATGGCCAAGGGCCTTGCCGGCGGCATGCCCCTGTCCGCGGTCACCGGTCGCGCCGAGCTGCTCGACGCCGTCCACGCCGGCGGTCTCGGAGGCACCTACGGGGGCAACCCGGTCGCCTGCGCCGCCGCCCTGGCGACCCTGGAGACCATGCGCGAGCTCGACCTGGCCGGCAGGGCCCAGGCCATCGAGGACATCGTGCTGGCCAGACTGAGGGCCTTGGCCGAGGAACTGGGTGGCGCGCAGGGGCCGATCGGGGACATTCGCGGTCGCGGCGCGATGCTCGCCCTGGAACTGGTGAAACCCGGCACCACCGAGCCGGACCCCGAGACCACCAAGGCCGTCGCCGCAGCCTGCCTGGCGCAGGGCGTGCTGATTCTCACCTGCGGCACCTACGGCAACGTCATCCGCCTCTTGCCGCCGTTGGTGATCGACGAACGATTGCTCAACGAAGGCCTCGAGGTCCTCGAAGACGCCCTCCGGGCGAGCCGCTGACCATGCGCCCCGCCCGCCCAGAAACGACCACACTCGCGAGGAGGATGCCGTGATGACCGACGTACTGGATTCACTCTCACTGCACTCGGCACCGCCGGCCCTGAGGACCGGGCCCCTGGCTGACGCTCAGGCCCAGCTGGCCACGGCCATTGCCGCGCTGGGCTATGAACCCGGGCTGCATCAGCTGTTGGCCTCCCCGCGCCGCGAGATGACAGTGTCCATCCCACTGCGCCGAGATGACGGATCCGTGGAGGTGCTCACCGGCCACCGGGTTCAGCACAACTTCTCCCGGGGACCGGCCAAGGGCGGACTGCGGTACTCGCCGACCGTGGACCTGGACGAGGTGCGCGCCCTGGCGATGTGGATGACGTGGAAGTGTGCTCTGCTCGATGTTCCCTACGGCGGGGCCAAGGGAGGAATCACCATCGACCCCCGGCGCTACTCGCCGGACGAACTGCAGCGGGTGACGCGGCGTTACACCACCGAGATCCTGCCCATCATCGGCCCCGACAAGGACATTCCCGCTCCAGACGTCGGCACCGACGAGCAGACCATGGCGTGGATGATGGACACCTACTCGGTCTCGTCCGGCTACACCGTTCCCGGCGTGGTCACCGGCAAGCCCGTGTCCTTGGGCGGGTCCCTGGGGCGGGCTTCGGCGACCTCGGCCGGCGTCGTCCACATCGCCCTGGCGGCCCTGGAACACCGCGGCCTGAAGCGGTCGGCCTCGACCGCGGCCGTCCAGGGCTTCGGCAAGGTCGGGGCCGACGCGGCTCTCTTCCTCACCGAGGCCGGAGTGAAGGTCGTGGCCGTCTCAGACCAGTATGGGGGCGTCCACCATCCGGGCGGCCTGGACATCCGCGCCCTCCAGGACCACGTGGCCACCACTGGCTCCGTCGTCGGCTTCCCCGAGTCGGAAGCCCTCGGAGGGGAGGAATTGCTGGTTCTGGACGTGGACCTGCTCATCCCCGCGGCCGTGGAAGGCACGCTGACCGGCGCCAACGCCCACCACGTGCGAGCGAAGGTTGTCGTCGAGGGCGCCAACGGACCGACGACGTCTGAGGCCGACCGGATCCTCACCGAAGCCGGAGTGCTGGTCGTCCCCGACATCCTGGCCAACGCCGGCGGTGTCATCGTCTCCTACTTCGAGTGGGTGCAATCCAACCAGGCCTACTGGTGGACCCACGCCGAGGTCGACGCCCGCCTGGAGACACGGATGTTGCAGGCCTGGAACCGCCTGCTCGATGTCGCTGCCACCCGTCAGCTGACGCTGCGCGAGGCCGCCACTGTCACCGCCGTCGAACGCGTCGCCGACGCCCACCGCACCCGGGGTCTCTACCCGTGAGAAACCCTCGAAGCACCCGTCAGTATCCGCCATGGCATGGAGAGGCCACATCATGAGTATCACCGACACCTTCGTTCAGGCCACCGGCATCCAAGCCCGCATCGATGCGGTCCTGGCCAAGACTCCCACAGGGCTGCTCATCGACGGCCAGTGGCGGGACGCTTCGGACGGAGGAACCTTCGAGGTGGAGAACCCGGCCACCGGCGAGATCATCGCCACCCTGGCCTCGGCCACCCGGAAAGACAGCCAGGCTGCCATGGATGCCGCCGCTGAGGCCCAGGAGTCCTGGGCTCGCACCCCGGCCCGGGAGCGCTCGGAGATTCTGCGACGAGCCTTCGACCTCGTGCACGAGCGGTCCTCGGATCTCGCGCTGTTGATGACCTTGGAGATGGGCAAGCCGTTGGCCGAGGCCGCCGGGGAGGTGAGATACGGCGGGGAGTTCCTGCGTTGGTTCGCCGAGGAGGCCGTGCGCGACTACGGCCGTTACCAGGACGCTCCTGAGGGCACCCTGCGCATGCTGGTCAGGCATCAGCCCGTGGGTCCGTGCCTGTTGATCACCCCGTGGAACTTCCCGCTCGCCATGGCCACCCGCAAGGTCGCTCCGGCCGTGGCCGCCGGGTGCACCATGGTGCTCAAGCCCGCCCGCCTGACCCCGCTCACCTCGCAGTACTTCGCCCAGATCATGCTGGACGCAGGCCTGCCCGCCGGGGTCCTCAACGTGGTCTCGTCGAAGTCCGCCTCCGATGTCTCGGAGCCGATCATGGCTGACCCGCGCCTGCGCAAGGTCTCGTTCACGGGCTCCACCCCCGTGGGCAAGCAGCTCATGAAACTGGCCACCGACAACGTGTTGCGCACCTCCATGGAACTCGGCGGCAACGGGCCGCTGATCGTCTTCGAGGACGCCGACATCGACAAGGCCGTGTCTGGTGCCATGGCGGCGAAGATGCGCAACATGGGAGAGGCCTGCACGGCCGCCAACCGATTGCTCGTCCACGCATCGGTCGTCGACGAGTTCATCGAGAAGATGGCCGAGAGCATGGCCTCCCTCACCATCGGCAACGGCGTCGAGGACGGGGTGACGGTAGGCCCGCTGGTCGAGGCCAGAGCCCGAGACTCCATGGAGGCGTTCGTCACCGACGCCGTCGAGCGCGGAGCCCAGATCGTCACCGGCGGCAAACGCGTGGACGGGCCCGGGTACTTCTTCGAGCCGACCCTGCTCCGTGACGTCCCCGCCGACGCCCGTGCAGTCCGCGAGGAGATTTTCGGGCCCGTCGCCCCCGTGGTGACGTTCACCGACGAAGATGAGGCCGTGTCCATCGCGAACTCCACCGAATATGGTCTGGCCTCCTACGTGTTCACCGAGAACCTGTCTCGCGGACTGCGTATCGGCGACCGCCTCGAGTTCGGTCTCATGGGCCTCAACGTCGGGGTGATCTCCAACGCCGCCGCTCCGTTCGGCGGTGTCAAGCAGTCCGGCCTGGGCCGCGAGGGCGGTGCCGAAGGGCTCAGCGAGTACACCACGACCCAGTACATCGGCATCGAGAACCCCTGGGGCTGATGCCCGCAGCGCGGACGTCGGCTACCGTGGCCTCACACGGTCAACTGCCAGGCGCAGACCGGCCGCGGATCGCAGCTCGACCACCGGCTGCACGAATCGACTCAGGAGAATCACGGGTGACCGAATCTGAGCAGACCGCCGGCTGGCTGGACTGGGTGAAGGATCGGGGCGAGCCCGCTTTCACCCTCCCGGAGGGAGCAGTGGATGCCCATTGCCATGTCTTCGGCCCCGCAACGAAGTTCCCGTTCTCGCCAGCGCGGAAGTACACGCCGTGCGATGCGAGCAAGGCTGACCTGCGGCACCTGAGGGAGCACCTGGGGGTCTCCCGGAACGTCATCGTCCAGGCGACCTGCCACGGGCGGGACAACGCCGCGCTGCTGGACGCCCTGGATGACTTCGGCGATACCGCGCGCGGTGTGGTCTCCGTGGGTGCAGATGTGACGCTCGTAGAGCTGGCCACCATGCACGAACGGGGCGTCCGCGGGGTGCGTTTCAACTTCGTCAAACGGCTGGTGCAGCACCAGCCGTTTGAGGAACTCGGGCTGGTGGCGGACAAGATCCGCGACTTCGGATGGCACCTCGTCCTCTACTTCGAGCCCGAGGACCTGCCTGAACTCGAGGGCACGTTCGCGGGCCTCGGTGTCCCACTCGTCATCGACCACATGGGCCGGCCTGACGTCCGGAAGGGCGCGGACTCGGACGAGTTCTCCTCCTTTCTCCGTTTCGTCGAGCGGACCGACGCCTGGGTCAAGGTCAGCTGCCCCGAGCGGCTCACGGAAAACGGCCCCTACGCGGTGGACGGACAACGCGAGGTGTATACCGACGTCGTCCCCTTCGCCCGCCGGGTGATGGCCGAGTTCCCCGAGCGGACCCTGTGGGGCACGGACTGGCCCCACCCGAACCTCCGCTCGCACATGCCGGATGACGCGCTGCTGCTGGGATACATCCCGCAGATCGCGCCGACCGCCGCCGAGCAACAGGCCCTGCTGGTGACCAACCCGATGTCCCTGTACTGGCCCTAAGGAATCCACCCGTACGGCGATGCGATGAGCCGTTGCCAGCCGATGAGGACCGCCGCACCACGAAAATAGGCCGGGGCATTCGCTGACATCAGTCAACGAACGCCCCCGCCTTGTAGTTACGGGCACACCGGTCGGTGACTACATCGGCGTGTTTCGACGCACGGCGTGCTCGTAACGCATGGGTGTCAGCCACTCACGCTTTCTCCCACTCAGGCCGCCAGTGCCTCCGGCATCCGAGCCCGCACGGGCCGCACCGCCAGTTGCCCGTCGGCCACGGTCACCCGCACGGCATCACCGTCGGCCACGGCCTCGGAGACCAGCAGGTCGGCCACCCGGTCGTCGAGCTCGCGCTGGATGACCCGTCGCAGTGGGCGGGCACCGTAGGCCGGCTCGTAACCGGCCTCGGCGATCCAGTCGCGGGCGGCGTCATCCACTTCGAGGGTGATGCCTTGGGCGGCGAGCCGCTGCTCGGAATCACCCAGCTGCAGGCCCACGATCTGGCGCAGCTCCACCGCGGACAGCGGAGAGAACAGCACGGTGTCGTCGATCCGGTTGAGGAACTCCGGCCGCATGAACTCCTTGACCCGGCCCATCACCTTCTGCCGCAGGTCCCGCTGTGCGGCCTCGGCATCCGCCGAGACGAAGCCCAGCGGCCCCCCGCCGGAGGACATGAACTCGGAGCCGAGGTTGGAGGTCATGATCAGCACCGTGTTGCGGAAGTCCACGGTGCGGCCCTGGCCGTCGGTGAGGCGGCCGTCGTCGAGCACCTGCAGCAGCAGGTTGAACACGTCCGGGTGGGCCTTCTCGATCTCATCCAGCAGGATCACCGAGTACGGGCGGCGGCGCACCCGCTCGGTCAGCTGCCCGGCCTCGTCATAGCCCACATATCCCGGAGGGGCACCGACCAGGCGGGAGACCGTGTGGCGCTCGCCGAACTCGGACATGTCGAACCGGACCATCGCGTCCTCGTGGTCGAACAGCGAACCCGCCAGGGCCTTTGCCAGCTCGGTCTTGCCGACGCCGGTCGGGCCCAGGAAGAGGAAGCTGCCGACCGGGCGGGATGGATCCGCCATCCCGGTCCGGGAGCGGCGGATGGACTTCGCGATCGCAGCGACCGCGTCGTCCTGGCCGACCACCCGGGCGTGGAGCTCGTCCTCCAGCCGTGCCAGGCGGGACTTCTCCGCCTCCGTCATCCGGGCGGCCGGGATACCTGTGGCGCGGGAGACCATCTCGGCGATGGCGTCCTCGTCCACCACGGAGTCCCCGCCGGCCTCCGCGCTCCGCTCGCGACGGGCCGCGGCCTCGGCCAACTGCTCGCCGATCCGGTTGACCTCGTCCCGCAGCTCGGAGGCGCGCTCGTAGTCCTCCGCGTTGACCGCCGCGTTCTTCTCGGCCTCCAACGCGGCGAGCTGGGACCGCAGCGCGTCCATGTCCACGGCCGGGCCGGCGTCGTGCTCCGGGCCGCGCTTCAGGGACAGCCGAGCCCCGGCCTGGTCGATCAGGTCAATGGCCTTGTCCGGCAGGAACCGGTCGGTGATGTACCGGTCCGAGAGCACGACGGCGGCGCGCAGCGCCTCGTCCGTGTACGTCACCTGATGGTGGTCCGCGTAGCGATCGGCCAGCCCGGTGAGGATCTCCACCGCGTCCTCCACAGAGGGCTCGCCGACGGTGACCGGCTGGAAGCGCCGCTCCAGGGCGGCGTCCTTCTCGATGGTGCGGTACTCCTTCAGCGTGGTGGCACCGACCATGTGCAGGTCACCACGGGCCAGGCGGGGCTTGAGGATGTTGCCGGCGTCCATGCCGCCGGACTCCCCGGAGCCGCCGGCGCCGACGATGGTGTGCAACTCGTCGATGAAGACGATGGTGTTGCTGTCCTCGGCGAGCTCGTCCATGGCGCCGGTGAGCCGTTCCTCGAAGTCACCGCGGTAGCGGGTGCCGGCGACCATGCCGGCCAGGTCCAGGGCGATGACGCGGTGGTCCCGCAGCTGGGCGGGCACCTCGCCGTCCGCGATGGCCTGGGCCAGGCCCTCCACGATGGCGGTCTTGCCGACGCCGGCCTCGCCGATCAGCACGGGGTTGTTCTTGGTGCGGCGGGCCAGCACCTCGATGGTCTGCTCCACCTCGTCCGCCCGGGCGATCACCGGATCCAATCGGCCGGCCTTCGCCTCGGCGGTCAGGTCCCGGCCGAACTTCTCGAGGACCGAGCCCTCGGAGTCCTGTCCCGTGGACTGCTGGCCGGGCTGACCCTGCTGCTGGTGCTGCTGATTCAGCTGTTGCTGGGCGGCCGACTGCAGGGACTGCGGGGTGACGCCCGCCTGGTGCAGGAGCTGGCCGGAGGGGGAGTCATGGTTCAGCACGAACGCGAAGAACACGTGCTCCGGATCGATGTAGGTGGAACCGAAACCCCGGGCCACCTGGTAACCGTCCAGCAGCACCTTCTGGGCCGAGGGGTTCAGAGACGCCGCGGAGGTGGTGTCCTTCCGCTCGCTCGGGGCCGGTAGGCGCTCGTCGACGGCGGCGATCAGGGCCTGCGGGTCGGCGCCGGACTGGCGCACGGCGGCGGCAGCTGGATCCTGGCCCAGCATGGTGCGCAGGAGGTGCAGCGCGTCGACGTCGGTCTGGCCGCGTTCGGCGGCGAAGGCCGCCGCGGCGGCCAGGACGTCGTGGGTCCGCTTGCTCAGCAAGCGGGTGAGGTCCACGGGGCGTCCCTGCCGACCGGGCCGCTGACCCTGAAGGTAGCGGGCGAAGAAGTCGTCAAAGGAGTCGCCGTTGGAACCGGCGGGGCCGAAGAATGCGGGCAAAGTGTCCTCCCTGAGGTGTGTTTCCAGCGATAGTTGAGTGTGTTCAACTCAAGTAACGACGAGTGACGTCAGAATGTTCCCGAATCCAGCGCGGGGATGCAAGAAACATGAGCGCGTGTAGCTCAGGTTTTATTCCGGTGCGGTGTCGATGCCGCGGAACCGCCCGGGAGCAGCAGGTTCGGGGCCTCGTCGGAGCGCCGAGGGTGCCGGGCATTCGCGGTGGTTCCCAGGACGGCCGTGATGCCGTACAGTGGTGGTCAGAAGTAGTTGTAGTAGATGCAGTAAGTCCGTCACCACTGCGGACCGGGCGGCCTTCGGGTCGGCTGGGGCGCTGGGGAAGCGGTATGTACACACCGCTTCGCCCCCGCTGGAAAACCGGCGGGTTTAGCACCCTAAAGAAAAGAGGCCACCATGGCCACCGGTACAGTCAAGTGGTTCAACGCTGAAAAGGGCTTTGGTTTCATCGCCCCGGACGACAACTCCGCTGACATCTTCGTGCACTTCTCCGCCATCGACGGCGGCGGCTTCCGCGAACTTCAGGAGAACCAGAAGGTCGAGTTCGAGGCGACTCAGGGCGACAAGGGCATGCAGGCCTCGTCGGTCCGCCCCCTCTGATCTGATCAGACTCTAAAACGGCCGCTCACCCTCCGGGGTGGGCGGCCGTTTTGCGTGCGCCGTGGCCCCTGAGTGGGCCGGCGGTCCGGGGTCTGGGCGCAGGCACGGAGGGCCTGCGGGGCCGGAGACTGAGCGCCAGTTCCCCCGACCCTCAGTCCCCGGCGAGGGTGTCCGCCGGCGACGCGAAGACCACTCGATTGTCCGCATGCGTCAGCGTGGACTGGTCGAACTCCCCGGTGCAGGTGATGAGACGTAGCTCGTCCGTGGCGAGTGCCCCGAACACCTCAGCGGTCGGAAAGCGATCCTTAGGCAGATCGTCGACCCGGTACACCGCGTACTCATGCACAGTGCCCTCCGCGTCGGTCACCTCGATCGCATCGCCGACCTCCAGTTCCGTCAACCGGAAGAACACCGCCGGCGCCGTAGGCGAGTCCACGTGCCCGGCGATCACGGTCGGCCCGGGTCCGCCTGGCTTGCCCCCGCCCGTGAACCATCCGGCGCGGTCCCAGTCCGCGGGCACCTCCATGGCACCGTTCTCCTGCAGGCCCAGGCCGATGAGATCCTCCTCCACCTCGATGGACGGCACCCGTAGTCGAGCCGGGGCCACACCCTCGCCCAGGGTAACCGGGGAAGGATCCGCCGTCGGTGTGGCGGCGGCCGGGCTGGACGGCACTCCGAGCGGCGTGGCGTCGCCAGCGGTCTCCGCGCTGGGAGGTGC
>NZ_JALDXU010000136.1:0-6522 GCF_032154715.1 Citricoccus sp. | reverse complement strand
GCACCGAAGTGCGGGCCACGGGCCTGAAGGAGCTGACGGGTCAGCTCTTTCAGGGGATCAGCGGGAGATCAGTTCTCCTCGGACTCCTCGGTGCCAGCCTCGGCATCCGACTCGTTGTCCTCGGACTCGCCGCCCTCGACTACGGGGGCCAGGGACAGCTTGCCGCGGTCGTCGATCTTGGTGATCTCGACCTGGATCTTCTGGCCGACCTCGACGACGTCCTCGACGTCCTCGACGCGCTTGCCCTCGTTGATCTTGCGCAGCTCGGAGATGTGCAGCAGACCGTCCTTGCCCGGGGTGAGGGACACGAACGCACCGAAGGTCGTCAGCTTCACCACGGTGCCCAGGTAGCGCTCACCGACCTCGGGGACCTGCGGGTTGGCGATGGCGTTGACCGCGGAACGGGCGGCCTCGGCCGCCGATCCCTCGGTGGCGCCGATCAGCACGGTGCCGTCGTCCTCGATGGAGATGTCCGCACCCGTGTCGTCCTGGATCTGATTGATCATGGCGCCCTTGGGGCCGATGACCGCACCGATCTTGTCCACGGGGATCTTGACCGCGATGATGCGCGGTGCGTACTGGCTCATCTCGTCCGGGGCGTCGATCGCGGCGTTCAGGACACCCAGGATGTGCAGGCGGGCCTCACGGGCCTGGGTCAGCGCGGCGGCCAGCACGGAGGCCGGGATGCCGTCGAGCTTGGTGTCCAGCTGAATCGCGGTGACGAACTCGGAGGTGCCAGCCACCTTGAAGTCCATGTCGCCGAAGGCGTCCTCGGCGCCGAGGATGTCCGTCAGGGCGGCGTAGCGGGTCTGACCGTCCACGGTGTCCGAGACCAGGCCCATGGCGATGCCGGCCACGGCGGCCTTCAGGGGCACACCGGCGTTCAACATCGACAGGGTGGAGGCGCAGACGGAGCCCATGGAGGTGGAGCCGTTGGAGCCCAGGGCCTCGGAGACCTGACGGATCGCGTAGGGGAACTCCTCGCGGGACGGCAGCACCGGGACCATGGCGCGCTCGGCGAGGGCACCGTGGCCGATCTCGCGGCGCTTCGGCGAGCCCACGCGGCCGGTCTCGCCGACGGAGTACGGCGGGAAGTTGTAGTGGTGCAGGTAGCGCTTGCGCGTCTCCGGGGCCAGCGAGTCGATCTGCTGTTCCATCTTCAGCATGTTCAGCGTGGTGACACCCATGATCTGGGTCTCGCCGCGCTCGAAGATGGCCGAACCGTGCACGCGCGGCAGGACCTCCACCTCGGCGGTCAGCTTGCGGATGTCCGTGAGGCCACGGCCGTCGATGCGGACCTGGTTGGTCAGGATCTGCTGGCGCACGGCCTTCTTGGTCACCGCACCGTAGGCCTTGGCGATCTCACCGCGGCGCTGCTCGAACTGGGTGCCCTCCCCGGCCAGGGCCTCGACGACCTCGGCGCGGTAGGCGTCATCGGTGTTCTGGCGCTCCAGCTTGTCGGCGATCGAGTAGATCTCCTGCAGGCGGGCACCGGCGAACTGCTCCACGGCCTCGTAGGCGTCGTCCTCGTAGTCCTTGAAGACGGGAATCTCGACGGGGGCCTTGGCGGCGCGCTGGGCCAGGTCGGCCTGGGCGTCACAGAGGGCCTTGATGAAGGGCTTGGCGGCCTCGAGGCCTTCGGCCACGACCTCCTCCGTCGGAGCGGTGGCACCCTGTTCCTTGATCAGGTTCCAGGAGTCCGGGGTGGCCTCGGCCTCGACCATCATCACGGCGATGTCGTCACCGGCCACACGGCCGGCGACGGCCATGTTGAACACGGCGTCCTTGAGCTGGGAGTGCTTCGGGAAGGCGACCCACTGGCGGTGGCCGGTGCCGTCGTCGATCAGGGCCACGCGCACGCCGCCGATCGGGCCGGAGAACGGCAGGCCGGAAAGCTGCGTGGACATCGAGGCGGCGTTGATGGCCACCGTGTCGTAGACCTCGTCCGGGGCGATCGAGGTGACGGTCACGACGACCTGGACCTCGTTGCGGATGCCCTTGGTGAAGGCGGGGCGCAGCGGGCGGTCGATCAGACGGCAGGTGAGGACGGCGTCCGTGGACGGGCGGCCCTCACGGCGGAAGAACGAGCCGGGGATGCGGCCGGCGGCGTACATGCGCTCCTCGACGTCCACGGTCAGCGGGAAGAAGTCGAAGCCCTCACGCGGGGATTTGCCGACGGTCGTGGCCGACAGCATCGAGGTCTCCTCGTCGATGTAGACCATGGCCGCGCCGGCGGCCTGCTGGGCCAGACGGCCGGTTTCGAAGCGCACGACGCGCTGGCCGTAGGTGCCGTTGTCGATGACGGCTTCGGCGAACTTGATTTCGGGACCCTCCATGGGTGGGTGTCCTTTCTTCGCGGCCCGTCGCGTCACCACCCGGTCTTCGATCGAAGCCTCCGGACGCTCGGACACGATGGTCGTGAGGTTCCGGAAGCCACTGTCGAGGACCGCGAATGGATGGACGTGACGGGCTTGATGGGTGTGCTGACTGGTGTGCAGCGGGGACGGTCACATCGGGTGACCCTCCCGGACCAGACTAAAGGCGGCGGCCCGAAGGGGGAAACCCCACACGCGGGACGCCGCCTGAAGTCAGGATGTCACTTACGCAGGCCGAGGCGCCCGATCAGCGAGCGGTAGCGCTCGATGTCAGTGCGCTCAAGGTACCCGAGCATACGACGACGGCGACCGACCAGGGCCATCAGGCCACGGCGGGTGTGGTGGTCGTGCTTGTGGGACTTCAGGTGTTCCGTCAGGTCCAGGATGCGACGGGACAGCACAGCAACCTGCACTTCCGGGGAACCGGTGTCGCCCTCGTGGGTGGCGTATTCCTTCATGATGTCCTGCTTGACGGCGGGGTCGAGTGCCACGCGAACTCCTTATGAGTTGTGCCGCGATCAAAAACGGTGGATCCCGCCACCGCGGACTGCAGCGGGCACCAACAACCCAGTCTAGCAGTCCGGGTGCCGTCAGCCGCGCCGCGTGCGCAGAGCGAACGTCAGGTACGGCAGCTCGATCTCCTCGGTCGGACCGAACCCCAGGTGTTCGTGCAGGTACCACTCGAGATTGGCCGTCATCCTCGCGCGGATGTGCTCGTCCGAGCGGAGCCAGTACGAACGGGACGCCATCAGCGCGTGGAGGCCGGCCGGCGTCGTGCGGTCCGTCCAGTGCACCTCGTGGTGCTCCTCCGCGCCGAAGGGTGCGCGCGTGCGCCGCTGGGGCCGGCCGGAGCCGGCGGCATGGACATCACCGGCATGCATGATGCGGGTGAGCCGGTGGACCCAGGGCACAGAGGTGTCCAATTGGTTCCACACCAGGGCCAGCGTCCCGCCGGGGCGCAGCAGCCGGGCGGCCTCCGCCGAGCCGGCCTCCGGGTCGATCCAGTGCCACGCCTGCGCGCTTGTGACCAGGTCGAAGCCACCGGACTCCAGTCCCGTGTGCTCCGCGGCGGCCTGCACGACGGCGGCGGAGGGCACCGCGCGCCGCAGCGGTTCCAGCATGGAGGCGGAGGGGTCCACGGCGGTGACGGCGAGGTCCCGGTCCGCCAGCAGCCGGGTGAAGAGTCCGGTGCCGGCGCCGAGGTCCACCGCGGTGCGGGCGCCGACCGGCACCATGAAGTCGATGGTCGGCGCCGGGTAGGAGGGCCGCACCGCGTGGTAGTGCTCTCCCCCGGTGGCGAAGGCGGACCCGAGGATCTGGCGGGAGGCCCTGTCGAGGCGGGGATCCCCACCAGGGCGATTCGGGACGGGACGTGTCACCGGACGGTCATGGACGGGGGTCCGCCGGAACCGCGGCGAGGACCTCGCGCGTGCGGTCGACGTCCTGAGTCATCTGCTCGACGAGCTTGGGGATGCCCTCGAAGGCGACCATGCCGCGCAGCCGGTCCACGAACTCGACCGTGACGAATTGACCGTACAGGTCGAAGTCCTCGACCTGTTCCTGCGGCCGGTCGATGACATGGGCCTCCACCACCCGGGACACTCCCTCGAAGGTCGGATTCGAGCCGATGGAGATGGCCACGGGCCAGCGCCGACGGGCCTCGTCGACGAGCCAGCCGGCGTAGACGCCGTCGGCGGGGATCATGCCCTGGACCTCGTCCGAGAGGTTGGCGGTGGGGAAGCCCAGCTCGCGGCCCCGGGCGAAGCCGTGGACGACCTCGCCGTGTACGCGGTGGTGGCGGCCCAGCACTCCGGCCGCCTCGCGGACGTTGCCCTCCCGCAGTGATTCGCGGATCCAGGTGGAGGAGCAACGGCGGTCCTCGCCGAAGTCGGCCACGTCGATGACGTCGAAGCCGTAGCTGCGGCCGAGTTCCACCATGGTGGCGAAGTCACCGGAGTTCCGGTAGCCGAAGCGCACGTCCCGGCCCACCACCACCGCCGTGGCGTTGACGGCGTCCACGATCACGTTGCGGACGAATTCCTCGGGACTCTGCTGGGCGAACTCGAGGGTGTAGTGGATGACCAGCATCGCGTCGATCCCGGCCTGCTCGATCAGCCGGGCCTTCTCCTCGTAGCCGGTGATGGCCTCCTGGAGGTCATTGGGCCGGTGCACCACGCGGGGGTGCGGATCGAAGGTGATGGCCACGGAGGTCGCCCCGGAGCCGCGCGCTGCGGAGACGACCTGGTCGAGGACCTGGAGGTGGCCGCGGTGCACGCCGTCGAAGTTCCCGATGGTGACCACGGAGGGTGCGGGATTCTCCGGCACGGCGGCTAGGCCGTCCCAATAGTGCATGCAGTCCCTCCGCTCCGGCTCATCACTCGATTATCCACCCCCTCAGGGGCGGCTTTCCACTCCGACGCGGGGGCGGTGAGCCAGCAGCCAGGCCAGGCCCAGGATCGGCAGGATCAGGGGGATGTACCCGTACCCGGCGCCGAAGCGGCTCCACACCGTGTCGTCGGCGAACAGCTGGGGGTCCAGGACCGTCCACAGCCCGACGCCGACCACGCCCACCAGTTCGATGCCCACCGCGACGACCGAGACGTACCAGGCCGTCCGGCCGGAACGGGCCAGGGACAGCGTGGCCACGATGTAGACGGCGGCGGCGAAGGCGGACAGCAGGTAGGCCAGCGGCGCCTGCTCGAAGTGCGTGGCGATCTGGAAGATCGAACGCGCGAAGGAGGACAGCGCGAACACGGCGTAGACCATCACCAGGATACGGCCGAGCCCCTGGTTCCGCTGGGGCTTGTTTCCCTCGTTGTTCTCGGCCTCAGCCAAACCAGATCACCTGCAGTCTGTATAACATCACGAAAATCGTCGGCCCTACGGCGGCCATCACCAGGTTGGACCAGCGGGTCTTGTCCGTGACGGCCCACACCACGGCGACCAGGGAGACCACCAGGGCCGTCAGGACATAGCCCCAGAACTCCCAGAGCTCCCCCTGGAGGGGCTCGCCCCCGGCCTGGCGGAAGATCGCTCCCACGCCGTAGACGACCAGGAAGAGCTCCACCGCGGCCACGGAGAGGATGGAGAGGTCATCCGGGAAGGTGCGGAGGAAGGTCATCACCACGCAGATCAGCAGCGAGACGGCACACAGCGCGGTGCCGGCCCAGAACCAGCCGTCGGCCGCCACCTCGGTCACGTCCGCCCGCCGTCCTGGGCGGGTGCCTGGGCCGGTGCTGTGGCGGGCGCGAAGACGATCTCGGGCTTGGCGGCGAGCGATTCCGGACGGCCCTGACGCTCCTGATCGGAGATCAGGGCGACGACGGTGCCGTCCGGCGCCTGGGCGGCGACCGTCCCCTCGCTGCCGGTGGCCTCGATCCGCCGTCCGAAGGACAGCTCGGAGGCCTCCTCACCGGTCAGCCGGCGCACGGGGAACAGCCCGGCAGCGGCCTCGGAGAGTTCGGTGGAGGTGAAGCGCTCCGCCAGCTCCTCGAGGGTCACCGCGTCGGCCACGGAGAAGGGCCCGACGGCGGTGCGCCGCAAGGCGGTCAGGTGGCCGCCGGTCTCGAGGGTCTCCCCCAGGTCCCGGGCCAGGGCACGGATGTAGGTCCCGGAGGTGCAGTCCACCTCGACGTCCAGGTCCACGGTGGTGCCGTCCTCGGCGCGCCGGTACCCGGTGACCTCGAAGCGGCGTACCGTGACGGGTCGGGCCTCGAGGCGCACATCCTCCCCGGCCCGCACCCGGTGGTAGGCGCGCTGCCCGTCCACCTTGATGGCGGACACGGCCGAGGGGACCTGCTGGATCTCCCCCGTGAGACCGGCCACGGCGGCGTCAACCCGTTCCGGGGTGACCGCGTTCGCGAGCCGGGTCTGGAGCACATCGCCCTCGGCGTCGTCCGTGACGGTGGAGACCCCGAGGCGGATGGTCGCCAGGTACGTCTTGTCCGTCCCGGTGATCGCCGTCAGCAGGCGGGTGGCCTTGTTGAAGCCCACCACCAGCAGCCCGGTGGCCATCGGATCCAGCGTCCCGGCATGACCGACCTTGCGGGTGCCGGCCAGCCGGCGGACCTTCCCGACCACGTCATGGGAGGTCCAGCCGGCCGGCTTGTCCACGAGTACCAGGCCGGAGGCCTGGGTGCCCGGGGCG
>NZ_JALDXU010000026.1:0-34234 GCF_032154715.1 Citricoccus sp. | reverse complement strand
AAGCCCAGCTCCGCCATGCACGCCGCATGCGTGGCCCCCAGATACCCCGTCCCGACCACGGAGACCCGCAGCGGTGGCCCCCCGCCCTGGTCACGCTGGGTGCCGGGAGCAATGGACCCGGCAGGATCGGTTGGGGCAGGAACGATGGCTGGCTCGGTCACGTGGCCCATCGTAGGGACGGCCGCGTCCCACGTCACGGCTGGGAGGCGAACGCCAAGCCTCGAATGGGCGAACACTCCGCTGCTGTCCGGGTGCCTGGCTGGGTGCCTAGCGTGTCTGGGTGTGAGTGGTCCGGATCAGTTCGGTGAGGTTGTGGGCGTGGCGCATCACCGTCTCCGCGTGGACCCGTCCGGGTTGGCGGGTCAATCGTTCGATGGGCCCGGAGATGGATACGGCGGCGATCACCCGTCCGCTCGGGCCACGCACCGGCGCCGAGACCGAGGCGACTCCCGGCTCGCGTTCTCCCAGCGACTGTGCCCACCCCCGGCGCCGGACGGCGGCCAGCACCGTGGGCGTGTAGACGGCCCCGTTGAGGCCCTCGACGAGGCGCTCGTTGTCCTCCCAGGCCAGCAGCACCTGTGCGGCGGAGCCGGCCTTCATAGACAGCCGGGTGCCGACCGGAATGGTGTCGCGGAGCCCCACGGGCCTCTCGGCGCTGGCCACGCACACGCGGGCGTCTGCTTGCCGACGGAAGAGCTGGGAGCTCTCTCCCGTGGCATCCCGCAGCCGGGACAGCACCGGGCCGGCGGCCGCCGTCAGCCGGTCCTCACCGGCAGCAGAGGCGAGCTCGGAGAGCCGGCTGCCCAGGACGTAGCGGCCCTGCAGGTCACGGCCCACCAGCCGGTGGTGGACGAGCGCTGACGCCAGGCGATGCAGGGTGGGCCGCGCGATGCCCGTGGCGGAGACGAGCTCGGCCAGCGACGTCGGCCCTGCCTCGAGTGCGTCCAGGATGGCGGCGGCCTTGTCCACCACGCCCACCCCGCTCGGGGTGTGGAGGGCCTGCGGTGTCCGGTGCTCCGAAGTGTCCATACTCTGATACTACCGTCTCAATATATGAGACATCCGCAGCCGTGATGGCCACCGTCGGCGCCGCGGTGCCAGAGTATGGGTGTCACTGGTGGAAGGACACGAGATGGTAGCCCAGGTATCCCCTGAAGACAGGGCCGCAACGGCCTCAGCTGCGGCGGCCCCGCGCACGCTGGCCGAGAAGGTCTGGCAGGATCACGTGGTGGTCCCCGGCAACGGTGCCGGCGACGCCCAGACCCCCGACCTGCTGTACATCGACCTGCACATCATGCACGAGGTCACCAGCCCGCAGGCCTTCGAGGGGCTGCGCCTGGCGGGCCGCGCCGTCCGGCGCCCCGACCTGACGATCGCCACCGAGGACCACAACACCCCCACGCTGGAGATCGACAAGCCGATCGCCGACCCGGTCTCGGCCAAGCAGATCCAGACCCTGCGGGACAACGCCCAGGAGTTCGGCATCCGGCTTCACTCGCTGGGCGACGCGGAACAGGGCATCGTCCATGTGGTGGGGCCGCAGCTGGGTCTCACCCAGCCGGGCATGACCGTGGTGTGCGGTGACTCGCACACCTCCACACACGGCGCCTTCGGTGCCCTGGCCTTCGGCATCGGCACCTCTGAGGTCGAGCATGTGCTGGCCACCCAGTCCCTGCCGCTGAAGCCGTTCAAGACCATGGCCATCACCGTCGAGGGCACCCTCCGGGAGGGGGTGACCGCCAAGGACATCATCCTCGCGGTCATCGCCAAGATCGGCACCGGTGGCGGACAGGGCTACGTCCTCGAGTACCGGGGTTCGGCCATCCGTGCGCTGTCCATGGACGCACGCATGACCATCTGCAACATGTCGATCGAGGCCGGCGCCCGCGCTGGCATGGTCGCCCCGGACGAGACGACCTTCGACTACATCAAGGGCCGTCCCCACGCCCCCCAGGGCGAGGACTGGGACGCCGCCGTCGAGTACTGGTCCAGCCTGCCCACGGACGAGGGCGCGGCCTTCGACGCGGAGGTCTTCCTGGACGCGGACGAGCTGGAGCCCTTCGTCACCTGGGGCACCAACCCGGGGCAGGGGGTGTCCCTGAGTGACACCGTTCCGCATCCGGAGCACTTCGACGACCCGAATGCCCGGGCCGCCGCCGAGCGGGCGCTGGAGTACATGGACCTGACCGCCGGCATGCCGATGAAGGACATCCGGGTGGACACCGTCTTCCTGGGCTCCTGCACCAACTCCCGGCTCGAGGACCTGCGCACCGCCGCCGCGATCATCGAGGGCCGGGCCAAGGACGAGAACGTGCGCATGATCGTGGTCCCCGGCTCCGCCCGTGTGCGACTGGAGGCGGAGGCCGAGGGCCTGGACCGGGTGTTCAAGGACTTCGGTGCCGAATGGCGCTTTGCCGGCTGCTCCATGTGCCTCGGGATGAACCCGGACCAGCTGGCCCCGGGGGAGCGGTGCGCGTCCACCTCCAACCGCAACTTCGAGGGGCGCCAGGGCAAGGGTGGCCGCACCCACCTGGTCTCACCGGTGGTCGCGGCCGCGACCGCGATCCGCGGCACGCTGTCCTCGCCGTCCGACCTGGCGGCGTTCGCATCCGAGCTGCAGGAGGCCTGACATGGAACCCTTCATCACCCACACCGGGATCGGCGTTCCGCTGAAGCAGTCCAACGTGGACACGGACCAGATCATCCCGGCCGTCTACCTCAAGCGCATCACCCGCACCGGATTCGAGGACGCCCTCTTCGCCGGTTGGCGCAAGGATCCTGAGTTCATCCTGAACCGGCAACCCTACTCGGCCGGCTCCGTCCTGGTGGCGGGCCCGGACTTCGGCACCGGTTCGTCCCGCGAGCACGCGGTGTGGGCCTTGAAGGACTTCGGGTTCAAGGTGGTCCTGTCCGCCCGCTTCGCGGACATCTTCCGCGGCAACTCCGGCAAGCAGGGTCTGCTGGCCGCCGAGGTGGACCAGCAGGACATCGAGCTCATCTGGAAGGAGCTGGAAAACCACCCGGGCACCGAGGTGACGGTGGACCTCGAGGGCCGCACCGTGACCTGCGGTTCGTTCAGCGCGGGCTTCCAGGTGGACGACTACACGCGTTGGCGTCTGCGGGAGGGACTCGACGACATCGGCCTCACCCTGCGCACGGAGCAGGAGATCACCGATTTCGAGGCGCGCCGGGCGGCCTACAAGCCCGCCACGCTTCCGGCCCGGACCGCCTGATCCCGGACTGATCCGGCTTCGCCCCGTATGCTGGTGTGCGGATCTGCGCCGGGCCCGTCCCGGCCATCCGCACACCAGCGACGGCCCGCCCCGGCGGGCCACGGAGGAATGCCACTGTCTATGGGAAATCTGCTGACGATCAACGGCGGTAAGCCGCTCGAGGGACGCGTGACCGTCCGTGGCGCCAAGAACCTGGTGCCCAAAGCCATGGTGGCCTCGCTGCTGGGCAGCAAACCGTCGGTCCTGCGCAACGTCCCCGAGATCCGGGACGTCGAGATCGTCACCGGTCTGCTCTCCGTCCACGGGGTCAAGGTCACCAAGGACCCGGAGACCGGGGACCTCAGCCTGGACCCGGCGGCCACCAAGTCCGCCACCAGCTCGGAGATCGACGCCCACGCCGGCGACTCCCGTATCCCGATCCTGTTCTGCGGTCCCCTGATGCACTCCATCGGGGAGGCCTTCATTCCCGACCTGGGAGGCTGCAAGATCGGCGACCGGCCGATCGACTTCCACCTCACCGTGTTGCGCAGTTTCGGCGCCGTGGTGGAGAAGCGCCCCGGCGGCATTCACATCTCCGCGCCGAAGGGCCTGACGGGGGCGAAGCTGGAACTTCCGTACCCCTCGGTCGGGGCCACGGAGCAGGTGCTGCTGACCGCCGTGAAGGCTGAGGGCATCACCGAGCTCAAGGGTGCCGCCGTGGAGCCGGAGATCCACGATCTGATCCACATCCTGCAGAAGATGGGCGCCATCATCACGGTGCAGACGGACCGCACCATCCGGATCGAGGGCGTGGACCAGCTCACCGGCTTCAACCACCGCGCCATCCCGGACCGCAACGAGTCGGCCTCATGGGCCTCGGCCGCCCTCGTGACGCAGGGGGACATCTACGTCGAAGGCGCCATGCAGCGGGACCTCACCGCCTTCCTGAACACCTACCGCAAGATCGGTGGCGAGTTCGAGGTCGACGATCACGGCATTCGGTTCTGGCACGGCGGGGGCCCCCTCAAGCCCCTCGTGCTGGAGACCAACGTGCACCCGGGCTTCATGACCGACTGGCAGCAGCCGCTCGTCGTGGCGCTGACGCAGGCCGACGGTGTCTCGATCGTGCATGAGACCGTCTACGAGGAACGCTTCGGGTTCACCGATGCACTGGTCCGCATGGGCGCCTCCATCCAGCTGCACCGTGAATGCCTCGGGTCCGTGCCCTGCCGGTTCGGGCAGCGCAACTTCCTGCACTCCGCCGTCATCTCGGGACCGACCGAGTTGCACGGAGCTGACTTCGACATCCCCGATCTGCGGGGCGGGTTCTCGCACCTCATCGCCGCCCTCGCCGCCCAGGGCACGTCGCGGGCCACCGGCATCGAGATCATCAACCGCGGCTATGAGAAGTTCATGGACAAGCTCATCGGTCTCGGGGCCGACGTCGAGCTGAGCAGCTCGGGCCGCTAGGGGACCTCTCGTGACCGAATCCACCGGACTGCGCGCCGGCTACTTCGCGGCGGCCTCCCTCGTCCGTCCCACGCTCAACGCCATCATGTCCAAGGAGTGGCAGGGCGGCCACCACATCCCGGAGTCGGGATTCATCGTGTGCGCCAACCACATCTCCAATCTGGACCCGCTGGCCCTGGGCCACATGGTCTACAGCCTGGGCCACCTGCCGCACTTCCTGGCCAAGTCCGAGCTGTTCCAACTGCCGGTCGTGGGGGGGATGCTCACCCGGATGCGGCAGATTCCCGTGGACCGTGCCCGCGGCGGCAATGAATCGCTCGTGGCGGCCGACCGGGTCCTCGCCGAGGGAGGGGCGATCATCATCTACCCCGAGGGGACCCTGACTGCGGACCCAGACCTGTGGCCCATGAAGGCGAAGACCGGCGCGGCACGATTGGCCCTCAAGACGGGGGTCCCGGTCATCCCGATGGCCCAGTGGGGCATCCACGAGGTGCTGCCGAAGACGGCCAAGACGCCCCGGCTCCGGCCACGCGGGACGGGACGGATCCGCATCGGTGCCCCCGTGCCCCTGGAGGACCTGCGGGAGTCCACGCTGACGCGGTCCGTGCTGGAGACCGCCAGTGAACGCATCATGACGGCCATCACCGGCGAACTCGAGGTCCTCCGTGGCGAGGATGCGCCGGAGGGGCGGTGGAATCCACGCACCGGTCAACGGGAAGCGGGCCACCGGGGCCAGGGGTTCTCGTGACCGCGCGCCCCGAGAAACTGGTGGTGGTGGGAGCCGGCAGCTGGGGGACCACCTTCGCGAAGGTCCTGGCGGACAGCGCCCTCGAGCGAGGAGTGGTCGAGCCGGAGATCGTGCTCTGGGCCCGGCGTCCCGAGGTGGCCGAGGACATCACCGCCCGGAAACGCAACACCGACTACCTCCCGGAAATCGACCTGCCGGCGTGCCTGAGTGCCACCACCGACCTGGCGGAGGCCGTGGCCGGTGCCGGACTCGTGGTGTTGGCCATTCCCGCCCAGGAGGTCCGCGTGCACCTGCCGGCCATCCGCGCCCACCTGGACCCGGCCGCCGTCGTGGTCTCCCTGGTCAAGGGGCTGGAACGGGGTACCGACGCCCGGATGAGCGAGCTGTGCGCCGAGGAGCTGGACCTGCCGGACGAACGGTTCGCCGTGGTGTCCGGGCCGAACCTGGCCCTGGAGATCGCCCGCCAGGAGCCGACGGCCACCGTGGTGGCGTCCAGGGACCCTGCCACGGCCGAGTGGATCGCGGTGCGGACCTCGGGCCCGTACTTCCGGCCCTACACCAACACGGACGTGACCGGCGTCGAGATCTGCGGTGTGGTCAAGAACGTGATCGCGCTGGCTGTGGGGATCTGCGACGGGCTGGGCTACGGGGACAACTCCAAGGCCTCCGTCATCACCCGCGGGCTGGCCGAGACCGCACGCCTGGCCGAGAGCCTCGGGGGGCAGGCCGAGACCCTCGCCGGGCTCGCCGGGCTGGGAGACCTCGTGGCCACGTGTGCCTCGCCGCTGTCCCGCAACAGGACGGCCGGCCGGTACCTCGGCCAGGGGCTCAGCGTGGAGGAGGCCACCGCGCGGCTCAAACAGACCGCCGAGGGCATGAAATCGGTCTCGGCGGTGGTGGACCTCGCCCGGCGGCACGGCGTGGAGATGCCGATCAGCGAGGCCATGAATGCCGTGATCGCGGGCTCCCTCGACGTCGACACCCTGGCGGGGCTGCTGCTGGCCCGCGACCTCAAATCGGAAGGACGATCGTGACCACGGAACCAGACCGCAACGCACGGCCCGGGTCTGGCGCCCACGGCCGGCTCCGCGTGCTCGTGCTCTTCGGAGGCCGCTCCAGCGAGCATCCGATCAGTTGCATCACCGCCTCCGGCGTGCTGAACGCGATGGACCCGGACCGGTACGAGGCGGTGCCCGTCGGGATCACCGCGACCGGCCGGTGGCACGGCTTCGAGGCAGACCCGTCGCACTGGAACCTGCCCGGCGGGGGCCTGCCGCAGGTCCCGGAGCCGGCCGATCCGCTGGCGCTGCGCTGTACCGAGGGGGGCGGCCACGAGCTCGTCTCCGTGGCGAGCGGGGCATCACACGGGACCATCGATGTGGTGTTCCCGCTGCTGCACGGGCCGTTCGGGGAGGACGGAACCCTGCAGGGCGAGCTCGAGATGGCCGCCGTGCCCTACGTGGGCGCCGGCGTGCTCGCCTCGGCTGTGGGCATGGACAAGCACTTCATGAAGGTCGCCTTCCAGGCCGCCGGGCTGCAGGTCGGGCCGTGGGAGACCATCACGGACCGCCAATGGCGTGGTGAGCGTGAGTCCGCTCTCGAGCGGGTCGCCGCCCTGGCCTTCCCCGTGTTCGTCAAGCCGGCCCGGGCGGGCTCCTCCTTCGGCATCACCCGAGTGACGCAGGCCGAGGGCCTGGCCGCCGCCATCGAGGAGGCCCGCCGCTTCGACCCCAAGGTCGTCGTCGAAGCCGGGATCATCGGCCGCGAGATCGAGTGCGCGGTGCTGGACGGCCCTGGAGTCCAGGCGCCGCGGGCCTCCCTGCCCGGCGAGATCGTGGTCCACGAGGGCTCCGGCCAGCACGAGTTCTACGACTTCCAGGCCAAGTACCAGGACGACACCGCGGCGGACCTGTCCTGCCCGGCCGACCTGCCGGAGACGGCCATCGACACGGTGCGCCGGCTCGCCGTGGTGGCCTTCGACGCCGTGGACGCCGAGGGCCTGTCCCGCGTGGACTTCTTCTACACGCCCGCCGGCGAATTCGTCATCAACGAGATCAACACCATGCCGGGCTTCACTCCGATCAGCATGTACCCCGCCATGTGGGAGCGGTCCGGGCTGGCCTACGGTGAACTGATCGACGAACTCCTGCAGCTCGCTCTCGAGCGCGGCACCGGACTCCACTAGGACCGGCCCGGTGGCCTGCTCGGAGCACCGGCACCACTACGGCGACGGCGCGTCCGTCCCCGGGATCGGCGCCTGAGTGGGCGCCGAGGTGGTGCACCCGCCGGTGGCGGGGATGCGTCCCACGGCCGATGAGAGGTCCACCATGACCGAGCTCGACGCCGCCCGGGTGTCATCGAACAAGACCTCGATCGCGGGAGAGCGGCCATAGGTGGTCAGGGTCCAGAACTCCCCGTCGTCCCGTGTGACCCAGTCGATGCCATTGGCCGTCACGCAGTGCTCGGTGGTAGGCCCCGGGACAGGGACGCCGCAGCGGAGGATGACGGCAGAGGGCTCGCCCCAGGCGGCCGTGGCCTGGCTGTCCGTCTCCCGCCGGTCGAAACCGGCGACGGCGTCCGGCAGGGACACCATCGCCTCGGCGCACACCGGGTCGGTCGCCTCCGGCGCGGCCTGGACATCGGCGACGGGGGCGCCGCATCCACTGACGATCAAGCCGACGCCCACCACGGCGACGGACCCGAGGGACCTGAACCCGCGAACCCGGGACAGTCGTGGGCGGGGCAGACCGGATGCGGTGGAACGCTCGGCAGGGGTGGTCATCACAGGACTGCAGGGAGGCACGCCGGGGGAAAGCATGCTGACAGCCTACGATGAGCGCCTGTGACAGTGCCTTATCATGGGACGAGCACCACAGGCGAGGGGCCGCGACGGGCAGGTTCCCGGTGGCACGCGCACCGCGGGCCCCAGGGCCACAGTGACCGCGTGTGAAACCCACTGCCGCCACGACCGAACGACCCTGGAGGACCTCTGTGTCTGAACCCTCGTCTGACCTTTCCGACTCCATGGGTGGCATGGGAGACGATGGATCCGGGGGCCAGCCCGACCGCGGTCACCGCAAGAAGCGGAAGAACAGGGCCGTCTGGCTGACGCTCGGCATCGTGCTGGTCCTGGTCATCGGGGCCGGTGCCGTGGCCATCGGATACCTGGCGAATCTCGCCTCCACGTTCGACAACGACACCCAACGCTTCGAGACGACGTTCCCGGAGGCAGAGTCCCGTCCCACCAAGGCCCCGGCCGGCGAGGGCAAGGAGGAGCCGCTGAACATCCTCCTGCTCGGCTCCGACTCCGGCGGCGGCTCGGGTGAGACGGAGAACCTGGCCGGCGTACCCCAGGCGGGACGGTCCGACACGATGATGTGGGTTCACATCCCAGGAGACCGGGAGGCGATCTACGTGATGTCGGTCATGCGTGACCTCTGGGTGGAGATCCCGGGCGAGGGAACCCACAAGCTCAATGCCGCCTACTCCTTCGGAGGCGTGCCGAAGACGGTCCAGACGCTGGAGAGCCTGTTCGGCACCCGGATCGACCATGTGGCCGCCGTGGACATGGCGGGCTTCGAAGGGCTGGTGGATTCGCTCGGCGGCGTGGACATCACCGTGCCGGAGTCCTTCGAATCGGGCAACGGGGGCCGGTCCTTCCAGGCGGGCGCCCAGCACATGGACGGGGACACGGCGTTGTCCTTCGTCCGCGAGCGCTATGCCTTCTCCGACGGCGATTATTCGCGCGTCCGGAATCAGCAGCTGTTCCTGACGGCGGTGGCCCAAAAGGTGCTGACCGCGGAAACGCTGACAAACCCCGGCAGGATTTCGGATATGGTGGGTGGGTTGTCTCCATACCTGACGCTCGATGAAACCCTTAATTCAGGGGAATTGATCTCTATCGGCAGGACCATGACGGACATCCGTTCGGACGACCTGGAAATGTTCACGGTGCCCACCGATGGCGTGGGCCGCGCGAGGGGCCAGTCAGTCGTCTGGCCGGACGAACAGGCGATTGAGGAGATTGGCTCGGCGTTGAGCCAAGACGATGTGGCCTCATACCTTTCCGGTCAGTGACCGGCACACACTTACGAAAGGATCGCGACTTGGACCTTCGCGACTACATCCGGATCCTGCGGAACAACTGGCTGTCGATTCTGCTGGTGACCCTCTTGGGAGTGGCCGTCGCCGCCGGGGCCACGGCGTTGACGAAGCCGACCTACACCGCCCGGACACAGATCTTCGTGGCCGTGAACTCCGGGGACACGGCGAGCGACATCCTGCAGGGCTCCAGCTTCTCCGAGAAGCGGGTCACCTCCTATGTCACCCTCGCCACCAGCCCGCGCGTCCTGGCGCCCGTCATCGAAGACCTCGATCTGGACCTGACCGTCCAGGGTCTCGCCGCCACAATCGAGGCCACGGCTCCGCCGCAGACCGTGCTGATCAACCTCTCGGCCAGTCATGAGGACCCCGCGCAGTCGGCGGAGATCGCCAACGCCGTGGCAGAGTCGCTGATCTCGACCGTGTACGAGGTCGAGGATCCGGAGGGTGCCAACGACCCGCTGGTGGACCTGTCCGTGGTGGAGCAGGCCTCCGTGCCGTTGACCCCGTCGAGCCCCAGGGTGGCCCTGAACCTCGTCCTCGGCCTGGTGGTCGGCGCCGCACTCGGCGTGGCCTTCGCCCTGCTCCGCACTCTTCTCGACTCCCGCATCCGCAACCGCGAGGATGTCGAGCGGATCACTGACGCCCCGATCCTGGGGGCCTTCGCCGATCACAAGTCGGCCGAGGACGAGCCGATCATCTCGCTGGACGATCAGTTCGATCCTCGCGCCGAGAGCTACCGTCAGCTGCGCACCCACCTGAAGTTCACCAATATGGACGGCGGAACGCAGTCCGTCGTCGTGACCTCGTCCATCCCCGGCGAGGGCAAGACCACCACCTCCTGCAACCTCGGCATCATGATGGCCGAGTCGGGCAGCCGGGTCGTCATCATCGACGCCGACCTCCGCCGTCCACGTGTCGCGAAGACACTCGGGCTGGAAGGAGCCGTGGGCCTGTCCACGATCCTGTCCGGCCAGATCGACCTCGAGGACGCCATCCAGTCCTGGGGCCCCGACGGCGAACTGGACGTCATCACGTCCGGTGAGATCCCGCCGAACCCGTCCGAGCTGCTCGGTTCCGAGGCCATGCGCCGCCTGCTGCGCCAGCTCGAGGGCCGCTACGACGTGGTCCTCCTCGACGCCCCGCCGCTGCAGCCGGTCACCGACCCGACGGTTCTGGCCTCCATGGCCTCCGGTGTCATGCTCGTCAACCGCGTGGACGGTTACGTCCACCGCGAGCAGCTGCAGGGCGGTCTCGACAGCCTGGTCTCCGTGGACGCCCGCGTGCTGGGCCTGGTGCTGACCCGCGTCCCGCAGAAGCGCGGCACATACTACGCGTACCAGTACGCCTATGAGTCGGACGCCGTGGAACCCACGTCGGCTCGCCGTTCCCAGGGCAGCCGCTCCGCCGGCGCCGGTGGCGCCTCCACCCGGGGCAAGGGGCAGTCCAACCAGAAGGCCCTGACGGGTATGCGATTCCGGTGAGGCGCCGGGCATGACCATGGACGAGAGTCCACGCCGGAGTCCCTCGCGGGTGCACCAGTGGCTGGAGCTGGCGGAGACCGTCCTGGGCAATGCCTCAGACCGGATGGATGCCATCAACATCTTCCCGGTCCCGGACGGTGACACGGGCAGCAATCTGTACGGAACCGTTCGTGCTGCCCGTGCCGCGGTGGCCGAGGAGACCACGGAGGACGTTGGCACCCTGATGTCCCTGGCCGGCCGTGCCGCGCTGGATCAGGCTCGCGGCAACTCCGGGACGCTGCTCGCCGTGATGCTGATCGGCATGTCCGAGCCGCTGACCGGTCATGAGCGACTGGCTGCCCCGACCCTGGCCGCGGCTCTCGAACGTGCCCAGACCAGCTGCTGGGCCGCCCTGTCCGATCCGCAGGAGGGCACCATGCTGACGGTGCTCGCGGCGGCCGCCCGTGCGGCGTCCGAACATGCCGCCGGCCTGCGGGGCCAACCGGACGACCAGGTCATGAGCCGCCGTGAACTCGGTGCGGCCCTGGACGCGATCGTCGGAGCGTCCTGGCAGGCCGTGGTCCAGACGGAGGGCCAGCTGCCGGCCCTGACGGCGGCGCACGTGGTCGATGCGGGTGGCATGGGACTGCTGCTGGTGCTCGACTCCCTGCGGGCCACGGTCATGGGCACCAGCATCGATCCGGGCCTGCTGGACGGACTGCACGGGTTCTCCGCCTCGGACCCGCACATCCACGAGGGCCTGGACTC
The DNA here is from genome assembly GCF_032154715.1 of Citricoccus sp. GTDB lineage: Bacteria > Actinomycetota > Actinomycetes > Actinomycetales > Micrococcaceae > Citricoccus. The sequence continues at coordinate 22,472 of NZ_JALDXU010000026.1, read as the reverse complement.
ACCGGTGGGCTATGAGTTGATGTGCAGCATCTCACTGGATCCCCTCACCGCCGCGACCCTCCGGTTCGAGCTCAATGACATGGGGGACTCCGTGATCATGAGCCCCGTCGGCACCGCCGGTGAGGTGAACGGCGAGGCCAACGCCCCCGTGCGGTGGAGACTGCACGTCCACGTGGACGACCACGAGGCGGCAGAGGCCCTGGTCCGCAAGGCCGGCGAACCGGAGAACCTGGTGATCACCTCTTTGCAGGACCCGGAGACCGCCGGGTGAGACCCGATCCGCTCAACCAGCCGCTCGACCGGCTCCTGGGCGGCCGCACGGGCCAGCGTCTGGACCGGGAGATGGGCCTCGGCACCGTCCGGGACCTGTTGGAGCACTTCCCGCGACGCTGGATCGAACGTGGGGAGTTGACACCGATCGCCTCCCTGCCCGTCGGGGACCAGGTCACCGTGGTCGCCCGGGTGGTGTCCGTGGACCGCCGGAACATGCACTCCCGCCGCGGATTCATCGTGGACGTCACGGTGACGGACGATGACCCGCGGCGCCCGGCCTCCCTCGACATGGCCTTCTTCAACAGCTATGAGGCACTGCGCCGGCTGCAGCCGGGCCACCGGGCCATGTTCCACGGGAAGACCGCCCTCTACCGGGGCGAGAAGACGCTGAACAACCCGGATTTCTCCGTGCTGGACGAGGCCGAGGAGCCGGGCGAAGAGGACTTGGCCCCGGTGCCCCTCTATCCGGCCACGGCCAAGGTCCCCAGCTGGGTCCTGCGGGCCAGCATCGGCACGGTCCTGGACGCCCTCGACGCGGACGCCCTCCCGGACCCGGTCCCGGCCGATCTGCTCGAGCAGGCGGCCACGGACGGCGTCCCCCTGCCCGGACTCGCCGCTGCCTACCGGGACCTCCACCGCCCGGCCGTGGTGGCGGACGCGCTCCGGGCCCGGCGTCGGTTCGCCCTGCAGGAGGCCCTGGTGCTGCAGGGGGCGCTGGCCGTGCGGCGCCACCAGGCGGCGACGCCGGATGCGGTGTCCCGTCCCGCCGTCGGGAAGGGGCTGCTGGCCGCTCTGGACGCACGACTGCCCTTCACCCTGACCGACGGCCAGGTCTCCGCGGGGGAGAGGATCTCCGCCGACCTGGCGCGTGACCGGCCCATGAGCCGGCTGCTGCAGGGCGAGGTGGGCTCCGGCAAGACGCTCGTGGCCCTGCGCGCCATGGCGCAGGTCGTCGACGCCGGGGGGCAGGCCGCCCTGGTCGCGCCCACCGAGGTGCTGGCGGCCCAGCACTACCGCTCGCTGACGGCCACGCTCGGGCCCCTGGCGCACGCCGGCCGGCTGGACGCGCCGGATGGACCGTCCACCGAGGTGGTGCTTCTGACCGGTTCGCTGACGACCGCCCAGCGGCGCGAGGCCCTGCTGAAGATCGCCTCCGGCCAGGCCGGCCTGGTGGTCGGTACCCATGCCCTGTTCTCCGGAACCGTCCAATTCGCGGACCTGGGGCTGGCGGTCGTGGACGAACAGCACCGCTTCGGCGTGGACCAGCGCGAGGCGCTGCGCCGGGAGAACCCGGGCACACATCTGCTGGTCATGAGCGCCACCCCGATCCCGCGCTCCGTGGCGATGACCGTGTTCGGTGACCTGGACCTGACCCTCCTGCCGGGGCTGCCGTCCGGTCGGCAGCCGGTGGCCACCCACCTCGCCCGGATGGCCCACGGCCCCCGGATCATCGGCCGCGTCTGGGAGGTGATCGCTGAACAGGTGGCCGCGGGACACCAGGCCTTCGTCGTGTGCCCCAAGATCGATCCGGCCGACGTCCGGGACAACCCTGACAATCCTGACCATGGTGATGGCGCTGTCGGTCCTGACGGTGGTGACAGCCCCGCCGGCACGGCCCGGGACCACCGTCACGATGCCGCGGTCGAGGACATGGTGCCCCGGCTGGCCTCCCTGCCCGTGTTGCAGGGTGTGCGCATCGCGGGACTGCACGGTCGCCAGGACCAGCAGACACAGGCCGAGACCATGAGCCGCTTCGTGGCCGGGGACCTCGACCTCCTGGTGGCCACCACCGTCGTCGAGGTCGGCGTGGACGTGGCCAACGCCACCGTCATGGCCATCCTCGATGCGGATGCCTTCGGCCTGTCCACACTCCACCAGCTGCGCGGGCGGGTGGGCCGTGGCACGGCTCCAGCCACCTGCCTTCTCGCCACCCGGCTGCCGGACGGACACCCGGCGATCGAGCGGCTCGAGGTGGTCGCCGGCACGCAGGACGGCCTCGAGATCGCCCGCGCCGACGTCCGGCAGCGCGGCGAGGGGGACGTGCTCGGCGCCGCCCAGCACGGCGGGAGCCGGTTGAAGGTCCTGCGGGTGCTCCAGCACGCGGACCTCATCGAGCTGGCCGCCGGGTGGGTCGGGCTACACCTGTCTGCCGAGGGCACGCTGGACCACCCGGAGCTGGCCGCGGCCGTGCAGTCCTGGGAGGCGGGACATGAGGACACCGGTGACTACATCGAGAAGGGCTGATCGGGCCCACCCGAAGGAGACAGATGCCACGGATCATCGCCGGCCAGGCCGGATCACTGCAGCTCGAGTCCGTCCCGGGCGAGGCCACCCGGCCCACCACTGACCGTACCCGCGAGGCCCTGTTCTCCTGGCTGGCGAGCCGGGGCTGGTTGGAGGGCACCGCCGTCGTGGACCTGTTCGCCGGTTCCGGTGCCCTGGGTGGCGAGGCGGCGAGCCGGGGCGCCGAGACGGTGCTGCTGGTGGAGCGGGATCGGCGGGCCGCTGCCGTCTGCCGGCGGAACGCCGCCGCCGTCAACCAGCGGGTGGGCCGGAGCGTGGTCCAGGTGATCGCCGGGGACGTGGACCGGGTGCTCGCCGGACCCATCGGGGCCGGCCCCTGGGACCTGGTTCTGGCCGATCCGCCGTATCCGCTGGGCGGGGCTGATCTGGCGGAGACACTTCAGCGGATCTCCACTGTCCTGGTACCGGACGGCCTGCTGGTCCTGGAACGCTCGGCCCGGTCGGCCGCACCGGACTGGCCCGCCGGGCTCGAACTGCTGGAGTCTCGCACCTACGGCGAGACCATCCTGTACTTCTGCCTGCGATCCGGTCCGGATGAGGCTGAGCGGGCCCCAGGGGATGACCCACGGGACGGAGTGGCTGGGACCGGGACATCGGCCGGGACGTCAGCCGGAGAGGGCCCGGCCCAGCCCCTGTAGCCGAGCCACGGCCTCGGTCAGGACCTCGGGCGACTTGCAGAAGGCCCAGCGCATCCAGGATCCGAACGGCGTGGGATCACCCGGGTGTGCCGGCGGCCCGCACAGGGCTCCCACCGGGATCCCCACGACGCCGGCCCGCTCGGCCAGCACCGCGGCTGCGGCCTGCGCATCGTCCACTCCGAGGGCGGCCAGGTCGGCCACGGAGAAGTACCCGGCGGTCGGCACCACGGGGTCGAGTCCGGCCGAGCGCAAGCCGGCCACCAGGGTGTCTCGGGCGAGGAGGTAGCGGTCGCGCTGCCCGGTCAGGAATCCGTCGCCCTCCGGCAGGGCTCGGGCGATGGCCGCCTGGTAGGCGGGGCCGGAGGAATAGGTGAGGAACTGCTTGACCGAGTACACCGACTCCACGAGATCAGCGGGACCGGTGAGCCACCCGACCTTCCAGCCGGTGAGGGAGAAGCTCTTGCCGGCGGACGAGACGGTCAGGGTGCGCTCCCACCCGCCGGGGGCAGAGGCCACGGGGTGGTGGCGGCCCTCGTAGACCAGATGCTCGTAGACCTCGTCGCTGAGGATGAGGACTCCGTGCCGCGCACAGATCGCCACGATCCGGGAGAGGAGTGCGGCGGGAATCACGGCCCCGGTGGGATTGTGCGGCGTGTTCAGCAGCAGGATCCGGGTGCGCCCGGTGATGGCGGACTCCAGGGCCCCGGGATCCGGCTGGAAATCCGGTGCGGTGAGCGGCACGGTGACGAACCGGGCCCCGGACAGGGCCGCCACCGCCGCATAGGAGTCGTAGTACGGTTCGAAGGCCAGCACCTCGTCACCGGGCTGTACGAGGGCCAGCAGTGCCGCGGCGATGCCCTCGGTGGCCCCCGTGGTGACCAGGACCTCACGGTCCGGGTTCACGTCCAGCCCATAGTGGCGGCGCTGGTGATCCGCCACCGCCCGGCGGAGCGCGGGGTCACCCCGGCCCGGCGCGTACTGGTTGGCGTGCTCGACCCCGTCCGCCCGGCCCGTGACGATCGCCTCGGCGGCCAGAGACCGGATCCACTCCGGGCCATCGGCGTCAGGGAAGCCCTGACCCAGGTTGACCGCGCCGTGCTGGCGCGCCAACAGGGTCATCGTCTCGAAGATCGAGGGCGGGTGGCGGGGCGTGACGTGGGGGCGCGCGGAAAGGTGGGGGACGGCACCTGGGTGGTGCGGCTGTCGTGCGGCGGGCATGGGCTCCATAGTATGTTCGGTGCATGCGTCGAGCCGTCTGCCCCGGATCCTTTGACCCCCTGCACCACGGCCACGTGGAGGTGATCGCACGGGCCACCAACCTCTTCGATGACGTCATCGTGGCCGTCTCCACGAATTACGCGAAGAAGTACCGGTTCGACGTGGACACCAGGATCGAGATGATCCGGGAGACCGTCTCCTCGCTCCAAGGGATCTCCGTGGTGCCCATGGGGGAGGGGCTCCTGGCCGAGTTCTGCCGCAAGGCCGGAGCCAACGCCATCATCAAGGGCCTGCGCAACACCGCCGACCTGGAGTACGAGATGCCGATGGCGGCGATGAACCGGCACCTGACCGGCGTGGAGACCGTGTTCCTGCCCACCGACAGCCGCTACGCGCACCTGTCCTCCACGCTGATCAAGGAAGTGAGCCAGCTCGGTGGGGATGTCTCGGAGTTCGTGCCGCGGGCTGTCATGCGGCGGCTGAACGAATCGTGAGCCGGTCGTGCACCGTCTTGAGCCGGCGTGGCGCCGGCTCGGTGGCACCACGGTCGCCCCAGGACAACCCGGACGGGTTATCCTGCACCCATGACTGAGCGCTCGCGGAATCCTCGCACCAAGAAGGCCATCATCCCCGCCGCCGGACTGGGGACCCGGTTCCTGCCGGCCACCAAGGCCATGCCCAAGGAGATGCTCCCGGTGGTGGACAAGCCGGCCATCCAGTACGTGGTGGCTGAGGCCAAGTCCGCCGGACTGAAGGACCTGCTGATGATCACCGGCCGCAGCAAGCGTGCCCTGGAGGACCACTTCGACCGGGTTCCCGCCCTCGAGCGCAGCCTGGAGCTCAAGGGGGACTTCGGCAAACTGGACAAGATCCAGGAGGCCACCAACCTCGGCAACATCCACTATGTGCGTCAGAACGACGCCAAAGGCCTGGGGCACGCGGTGTGGTGCGCCAAGCAGCATGTGGGCCGCGAGCCGTTCGCCGTGCTCCTCGGTGACGACCTGATCGACGAGAAGGAGGACCTGCTGAAGCGCATGATCGATGTCCAGCAGGAGAAGGGCGGCTCGGTCATCGCCCTCATGGAGGTCCCCCGCGAGAACATCTCCGCCTACGGGGTGGCCGAGGTCTCCACGGTGGCCGGGGGACCGGAGGACGTGGTGCGTGTCACCGGCCTCGTGGAGAAGCCTTCGGTGGAGGAGGCCCCGTCCACTCTGGCCGTGATCGGCCGCTATGTCCTGGACCCTGCGGTCTTCGAGATCCTCGAGCGGACCGAGCCCGGCCGCGGCAATGAGATCCAGCTGACCGATGCCCTGCAGGTCCTGGCCGAGGGGCAGGGCGAGGGGTTCGGTGTGCATGCCGTGGTGTTCAGCGGCAAGCGCTATGACACCGGTGACAAGCTGAGCTACCTGAAGGCCGTGATCGAGCTGGCCAGCGCCCGTGAGGATCTGGGCCCTGCCCTGCGCCCCTGGCTCAAGGAGTTCGTCGCGGAGCTCTGAGCGGCACGGCCCCAGCTCCGCCCGGCGGTTCATTTGGAACGGCAGAGCGGAGCGGCTAGACTGGTGAGTCGGTCCTGAGGGTTCTGCCCTGCCTGGATCCCAGCGTACGGTGGAAGCCGCGCGCAGGGATCCGTACCGCCACCACCGCCCGCTGAAGAAGGAATGCTGATGTCCGCGTCATCGTCCCCGACCGTAGCCGGTGCAGCTGATAGGTGGGTGGTCTCCGTCAAGGACCTGGTGCGCAGTCCGGGGTCCATGAGGACCCTGGAGGAGCAGTGGCCAGCCCCCGAGGCACTGTCCACTCCGCTCATCGGCATTCCGGCTGGTTCAGCCGTGGACGTCGACCTGCGTCTGGAGTCGGTCCACGAAGGCATCCTGATCACCGGTGAGGCTCACGCCGAGCTGGTGGGAGAGTGCAGTCGTTGCCTGGACCCGATCCAGGACGGGATCACCGTTGACCTGCAGGAGCTGTTCCTCGCGTCCGCCCCAGAGGGTGGGAGCGACGAAGAGCGCCTGGTGGTGCACGAGACGGTGGATCTGGAGCCAGTCCTCCGGGACGCCGTGGTCACAGCCTTGCCCTTCCAGCCGGTCTGCCGGCCGGAATGTCAGGGCCTGTGCTCCGAATGCGGCATCCGACTGGAGGACGCCCCGGACGACCACGTCCACGAACAGCTGGATCCACGCTGGGCGGCCTTGGCCGAACTGACGAAGACCTCCGAGTCCGGCACCGCCGGCCCGGAGACGAAGACCTCATCCGACGAGACAGAAGAGAGATAGCCGTGGCAGTCCCGAAGCGGAAGATGTCCCGTTCCAACACCCGTGCCCGCCGCTCCCAGTGGAAGGCCACCGTGCCCCCGCTGGTGAAGTCCGTGGAAAACGGCCGCGTCACCTACCGCCTGCCGCACCAGGCCCAGGTCGTGACCGACTCTGCCGGTACGCCGTTGTTCATGGAATACAAGGGCCGCAAGGTCGCCGACGCCTGAGGTGCCCATGGCGCCACGGAAGTCGGTCCAGACGTCCGGACAGCAGTCCGGGCGGCGCCGGGGCGCGGTCACCATCGACCCCGAGACGCTTGTGCTTGCCCTGACGCACCGCTCCTACTCGTATGAGCACGGCGGACTGCCCACCAACGAGCGCCTCGAGTTCCTCGGTGACTCGGTGCTCGGCTTCGTGGTGACCGACCACCTCTATCGCACCTATCCAGACCTCCCCGAGGGGAACCTGGCGAAGATGCGTGCCGCCGTCGTCTCCACCCGTGCCCTGGCCTCCGTGGCCCGCACCATCGGCATCGGCCCCGCCGTGCTGCTCGGCGAGGGCGAACGGCGGACGCGCGGGGCGGACAAGGACTCCATCCTGGCGGACACCCTGGAGGCACTCATCGGCGCCACCTACATGGACCAGGGGCTGCCCGCTGCCCATGACCTCGTCCACCGGCTGGTCATCCCGCTGCTCGCGGACAAGCTCGCCATGGGTGCCGGCACCGATTGGAAGACGTATATCCAGGAAGCCGCCGCGAATGGCGGACTCGGCACCATCGAGTACCGGATGGAATCGGCCGGCCCGGACCATGACAAGGTGTTCACCGCCACGCTGCTGGTGGGCGGCACCACCTACGCCACCGGTGCCGGCCCCTCCAAGAAGGAGGCCGAACGCCAGGCCGCCGCCCACTCCTGGGACGAGATCTCGGCTGCTGCCCAGGCGGCAGCCGCCGGAACCGGGGCAACCACCGGTGCCTGAACTGCCCGAGGTGGAGGTGGTCCGCCGGGGCCTCGAGACCTGGGCCACCGGACGCGCAGTCTCCGGCGTCGAGGTGCTGGACCCGCGGTCCACCCGCCGGCACGACGGCGGCGCGGTCGCCTTCGAATCCCAGCTTCCCGGACTGCGACTGGCGGCCCCTGAGCGGCGCGGCAAATACCTGTGGGTTCCCCTGGCGGCCGCCGGCTCTCCACCCGAGAGGGCACTCGTGGCTCATCTGGGCATGAGCGGTCAGCTCCTCGTGAACGAACCGGGGGACCCGGACCCGCGGCACCTGCGCATCCGGATCCTGCTCGAGGGCGAGGGCGAGGGCGAGGCCGAGGACCGGGGGACCGCGCTGGAACTGCGCTTCGTGGACCAGCGCATCTTCGGTGGGCTGTTCGTGGACCCGCTGGTGCCGGCGTCGGACCGTGAAGACCAGCTGGTGCCCGCCTCGGTGACCCACATTGCCCGCGATCCCCTGGACCCCCACTTCGATCCGGAGGCCGTGTACCAGCGGTTCCGCCGCCGCAAGACCGGCCTCAAGCGGGCGCTGCTGGACCAGGGACTCATCTCCGGTATCGGCAACATCTATGCGGATGAGGCCCTGTGGCAGGCGCGTCTGCACTATGCCCGGCCGACCGAGACGCTGAACCGCAGCGAGTCCGCACGCCTGCTGGCAGCGGTGCGCGCGGTGATGGTGCAGGCCCTCGCCCAGGGCGGCACGAGCTTCGACTCGCTCTACGTCAACGTCAACGGGGAATCGGGGTACTTCGACCGTTCCCTCAACGTCTACGGCCAGGCCGGCCGGCCCTGCTCGCGCTGTGCGGCCGAGGGGCATCAGAGCCTGATCATCAAGGACCGGTTCATGAACCGGTCCTCGGCTTACTGCCCGCGATGCCAGCCCGTGCCGCGCCGCGCCCGCTGGTAGCGTCCGGCACGGCAGGACCGGCCGCCGGACCGTGGCGGTCTAGGATGATGTGGAACTGTGACGTGTCGATGGGAACCCCTTTTGTCTCACACTGAGAACAACGACTACCTGCCGCGCCGCTCGAGCGGCCGGGCGCGGCGGCGGCGCCATACCGTCCGCAACGCCTTCATCGTGGTTGCCGCACTGCTCGTGGTCGTCCTCGTGTTCGTCGGCGTCTACGTGAGTTCCATCGCCGCGACCTTCAACGACAAGCGCCAGACGGTGGACGCCGGCATCGCCACCTCGGAGGCCACCACGGACGGCGCCCTGAACGTCCTGGTCATGGGGTCTGACTCCCGCGGTGAGGGCATGGACACCGCCGAGAACAAGGGCGAGGAGGGTGAACGCTCAGACACGCTGATGCTCGTGCACATCCCCGAGGACCGGCAGAACGTCTACGTGATGTCGATCGTGCGTGACCTGTGGGTGGAGATCCCCGGTCACGGCGAACGCAAGGTCAACGCCGCGCTCGGGCTCGGCGGCTACCCGCTGGTGACCTCGACGGTGGAGAACATGCTGGGCGTCAACATCGATCACCTGGCCGTGATCGACTTCGAGGGCTTCAACGGGCTGACCAGCGCGCTCGGTGGCGTCCAGGTCTGCAACCCGCAGTCCTTCTCCTCGGGACAGGTCAACCCGTCCTTCTTCCCCCGGGGTGAGATCCTGCTGGAGGGCTCCGACGCCCTGCGCTATGTCCGGGAGCGCAAGGCCTTCCTGGGCGGAGACTTCGAGCGGGTGGCCAACCAGCAGCGCTTCGTCTCGGCGATGGTGGACCAGATCCTCACGGTGGACACGCTGGCCAACCCCCAGAAGCTGATGGGCGTCGTCAACAGCATCGTTCCCTTCATCACAGTGGACGACGGCCTGGACGCGGCGACGATCGCCGGCTACGGCCTCCAGCTCAACGGCATCCGCACCGATGACATCGAGACCTTCACGGTGCCCCACGGCGATCCGGCCGAGGGGCCCGGTGGAGCCTCGATCGTGCTCCAGGACGAAGCCGCCATCGAGCAGCTGCGCCAGGCCCTGCAGGCCGACGACCTGGACAGCTATCTCGCGGGCGATGACGCCACTGACGCAGCCGCTGAGGACGAGGCCACGGACGCGGCCACTGGCGACAGCGCCACCCCGGGCGCCAGCGCCGATGCCTCCAGCGAGCCGGCTGACTCCAGCGACCCCGCCGCCTCCGGTGAACCCGCTGCCTCGGACGGGGGCACGGACGCCACCGACTCGGCCAGCGGCAGCGCCAGTGGCACCGCCGGTGCCTCCGGCGAGGCCACCGAACCCGCCGCCGTCTGCGCCGGGGCCTGACTCATGCGCGTCCAGCTGATCACGCACTCCTACCTGCCCGAACGGACCCCGCCCCAGCGGCGGTGGGCCGCCTTCGTCGAGGCGTTCCGGGAGGCCGGCTGGGACGTCGACGTCGTCGTCCCGCAGGCCGATCCGGGTCACGTCCCGGGTGGGGGACGGGAGTCCGAGCTCCTGGCCGCCACCGGTGCCGACGCCGGCCGGGGCACCCAGGGGGAACGCGTCTGGCGGACCTGGACCATCCCTGCCCTCGGTGCCACCCGTGACGGTCGGTTCCTCGGGCATGTGGTCCATGCGCTGGCGGCCATTCCGGTGGCGTTGCGCGCCGAGCGGCCCGATGTCCTGGTCGTCACCGTGCCGGCTCTGCCGACTGTCGTCGCCGGCTGGACCCTGTCCAAGCTCCGCCGGACGCCGCTGATCGTGGAGATGCGTGACGCCTGGCCGGACCTGGCCCGCGACTCGGGGGTCTCCACCGGGTTGCTGAGCCGGTTGATGGAGTACCTGGTCACGGGGACCCAGCGTTCGGCGGACCTCGTGGTGACGGTGACGTGTGGATTCGCCGAACGGCTCTCCGAACGTGGTATCCGCGAGGTGGAGGTGGTCGGGAACGGCGTCCCGCTGAGCCGGATCGAACCGGTTCCGGCGCGGGACCGTCGGCCCGGTGAACTCAACGTGCTCTACCTCGGCAACCACGGGGAGAGCCAGGGGCTGGAGACGGTCATCCGGGCCGCTGCCCTGGTGCGGGAGGGACCGGAGCGCATCGCCGTGCGCTTCGTCGGATCGGGGACCCAGCGTGATGCCCTGTCCGTCCTGAACGACTCCCTCGGCGCCCCGGTCACCATGATGGACGCGGCGCACGGGCCCGCGTTGCGCGCGCAGTACGCCTGGGCGGACACCTGCCTGGTGAGTCTTCGCCCGGACTGGCCGAGTTTCGACTGGACCATCCCGTCCAAGACCTACGAGCTGCTGGCCGTGGGCCGGCACGTCACCGGGGTGGTCACGGGCGAGGCCGCCCGCGTGCTGGAGGAGTCCGGTGCGGCCAGCATCGTGCCGGCCGATGCCGCCCTGCTGGCGGCACACTGGCAAGACCTCGCCGCCCACCCGGAGAGCACCGCGGTGGACGGCCGCGGCCGGGACTGGGTGCACCGCCACGCCGACCTGCCCGAGCTCGGACGGCGTTTCGTCGGACTTGCCCGGGAGACCGTGCTGCGCCGTCACCCACGGGCCACGGCCTATAATCGCCACTGACCGGATTTGCCCGCGGTCGTGGACCCGAACACCGACGGTCGCCGTATCCCCGGCATCGTGTCCGGGACGACCGCCTGAAGGGCGCCATCGATTGAAGGACGTACTCCATGACTGAGATTTCCAGCGTTGCCGTGATCGGCCTGGGTTACATCGGATTGCCGACGGCGGCCATCCTCGCGAGCAGTGGTCTCCGTGTCCACGGGGTGGACGTGAGCCAGCGCACGGTCGATGCGGTCAATGCGGGTTCTGTGCCGTTCGTGGAGCCGGACCTGGACCGGTTCGTGCAGAAGGCGGTCGCCGAGGGACTGCTGACCGCCTCGACCCAGACCCCGGCCGCGGACGCCTACATCGTGGCGGTGCCTACCCCGTTCCACGCGGACAAGTCTCCGGATCTGTCCTACATCGAGGCGGCCGGACGGAACCTTGCCCCGCAGTTGCGCGGCGGTGAGCTGGTCATCCTGGAGTCGACCTCGCCCCCGGGGGCGACCGAGCGCCTGGCCGAGGTCATCCACGAGGCGCGTGAGGACCTGGCCGAGGCCGGGAACCTGTTGTTCGCGCACTGCCCGGAACGGGTGCTGCCGGGCAAGGTCATGACTGAGCTGGTCACCAACGACCGCATCGTCGGGGGCTCCAGCAAGGCCGCCGCCGAGTCCGCCAAGGGCCTGTATGAGAGGTTCTGCCGGGGCGAGATCCTGTTGACGAACCTGCGGACCGCCGAGATGGCCAAGCTCGTGGAGAACTCCTTCCGGGACGTGAACATCGCCTTCGCCAACGAGTTGTCGATGATCAGCCGGGACCTGGACATCGATGTCTGGGAGCTGATCGAGTTGGCGAACCACCACCCGCGGGTCAACATCCTGCAGCCCGGCCCGGGCGTGGGCGGGCACTGCATCGCCGTGGATCCGTGGTTCATCGTGGACGCCGCCCCGGAGGCGGCTCGGATCATCCGCAGCGCCCGTGAGGTCAACGACTCCAAGCCCGAGTGGGTCATCGACCAGGTCAAGGTCAAGGCCTTCGACGTGCAGCAGGCGACCGGGCGGGCCCCGGTGGTCGCGGCCCTGGGCCTGGCGTTCAAGCCGAACATCGACGACCTGCGGGAGTCCCCGGCCCTGAACATCGCTGTGGCCATGGCCGAGCAGTTCAGCGGCAGCACGATCCTGGCCGTGGAGCCCCACGTGGACGAGCTGCCGGCCTCGTTGGCCGGCCGGGACAACGTGGAGCTGGTCGCCCCGGAGACCGCGATCGAGCGTGCCGACATCGTGGTGCTGCTGGTGGACCACGCCGCGTTCGCCGACCTCAAGCCCTTGGCCGCGGGCAAGCACGTGGTGGACACCCGGGGCCAGTGGCGCGAGGCCCGGGTCCTCTAAAGCGTCGCCCGGCCCGGCCCGGTGCGGGGAGCACAGGGTCAGCGCAGCCGGCGCCTCACTCCGCGGTAGATCCGGCGAGCCGCCCGCTGCCACACCGGCTGTACCGGTCGAGTCGGAGGAGTGGCGTCGACACCAGACGCAGGCGCTGAGGGCTCGTCCGTCGGCTTCGCCGGCGCCTGCACCGGGGCCGGCGCTTTCGGTGGGGACTTCTTCGCCGGGGGTGCCGGATACCGGACCCAGGCAGGGTCCGGAACGCGCAGCGGATCGGACGCGAGCGTCTCGGTGAGCCGGTCCAGTTCCCGGCGGGCGCGCTCTTCAAGCTCGTCCACGACGGCGCGGGCGGCTGCGGGCAGCTCTGCGTTCCGCACCAGGCGGTCGAGCGTGTCCCGCAGTTCGGTTCCGGGGGTCGTGAGATCCAGCGCGTAGTCCGACCGGCCGAGTTCGGCAAAGTGGGAGCCGACCTTCGGGTCGTAGACGAGGCCGACGGCGGGGCGACGCAACCGGTGCATCAACAAGTTGGCGTGGAGCCGCATGGCGACCAGCGCGTCGGCACCGCGCAGCACCTCCAAGAACGCCGGCAGGTCGATGTCTGCGGGGACCACCGTGACGGCGACCCCGGATCCCGATGCGTCGGCGGTCGCCGCCAGATCCTGCAGCGCCACCTCGTCGGTGGCCTGCATCGGGACGCCCACGATCGCGAGGCCGTGCTCCCGGGCGGTCTCGAGCAGCACGCGGTGCAGGTCGAGGCGTCGGTCCGGCTCGTCGGACCAGGGCCGGAGATTCACGGCGAGGTACCGGTCCGGCAGCCCGTCCGGCACCGTCCCGGTGCCCGGGGCGGGCAGGGTCAGCCCGTAGACGACGTCCGGGGAGACCTCGACGGCGGCCGGCCAGGTCTCGGACATCGGTTCCAGCAGTCCCGCGGATTCCTGGTCGCGGACCGAGATGGTGCGGGCCAGGCGGCCCGTCAGGTGGACGGCGGCACGTGCCGCGGGGTCCGTCAGCGGGCCGACCCCCATGCCCCGCACGTGAACCGCGCCGCCGTAGGCGCTGACGAGCAGGGGCAATTGGGCCATGTGGGCGGGGGAGACGTGGGCACCACGGACCATTCCGGCCGCCCCGCCCGCCAGCTTGATGGAGTAGTCGTGCCAGTGGCCTCCTGGGCCCAGGAGCAGGGAGGAGGCCCTTTCGGCATACTCCTCACCGGACTCGAGGTCGGTGCGGGCCAGGGACTGCACCCCGTGCTCGCGCTCCACGACGGCGGGCTTCGAACCGGCGACGACGGGGTGGAACCCGGGCAGTGTGCCCTGCAGATGGGACACCAAGGTGTCCAGGAGCAGCTCGTCCCCGCGGTTGCCGGCACCGTAATAGCCCGAGAACAACACGGTGCGCGGGCGGGGCGACTCCCCGGCCGGTACGGGACCGGCCGACCGGAGTTTCCCGAGAAGTGCCTCGGGGTCGTCTTCGGGAGCGTCATCGCTCAGGACGACGGCCACGATCCCGTGCCGTGCGAAGAAGGCGGACGTCGACTCCGAGGGGACCGGGCCGTCGTCGGCCAGCAGGACGATGTCCGGCACGAAACGCCGGAAGACCGCCTCCACGGGGCCGTGGTCGAAGCGGTGGCCCGCGGTTCCGGTCTCCGGGACCCGGCAGGCCGGGTGCAGACGGAGATCGAGGTCGAAGACGGTGTGGCCCAGCAGGTGGAGGTCCCGGAGGATGCCGGTGTCCCGGGCATGGTGGCGCGAACCTCGGCGTCGGACCAGCACCACCCGGTGCCGGGAGGCCTCCTGGCCCGGGTGGCTCGGGATCGACTCGTGACTCACCTGGTGTCCTCGCTTCTCCTGCTCGCCGCCCATGGGGCACGGGGTCCGGGGCCCGGCCACCGTTCAACCTAGCAGGGCGGGCGGCGCACCTTCGGAAGCACGGGGCTGGCGGGCCGGAAACGGTATAGTCGCCGTGAAGCCCTGCCCTGACCGGCCCGGGTCCGGCCCGGAACGTCGGCCGGACGCCCGTCGACTCACCAGGACGGGCACACCGGAACGCCAGAACGGAAGGTCTGCCCGCAGCATGAGGATGAGCCGTCTCCTGGGTGCTGCGGCGGTGTCGGGTCTCGTCCTGATCACAGCGTGTGTGCCGCTGTTCGCCCTGGGCCTGAACCGGTGGGGGTCTAGCCTCCTGGCCGCCGGACTGCTGGGCGTCGCCGCCTACCTGGTGGCGGGCCTCCGCTTTACCCAACGGGATCTGAAGACGCTGGCCGGCAACCTGGAGCGCTCCCGTCGTCAGCAGCTGGCCGATGACCGCCCTCGGGGCAGCGACGCCCAGGCGGCCTCCCTCGACGGGATGCGGGACGAGATCCGCGCCCTGGCCACGGACGTGGCAGCGCGCCGCGACCGTGCCGCGCTCCGGGCCTGGCACGTGCTCGGAGACCGCCGGCGTGAGGGTGTGGCGTGCCTGATGGTGGAGGGAGACGATGTGACCGCCATCCTGGCCGGGGACCGGACCGGGGCGAACTTCGAGGTGCTGGACCCGGTGGCCAGCTTCCCCGCGACGCCGGCCCATGCCATGGGTGCCCTCCTCATCGACCTCGACCGCTTCGCGATCGGTCGGGCGGACCGTGACCAGGATGCCTGGACCGGCTTCGCCCGGTGGCTCCGGTCCGATGTCCCGGTCCTCGGCTTCAGCCGCGTGCCGGAGCGGCTCTCCCTGGGGGCGGCCGCCGGGGCCCAGGCCACGGCGGGTGCCCTCCTGCCGGTCGTCGAGACCGCTGACACCGTGCGCTTCGACCGGGGCATCGAACCCGCCACCGAACCCGCCACCGATCGAGCCACGGAGGACCGGCCATGAGGGTGGTCCTGTACGACGGCATCCAGGAGACCCACGTGGCCTCCTCCCTGGACCGCGCCTTACGGTCACGCGGTCACGCGGTGTACCACACCGGACGCTTCGGCTCCGGGTACCTCTTCCGGAACACGGACGAGCTGCTGCCCACCATCGCCGACCACCTGGACCTGATCACGGACTTCGGGCCGGACCTGGTGCTCGTGTTCCGCCCGGCCTCGGCCCCCTATCCCGTCCTGCAGGCCCTGCGCGGGACCGGTGCCGTGGTGGCCGCCTGGCTGTCCGACGACCCGGTGCTCTTCAAGGACTCCTACGGTCCGATCGTGGACCTCTACGACCTCATCCTGCACTGCGGCAACGAGTCGGTCCTGCGGTTCTATGAACAGCGGTTCGGGCGGCCGACCGGGGTGAACTTCCCCTTCTGGACGGACCACGCGGCGTTCCCGGCCGTGTACGGGCGGCACCAGCCCGAGTCCACCGTGATGTTCCTGGGGAACATGGTCGGCCCCGTCCGGCGGGCACGGTACGAACAGCTCGCGGCCATGGGCCACTCCGTGCGGGTCTACGGCCGCATGGAAGCCGACCCCGCTGGGCTGGGCGGAGGATTCCTGGACTCCGACGCCGAGGTGGCCGAGGCCGGTGGCCGGGCCCGGGTCGCGCTCAACATCCCTCAGTTCTTCAGCGCCTACCGCGGGCAGCCCACCTGGTTCCCCGGCCTGGAGAACCTGAGCCATTTCGACCTGCCCAGCCGAGTGGTCCAGTACGCCGCCATGGGGCTCCCCGTGGTCAGCGTCGTCCCGGGCGCACCCCCCAGCCCGGCGTTCCCCGAGATGGAGGTCTGCGGGAGCATCGCGGAGGCCGACCGGTGGATCACCGGCATGCTGGACTCCGGCGGCCTGCCCGCGGTGGCGGCCCGGACCCTCGAGCGTTTCGACCGCTCCTTCAGCGCCACGGCCCGCGTCCTGGCCCTCGAGGCGCTGCTGCGGGACGACAGCTGGCGCTCGCTGGACGCGGCCGAACGGACGGTCTGGTTCCTCCAGTTCGACGGCCGCACCGCCCCGGACCGCCCCATCATCCCCGTCACCACGGAGATCAGGGACGTCCCGGGCCCGCGAAACGCCTCGCTCGCCGCGGAGGGGGCCGCTGATGTGGTCCTGGCGTTCCGCCGTCCGCCGCGGCGCTTCGACGCCACGGACGTGCTTCGGCGGGAGTTGGAGGACTGGGACCGGTTGGCGGCGGTATGGATTCCCGACGACGACGGCCTCCTGCCGCTGCTGGCCTCCCTCGAAGGAGGGCCGGTCCGCTACCTGATGCTGGCCGACGGCCTCCGGCTCTCGGCGCGGGAGGTGGACGCCGCCCGGGACGCGGGCCTGTCCACCGTGTGCTTGCTCTCCGGCGAGCTTTTCAGTCCTGGGGACGCCGCGCGCTACGACCTCGTGGTCCGCATCGGCTCGGCCCCGGTGGACCGCGTGGCCCTGCTTGGAGCGGCGAAGAATGCCCTGCACACGCCGGCCGTGGTGGAGTCCGCCTTCCTGGCGGCGGTGCAACGACGGACTGCTCAACCGCCGGGCGGCAGTGCCGGCGGGACCGCACTCACGGTGATCCGCTCCGACGACGGTTCCGCCGCCGGGGCCTCCGGCGATCCGGTGGCCGACGCCCTCGGGCGAGTGTTGTCCGGTCCGGCTCGCGACGTGACCATCCGAGACTTGGCCACAGCTGATCTGGAGGAGGCCGGTGCGGATGAGCTCGCCGCGGCGTTGTCCGGCAGCGCGGTCTACCTCCAGCCGGCCGGATCGGGCCGGCAGCGGTCGCATGCCCCCGTGACCCCGTACGCGGTGTGCGCGGGCCCCGTGGTCCTGACCTCCCGGCACCCAGCCAACCGGTTCGACGACCTATGGAGTGACTGGCTGCTGAAGATCGGCTCCGCGGAGGAAGCGGTCCTGAAGCTGCATCGTCGGTCCGGGGCGACCGGGGCGACCGGGGCGACCGGGGCGACGGGGAAGCCGGGCGAACCGGACCAGTACGGGGCGGAAGGACGCGGCCGGCTGCTGGACGCGCGCCGGCAGCTCGAGGACTGGTTCCGCCGGGCGGGAGCCCAGCGCCAGGCCCAGCGGAGCGGTGCCGCGGTGGACCGGACGGACAGGAAGGATTCCCTGGATCCACGGCACCGAGGGCAGCTGCCGTCCCCCCTGGCCACCGACGCGGACCGGATGGTGCTCCTGAACCACCGCTACCTCCTGGAGCCGTCCGTCTTCGACGGGGCCGCCGGCGAGTACCTGGCCCTGGAATTCTCCTTCACCGGAACCGACCTGATCCGGGGGATGCGCGTCCTGCAATCGGACCGGGTGCTGGCCGAGACGCGGTTCCCGGCCGGCTCCGCGCAGGCCGTGGATCTCATCGCCATGGGAGTGCCGGACCCCGCCCGGGAGCCGGTGTCCGTGGAGCTGCTCGGGGTCCCGGGCCATCGGCTGCACCGGGTGGCCCGGGTACGCCTGTGGATGCGAGCCTGCCGGGGGGCGAGGCTGGCGTCCGCGACCAGAACCCCGGGACTGGCCGTCCACCTGCTGCCGGTGCCGGTGGCCGCAGCCGGACCACCTCGACGTCAGCACCATCCCGGCCCTCCGGAAAGGCGACACCCGTGACCCGCTCAGAGACCTCCGGCCGCCGCGCCGGGACCACGCCGTGGCTGCGGAACCTGGCTTTGACTGCCCAGACCGTGCGTGAACACATCGTCGACGATCCCGTCCTGCTGGCCCTGCAGGTGTCCCGCCGCCTGCCCGCCGCCGTGTCCCGGCCACTGGCCTCGGGATTCATCGCCTCGGGGCGCCTGGGCGCGGACGTCCTGGAGGCCATCGGCCACGAGATGCGCGGGGACCGCTCCGCGGCCTGGCGGGCACTGGAGCGACCCCGCCCCGGGGCGTCTGCCCGCACGGTTCCCTACCGGGCGGACGCCGCCCTCGGGCTGGCCGACGAGGCCAGGGCGGAGGCACTGCTGGAGGAGGTGGATCCTGCAGAACGCCGGGCCGCCTGGTTCGCCGCCGCCTCACGGGTGGCCGCCTACCGTGGAGACCTGGACGGTGCGGCCGCGCTGGCCGCCCGGCACCCCCGCAACCGGTCCTTGGCGAAGCGTGCCGCCGGGGAGCTGTCCGGGTTCACCGGCCACGGACCCCGGCCCTCCGGACTCGGACCGATCGATCCGGTCCCCGGCCGGGTGCTCCACATCCTGACCAACTCCCTGCCCCACACCTCCAGTGGCTACGCACAACGCAGCCATTCGATCCTCCGTTCGCTGCAGCAGGCCGGTCTGGAGGTCTCGGCCGTGACCCGCCCCGGCTACCCCGTGCAGGTGGGCGTCCCCTGGGCCGCCGACCTGGACACCGTGGAGACGGTGGACTATGCCCGGCTGCTGCCGGTGCAGATGGATCAGGGACTGCAGAATCGCCTGGGCCAGCATGCGGAGCTCCTGGAGGACCACGTGCGCCGCCACCGTCCCTCCCTTCTCCACACCACCACGCACTTCACGAACGGGCTGGTGACCAGGGCGGTCGCCGAAGCGACCGGGATCCCGTGGGTCTACGAGGTCCGAGGCCAGCTGGCGGACACCTGGGCCGCCACCCGGGGCGAGGGTGCCCGATCCTCCCAGCGCTACCGGGAGTTCGTGGCCCGGGAGGCGGAGGTGGCCCGCAGCGCGGACCGGGTCGTCACCCTCGGCGAGGGCATGCGTTCCGCCCTGGTGGCGGCCGGAGTCGACCCGGAGCGGATGATCATCTGCCCGAATGCCGTGGGAGACCAGTTCCTGCAGGAGCCGCCCAGCCGGGACGAGGCACGGGCGGCCCTGGGCCTGGAGGCCGGGCACACCATCATCGGCACGGTGTCCAGCATCGTGGACTACGAGGGACTGGACCTGCTGGTGCGGGCGACGGCGGCGCTGGCACCCCGGCACCCCGGCCTCCGGCTGCGGATCGCCGGAGACGGCGTGGCCCTGCCCGGACTGAAGGTGCTCGCCCGGGAGCTGGGCATCGAGGACCGGTGCGACTTCCCCGGGCGGGTCGCGCGTGCCGAGGCCTTGATGAACCACGCCGCGCTGGATGTGTTCGTGGTGCCCCGGAAGGACCTGTCCGTCACCCGGACGGTCACGCCCATGAAATCCGTGGAGGCCTCAGCCGTGGGCCGCCCCGTGGTGGCGGCGGACCTGCCCGCGCTGGCCGAGCTGGTCCAGGACGGCGTGACCGGAGTGCTGTTCCGGCCCGGGGACCTCGACTCCCTGACCGGTGCTCTCCAGGACCTGATCGAGGATCCTGGGCACGCTCGGGAGCTCGGACAGGCCGGGAGGCAGTGGGCGCTTCAGACGCGGACGTGGCGTGGCAACGCCGAGCGCTACCTGGCGATGTACCGCGGTCTCGGGGTCGCTCCGGCGTAGGCTGGACCCTGGCCGGTGTGCGCCGCAGGGCCGGTGCCCACGGGCTCCTGTGTGTGACCGGCCGACCGCACAGGGTGAAGGAAAGCAGGACATGAGCGTATACAGCAGAGCACGTCGAGCCCTCCCGGCCCGGGTGAAGACTCCCCTTCGCCGGGCGCTGAAGGGCACCCTCCGCACGGTGGACGAGCACCTCCCGGACTCGCTGTCCCGGCGCGTCCGCCGGGCCATCGGCCGCGGCGTCCCAGCCCGTGCACCTCGCGGCGCCGCGCCCGCCGGCGATCCGCTCGGGCTGGCTCCCGGCCCTGGCCCCACCGCCGCTATGGCCACCGTGGCCACCGGCAGGGCCGCCGCCGTCACCGCGAGGGACCCCGAGGCCGCCCACCGGCTGAACCGTGCACTGCTGGGCGGTCGGGCACCGCGTCCGGCAGGCGGCGGCCGCCGCATCGCCGTCCTCGCCGCCGCCGACCTCGTGGCACGGCTGGAGACCGCGGGCCATCAGACACACCTGCTGCTCCCGGGGACGGCGCGCGCGACCATCGACCTGGGCGAAGTGGCCGTGATCGACCTGGCCGGGGTGGCCGGGACCTGGGCCGGTGCACTGGATGCCGAAGGGGTGGCCTTGTTCCAGGAGCTGCAGGATGCCCTGGCCCACGCCCGCGCCCAGGGCATCAGCGTGTGGCTCGTGGACCGCGGACCGGACCGGTTCCGGCTCGGAGCCGTGGCCCTGCGGCGGGACGAGGGCATCCTGACCGTCCGCCCCGGTGCGGCGCCCCCGCAGCACCACATCACGGAGGATCCGGGCGACGCCCCCACCGGGGTCGTCGACCTGCTGCGGGACCTGGATCCCCTCCAGCCCGCACCCCGGCCGGCGTCGGACGCCCAGACCAACGGATCCCAGGAGGCCCGCCGATGAACGGCACCGAGACCGCCGGACCCGAGACCGGCGGCGAGCCGGCGAACCCGTCCGGCACCCTGCCGGCGCAGCGGCAGGTCCGCGTGTTGCTCTACGGAGACGTGGACCTGAACATCGTCGACGGTTCCGCCGTCTGGCTGACCTCTATGGCCCAGACCTGGTCCCTGGCCGGGGCCCAGGTCGACGTCCAGCTCAAGGCCGTCGAGGACCGCACCCTGTTGTCCGGGGAGCTCCGCAGCATGCCCGGGGTCACCGTGTGGCCGGCTCACCCACCGCAGGGACGCCGCGCCCTGGATCCGGTACCGGCCGCCGAGGCCCTCCAGCAGCTGGACGGCCAGGATCCCTATGACGTCGTCATGGTCCGGGGCCTCCGCATCTGCCGCCAGGTCGCCCGCCGGGGGGCCTTCGCCGGACGGCTCTGGTCCTACGTGACGGAGTTCGGATACCCGCACGGCGCCCCGGACACCGGCACCGATACTAGCCCTGAGCGATGGCACCAGCTCGGCGAGATCGCCGCGGCCAGCCGCCTCATGCTGGCCCAGACCGAGCAGGCCCGCGCCGTGCTGGAGGCCATGGTGCCCGCTGCAGCCGGCCGGACCGTGGTGCTTTCGCCGATGGTGCCGGACGCCATCGGTCCCTCGGCTGCCCCGTCCGCCGCGGCGCCGGGAGGTCCCGTGCGCCTGGTCTACACGGGCAAGTTCGCCCGCCGCTGGCGCACGGACCAGATGCCGGAGATCGTGGAGCACCTGCGGGCGGGGAAAGTGGCCGCGGACCTCACCATGGTGGGGGACAAGGTCCAACATGATCCGGAGCACCCCGGCTGGGCGGAGCGCATGCGCGCCGTCATGGACGCCCCCCGATCGGACGTGTCCTGGCGGGGGGCACTGGACCGCACGGCGGCGCTGGAGGCTGCCGCCGAGGCCGACATCACGCTCGGGTGGCGTGACGAGGAACTGGACCTGAGCCTGGAAGTGTCCACCAAGGTGCTGGAGAGCTGCGCCCTCGGAGTCCCGCCCCTCGTGAACCGCACGGCCGCCCACGAGGAGCTGCTCGGAGCCGACTACCCACTCTTCGTGGACGGTGCCGAGGACGGCCCACAGGACATCGCCCGGACCATCGCCGCGGCCCGGGACCAGCTGCCGCAATTGTCCGCCCAGGTCCTGGCCGTGGCCGAGCCCTACCGGATGAGTGCGCGGGCCGAGGCCCTGAAGGCATGGCTGGCCCGGATCGGGCTGCCCGGACCGGAACGGTCGCGGCGCTCCCGGCCGGTGCGCGTCGTCGTCGCGGGCCATGACCTGAAGTTCGCGGGTGAGCTGGTGGACCTGCTCACCGACCATCCGGACGTCGACCTGCGGCTGGACCACTGGTCCTCCCTGCACCACCACGATGAGGCCGCCTCACAGGACCTCGTGGACTGGGCCGACGTCGTGATGTGCGAATGGGCCGGACCCAATGCCGTCTGGTACGCGCGGCACAAGAAGGCCGGTCAGCGCCTGGTGGTCCGGCTCCACATGTTCGAGCTGCGCGGACGGTGGCTCTCCGAGCTGGCCTCGGACGCCGTGGACCGATTCGTCACGGTCTCGGAGCACTACCGGGACCTGGTCGTCGAGCACCTCGACGTCCCCGCCGAACGAGTCTCGGTCATTCCCAATGCCGTGAGCCTGGCGGACCTGGACCGTCCAGGGCTGCCCGGGCGACGGCACCGTCTCGGACTGGTCGGCATGGTGCCCCTGCGCAAGCGACTGGAC
>NZ_JALDXU010000135.1:0-6712 GCF_032154715.1 Citricoccus sp. | reverse complement strand
CCCCCCGGGGTGGGGGGCGCCGGGTCAGCCGCGGGCGCGCAGCCCGTCCACGATCATGGCGATCGCGTTCTCCTCGACCTGTGCGGGGGAGACCGGGCCTTCCGGGCGGTACCACTCCACCAGGGAGTTGATCATGCCGAACATCAACCGGGTCGTGGTGCGGGGCTCCACGTCGCTGCGCACCCTGCCCTCGGCCTGGGCCGCCGTCACGAGGTCCACGATGGTGTGGTCCACCGTGCGGCGACGCTGCAGGGCATCACGCTCGATCTCGGTGTTGCCGCGCAGGCGCAGCAGCAGCGTGACGTAGGGCTGGCGGTCGATCAGGACGCGGATGGTGGAGCGCAGGACGAACTCGAGGCGCTCAATGGTGCCGCCGTTCTGAGCGCGATCATCCTCCCCGATGGCCTCCAGGGGTACCAGGGCCTCGTCCAGGGCCAGCCGCAGCAGGTCCCCCTTCGAGGGCACGTGGTGGTAGATCGCCGACTTGCTGACCCCGAGCTCCACGGCCAGCATCCCCATCGAGGTGGCGTCATAACCGTGGCGGTTGAACACCTGGACGGCGATCTCCAGCACCGAGTCCTGGTCATAGCCGGGCCTGCCCCGCCGGGGGGACTTCGGCACGGCGGAAGCGGTCGTCATGTCAGGTCTCCTGATCGGCGCGGGTGGATGGTCCTGCGGTCCTGCTGACTCAGGGCGTGCGCAGGTCGTGGATCCGCTTCAGCTTACCCACGGACCGCGGCAGGGACTCCGGGTCCACCACATCGATGCGGCAGCTCGAGCCCACATGGATCTTGATGAGCTTCTGCAACTCCCCGGCGGCGGCCAGTGCCCGGTCCGTGGTGCAGTCGTCCCGGCGCTCGATCTTCACCGCCAGCTCGTCCATCCGGCCGGGACGGCTGATCTCCAGCTGGAAGTGCGGGGACAGACCGGCCACGGTGAGAGCGAGTTCCTCGATCTGGCTGGGGAACAGGTTCACCCCCCGCAGGATGATCATGTCGTCCGAGCGTCCGGTGATCCGCCCCATCCGCCGGTGGCCCGGGCGGGCGGTGCCCGGCAGCAACCGGGTCAGGTCATGGGTGCGGTAGCGGATGATGGGCAGGGCCTGCTTGGTCAGTGCCGTGAACACGATCTCGCCGTGCTCGCCGTCATGGAGGACCTTGGTGTCATCGAAGGCGTCCACGATCTCCGGGCGGAAATGGTCCTCCCAGATGTGGCAGCCGTCCTTCGTCTGCCCGGACTCGCCGGCGACCCCGGGGCCCATGACCTCGGAGAGTCCGTAGATGTCACAGGCGTCGATGGCGAACATCTCCTCCAACTCGTGGCGCATCTCCTCGGTCCACGGTTCGGCACCGAGCACGCCGACCTTCAAGGAGGTCTTGCGCGGGTCGAGGCCGGCGCGCTGCATGGCATCACCGATCGTCAGCAGATACGTGGGCGTGCACAGGATGGCGTCCGGCTGGAAGTCCTGGATCAGCGTGATCTGCTTCTCCGTCTGCCCGCCGGACATCGGAATGACCGTGGTGCCGAGGCGCTCAGCGGCTCCATGCGCCCCCAGGCCGCCGGTGAAGAGCCCGTAGCCGTAGGCATTGTGCACCTTCATGCCCGGGGTGACCCCGGCGATCCGGAGGCAACGGGCCCCCAGCTTGGCCCAGTCGTCCAGGTCCTGCTGTGTGTAGCCGACCACCGTGGCGCGGCCGGTGGTGCCGGAGGAGGCGTGGATGCGGGCGACCTGCTCCTGCGGGACGGCGAACATGCCGAAGGGGTAGGACCGGCGCAGGTCCTCCTTGTCCGTGAAGGGGAACTTGGCCAAATCCGAGAGTTCCTTCAGGTCGCTGGGGTGGACCCCGGCGGCGTCGTACTTCTCGCGGTAGAGCGGGACGCGCTCATAGGCGTAGGCCACCGTGTCCTGGAGGCGCGCCAACTGCAATGCCTCGATCTGGTCCCGGCTCATCGTCTCTTCTGGATCCAGCCCGAGGGTCGCGTCGGTGGTGGAAAGGGTCTCGGTCATCTTCGGAAGCCTTAATGTGTGCGGTGGTGCTGGGGGTTGCTGCGAGGTGCTGAGGCGGGCGACGAGCGCCGGCGCGGGCTCCTGGTCAGCGCTTGGGGATGGTGCGGGACCGTCCGCGGAACTCCGCGATGACCTCGGTGCCGCCCTCCGGCAGGGACTGGAGGACCTGGATGTCGTAGAGGCCGCTGCGGCCGTTCTGCTGGCGCCGGTCGGCCACCGCGGTCAGCAGCCGCCCCGGGATGCCGGGCTTCAAGAAGTTCATGTCCACGCCTGAGGCCACGGTGACCGTCTCGTCTGATCCCTCGGCCGGATTGCATGCCAGCGCGAAGGCCGAGTCTGCCAGGGCGAACACCATGCCCCCGTGGGCGATGCCGAAGCCGTTCAGCATCTCCTGGCGCAGGGTCATGGTGATGACGGCGTGCCCGTCGGCGATCGCCTCCACCTCGATGCCCATCCACTCGCTGGCCGGGTCGTTCTGGAGGATGGCGTGCCAGTCTCCCAGCCGCGACGCTGCCTGCGGGGCCTTCTCCGTGGTGGTCATGGCGCTCCAATCATTATCTACTGAACGATCATTAGGTAATCTCAATCTGTGACCTGGGTCAAGTTCCGGGTCGCGGTCAGCGTAGGCCGCGTGTTGACGAACGGCGAGCCGATGCCTATATACTGAACGAACGGTCGGTAAATAAGACGGCTCCCGGCCGTGCCCCTGTGGCGCGGATGGAGACGACATCCGCCGCACCGCACACGGCGATTCCGAGAATGAGGTGGTCACCATGGCCGAACAGAAGAGCTCCGGCGGGCACCTGGCTGCCGTCCGGACACCGGAGGACATCGAGGGTGAGCGCCGGTTCGACGCGATCATCGCCGAGGACTCCCGCGTCGAGCCCCGGGACTGGATGCCCGAGGCCTACCGCAAGTCGCTGACCCGGCAGATGTCCCAGCACGCCCACTCCGAGATCATCGGGATGCAGCCGGAGGCCAACTGGATCACGCGCGCCCCCAGCCTCAAGCGCAAGGCCATCCTCATGGCCAAGGTGCAGGACGAGGCCGGCCATGGGCTCTACCTGTACTCGGCCACCGAGACCCTGGGGACGGACCGGGACACCCTGAACGACCAGTTGCTCACCGGGCGCGCCAAGTACTCCTCGATCTTCAACTACCCCGCCCGTACGTGGGCGGACATGGGCGCGATCGGCTGGCTCGTCGACGGCGCGGCCATCGCCAACCAGGTGCCGCTGTGCCGTGCCTCTTACGGCCCCTACGGCCGGGCCATGGTGCGCGTGTGCAAGGAGGAGTCGTTCCACCAGCGCCAGGGATTCGAGATC
The DNA here is from genome assembly GCF_032154715.1 of Citricoccus sp. GTDB lineage: Bacteria > Actinomycetota > Actinomycetes > Actinomycetales > Micrococcaceae > Citricoccus. Next base: position 3,379 of record NZ_JALDXU010000135.1, on the reverse strand, counting down.
CTGCTGGAACTGTCCCGCGGCACCGAGGCCCAGCGGACCATGGCCCAGGACGCCATCAACCGCTTCTACGCCCCGGCGCTGATGATGTTCGGCCCCTCGGACACCGACTCGCCGAACTCGCAGCAGTCCATGGCGTGGAACATCAAGCGCTTCTCCAACGACGACCTGCGTCAGCGGTTCGTCGGCATGATCGTCGAGCAGGTCAAGGTCCTCGGCCTGAGCCTGCCGGATCCGGACCTGCGTTACGACGAGGACTCCGGTCAGTGGCTGCACATGGAGCTGGACTGGGACGAGTTCAAGCGGGTGGTCTCCGGGGGTGGCCCCTGTAACTCCCAGCGCCTGGCCCGTCGCCGGGAGGCCCATGAGGACGGGGCCTGGGTCCGAGAGGCCGCAGCCGCCTTCGCGCGGAAGCAGCAGGACGAGCAGAACCAGCAGGATCAGAAGGCAGAGGTGGCATGACCATGAGCAGCACCGTGATCGGCCAGGACGGCCAGAACAACCAGGAGAATCCGGGCCAGCAGTCCGGCCAGTCCGGGCAGCAGAGTTCGACGTCGGCCGGTTGGCCGCTCTGGGAGATCTTCGTGCGCTCGTCGCGGGGCCTGTCCCATGTGCACGCCGGTTCTCTCCACGCGCCGGACGCGGAGATGGCGGTCCGCAACGCGCGGGATCTCTACACCCGGCGCAACGAGGGTGTCTCCCTCTGGGTGGTCCGCGCCACGGACATCGCCACCTCGGACCCGGATGCCAAGGGCATGATGTTCGAATCCCCCCAGGGCAAGGACTACCGGCACGCCACCTACTACAAGGAGAGCGAAGGGGTGAAGCACCTGTGAACGGCCCCTCCGACCAGATGACTGACCAGAAGACCGGCCAGGCGGCGGCCCAGTTGCCGGACCACAGCCTCGACAGCTTCGGCGACGCCGCGGCCTCGGCCACCCGGGTCACCCCCGGCAACGCCCTGCGCCCCGAGGACATCGCCCTCCAGCAGACGGCCCCGGCTGGCGACGCCGTCGCCCGGTATGCCCTCATCCTGGGCGATGACGCCCTGATCCTCGCCCAGCGGCTCTCGCACTGGATCTCGCGCGGGCCGGAGCTGGAGGAGGACGTGGCCCTGGGCAACATCGCCCTCGACCAGCTGGGCCACGCCCGCTCCTTCCTCAGTTACGCCGGCAAGGCCTGGGGCCAGAACGAGGACGACCTGGCCTACTTCCGCGAGGAGGAGGACTTCACGTCCCTGCACCTGGTCGAGCAGCCCAACGGCGATTTCGCCGAGACGATGGTGCGGGGTCTGTTCATGGCCCTCTACCAGCACCAGCTCTACGCCCGGCTGGTGGACTCGGCCGACGAGACCATCGCGGCCATCTCCGCCAAGGCGCTCAAGGAGGTCGACTACCACCTGGAGCATGCTGAGTTGTGGACCCTGCGCCTCGGCCGGGGAACCGAGGAATCGGCCCACCGGATGCGCCGCGCCCTGGACAAGCTCTGGCCCTACACCGCCGAACTGTTCCAGGACGAGCCGCTGCACGGTGAACTCGAGGGCATCGCCGTCCGCCCGTCCACGCTGCGTGCGCAGTGGGAGGAGCAGTTGCGGGACATCCTCGACCGGTCTGAACTGGCCGTCCCGGACGTTCCCGCCGCCCTGTGCCTCGGCCGCCGCGGTGAGCACTCCGAGCACCTGGGGTACATCCTTGCCGAGATGCAGGTGCTCGCCCGCAAGCATCCCGGCGCCACCTGGTAGACCTCAGGAGGACCACCATGACACCCATCACCACAGAAGCCATCAGCACGGCCACCGAGCGTGCCGCGGCGAGTGATCGACTCCACCGCATCGCCGCCCGGGTGACCGACCCCGAGATCCCGGTGCTGACCATCGCCGACCTGGGCATCCTGCGGGACGTCGAGCAGGACGGTGACGGCGCCGTCGTCGTGACCATCACCCCGACCTATTCGGGATGTCCGGCCATGGATGCCATCCGGCAGGACCTTGAACAGGAGTTCTCCGCGGCCGGCTATGAGCAGGTCCGCGTGGACCTGGTGCTGTCTCCGGCGTGGTCTACCGACTGGATGACGGATGCGGGCAAGGCCAAGCTCGAGGAGTACGGCATCGCCCCGCCCACCGGGACTGGCCATCGGGGCACCGTGACCATCGGCCTGGCCGTGAAGTGCCCGCACTGCCATTCGCTGAACACCCGCGAACTCGCCCGCTTCGGTTCCACCTCCTGCAAGGCCCTGTACTCCTGCCGGGACTGCCTGGAACCCTTCGACTACTTCAAGGTGCTCTCATGACCGCAACCGCCACCGAAACGGCCCCCGCACGCCGCCGCGCCACCTTCCACTCCCTCGAGGTGGCCGGTGTCCGCCGGCTGACCGCCGATGCCGTCGAGGTCACCTTCGCGGTGCCCGAGGAGCTGGTGGACGACTACGACTACGCGCCCGGCCAATACGTGGCCCTGCGCAAGGAGTTGCCGGACGCGGACGGCACCCTGCATGAGGTGCGCCGCAGCTACTCGATCTGCGCCGAGCCGCGGCCCGGAGAGGTCCGGGTGGCCATCAAGCGGGACCTCGGCGGATTCTTCTCCAGCTGGGCCAACGAGCACCTGGTTGCGGGGGACACCATCGACGTGATGAGCCCGGCCGGCGCGTTCATCTCCCAGCACCGGATGACCGAGCTGAACGATCCGGAGTCCATCGACACGGACACCGAGCACTCCTTCGTGGCCGTGGCCGCCGGATCCGGCATCACCCCGGTCATCGCCATCGCCCGCACGGTGCTCGCGTCCAATGACCAGGTCCGCTTCGACCTGGTGTACTCCAACCGGGCCGCCATGGATGTGATGTTCCTGGAGGAGTTGGCCGACCTCAAGGACCGCTACCCCTCCCGCTTCGCCCTGCACCACATCCTGACCCGAGAGCAGCGGATCTCACCCCTGCTCTCCGGCCGGATCGACCACGAGAAGCTCTCCACCCTGTTGTCCACCGTGATGCGTCCGGAGACGGTGGACGAGTGGTTCCTCTGCGGCCCGTTCGAATTGGTGCAGCTGGTGCGGGACGAGCTGACGGCCTTGGACGTGGACGCGCGCAAGGTCCGCTACGAGCTGTTCACCACGGGTGACCCGAAGGAGGGCCGCCCGGAGGGCAACATCGGACGACCCGTGGAAGTGGACGAGGCCGGGGACAATTTCCAGATCTCCTTCACCCTGGACGGTCTGCAGGGCGAGGTGAAGACCCCCAAGGGCCAGCGCGAGTCGGTGCTCAACGCCGCCCTGCGGGTCCGCCAGGACGTGCCCTTCGCCTGTGCGGGCGGCGTGTGCGGCACGTGCCGGGCCAAGGTGGTCGAGGGCACCGTGGAGATGGATGAGAACTACGCGCTGGAGCCGGA
>NZ_JALDXU010000134.1:0-6793 GCF_032154715.1 Citricoccus sp. | reverse complement strand
GAAATGAGTACTCATTTCTGCCCGCAAAACGCGGAGGACGTGGGTCAGAGGATGCCGAGCCGGTTGGCGTCCGGGGAGACACAGGCCATGGGGTCCACGGAGGCGGTCAGGGACGGGTGGCGATTCAGCAGCGGGACGGTCCACTTCTCGCCCGGGTGCATGGTCTTGTCCCGGCCCTCCACGTTGAGGTGGATGGGGTGTGCGGAGCCGTCCAGCAACTCCAGGGTGATGCAGTACTGGGTGATGCGCACGCTCAACGGCTGGTGGCGGAACCGGATGGTGAATTGCAGGCCCGGAAGTTCCACGGGCAGCAGGGGGTGCAGCCACAGGGTGTCCGCACGGGTCTCCACGCCGGCGTAGCAGCGGATGATCATGTCCACGGTGCCGGCCATGGCCCCCAGGTGGATGCCCTCGCGGGTGGTGCCACCCTGGGTGTCGGACAGGTCCGCCTCGAGGGCCTCCTGGAAGAGCTCCCAGGAGCTGGAGCGGTCCGTCCGGGCCGCGACCCAGCCGTGGACCAGCCGGGACAGGGTGGAGCCGTGGGAGGTGCGGGCCAGGTAGTAGTCCACGGTGGCCGCGAAGTCCTCCGAGGTGAAGTGGTAGCCCATCCGGTCGAGGATGCCCTGCAGCTCCTCGGAGGAGAACAGGTAGGTGAGCATCAGCACGTCCGCCTGCTTGGAGAGCTTGTAGCGGTTCGTGGTGTCGCCCTCCGCCTGCAGGATGAGATCGAGCCGCCCGATGTTGCTGTACCTGGCGCGGTAGCTGTCCCAGTCGAACTCCAGCAGATCCTCGTAGCCGTCGAACTGGCTCATGACGCCGCCGGCCTGGAACGGCACGCGCAGCCGCAGGCTGAGGTCCGCCCAGTGGTCCAGCTCGTCCTCGAAGACGTCCAGCCATTCCGTCAGCGGGTCGTCCAGTCCGTCCAGCCAGTGCACCAGCCGCACGGTCTCGGAGAGCACCCAGGACAGCAGCACGTTGGTGTAGGCGTTGTTCCGCACCCCGGAGCCCGGGGTATCCGGGTAGCCGTCGTGGTACTCGTCCGGGCCCATCACGCCGTGCAGCTCGTACCGGCCGCGCTCGGCGTTGTAGTGGGTCATGGACACGAAGAACCGGCAGATCTCCACCAGCATCTCAGCGCCGTAGTCCGAGACGAAAGTCTGGTCCTGCGTGGCCTCCACGTAGCGCAGCACGGAGTACGCCACGGCCAGGGAGACGTGCCGCTGCTGGTGCGAGTTGTCCGGCATCCACTGCTGGGAGCGTTCGTTCCACAGCTCGGTGGGGGTCTCCTCGCGACCGTCGGACCCGGACTGCCACGGGAACATGGCACCCTGGTATCCCTCGGCGCGGGCGTTGGCGCGGGCCTCTCCGAGCCGGCGGTAGCGGTACATCAGCAGGCCGCGGGTCAGCTCCGGCCGGCGCAGCGTCAGCATGGGATAGATGAAGATCTCGTCCCAGAAGATGTGCCCGCGGTAGCCCTCGCCGTGCAGGCCGCGGGCGCCCAGTCCGGCGTCGAGGTCCCGGCGGGAGCCGAAGCTGGTCTGCAGCACGTGGAAGGTGTGCAGGTTCAGGGCCAGCTGGTGGCGCTGGTTGGCCCCCTTGCGGACCAGGGACTCCGTGGCGTCGAGCCGGGTGGCGGGGGGAAGCAGATGGCCGTGCCGCTCCGGGGCCTGGTCCAGCTTCACGGCGAAGCGGGACCAGTTGATGCCCCACATCTCCTCGTGGTAGGTCAGCAGCTGGCGGAAGGACCCGGTCCGCTCGATGCGCTTGGCCGCGTTGTGCCAGACCGAGGAGATGGCGTGATCGTGGGTGTTGGCCACCGCCGCGATCTTGTCAAACATTACCGGGATGCCCTCGGCGAGCTCGATCTCGATGTCATGGCCGATCACCCGGGGACCCAGTTCCACCGGGGTGCGGACCGGTTCGGGTGCATCGGCGGGGGACTGGAAGCGGGTCCGGGCGGCGGTGGCCACGTGTAGCCGGGATTGGCTGGTCACGGTCTCCAGCAGGACGGTCTCCCCGTCGATCTCACGGGTCTGGACCGGCTCCCAGTGGTCGGAGGCGAGCTCACGGTCATCGGCCACGTTCTGGTTGGAGACGCGGCCGTCGATCAGGGACCGCACGGTGGCCGTGCCTGTCCAGTCCTCGGCTTCCACGGTCAGTTCCATGGCGGCCAGGTGGTGGCCGGCGAAGGACTGGAACTGGCGGGTGCTGACCCGGGTGGTGCGGCCGCGCTCATCCCGGAACCGCATGGTGCGGCTCAGCAGCCCGCGGCGCAGGTCCAGCTCCTGGCGGTAGGAGACCAGGTGCGGATTGCTCGGCACCAGCTCCTCGCCGTGGTCCAGGGTGACCAGCACGTAGGTCCAGTCCGGGGCGTTGACCATGTGCTCGGTCTCCACCGTCTTGCCCTGGACCGTGGATGTCAGCCGGTTGAAGACGCCGGCCACGTACGTCCCGGGGTAGTGGTGGGGGCCGGCGGTGGTGCCGGGGATGGAGCCGCGCGTTCCCCAGTAGCCGTTGGCCAGGGTGCAGAGGGCCTCCCGGGTGCCTTCCTCCGCCGGGTCGTACTCGTCATAGGCCAGCACCCAGTCCGGGTCGAAGGGCCGGGTGGTGCGCTGCTCCAGGTGCAGCCCGGTGATGTCCTCCACCACCACGTCCGCGCCGGCGTACTTCAGCCGGTCCGGGTCCCGCGCCCGGTCCACGCCGACCACCAGGCCGAAGCCGCCGTCGTGCGCCGCCTGCACGCCGATGGCCGCGTCCTCGAGGACGATCGCGTCCACCGGTTCCACGCCCAGCTGCTGGGCGGCCAGCCGGAACATCGCCGGGTCGGGCTTGCCGGGCAGGCCCCGTTCCCGGGCGGTGTTGCCGTCCACCACCACGTCGAAGAGCCTGTCCACGTGGCCCGCGCCCAGCACGGCCGCGGAGTTGCGGGAGGAGGTGACCAGGGCGGTGGGCACGGAATCGTGCCGCAGTTGCGTCAGCAGGGCGAGCGCCTCCGGGAAGACCGCGACGCCTTCGCGCGCCAGGACCTCCTCGAAGAACCCCTGCTTGCGGGCCGCGAGGGCCTGCACGGTCAGCGCACCGTCGGCGCCGGCGTCGGACTCCACCGCGGCCGGCGTGCTGGCCGCCCCGGTAGCCTCCTGCAGGCCCGTGGGAGCGCCCCGTCCGGGCCACTCCGTGAGAGCGCCCGGGGTTTCCGGCACCACCAGTCCACGGGAGGCGAAGAAGGCCCGGACACCGTCCTCGCGGGGCCGGCCGTCCACGAACTGCAGGTAGTCCTTGACGTGGTCGAAGGGGCGCAGCGCTCGCGGGTCCGCGGTCACCGTGGCCAGGTTCTGGGGCAAGGTGCCGACCGCCGCGAGCGAGGCGTCGAAGAGCTCCTTCCACGCCCGGGCGTGCACGCCGGCGGTGTCCGTGACCACTCCGTCCATGTCAAAGATGACCGCCCGGAAGTGGCGGAGGGTGTGGCGGCGGGCGGGGCCCGTCAGCTGGACGGGACGAGTCAGTGGATGCATGAAGCCTTCCTGTTCCCCGGGCGGTTGCCTCGGCATGTCGCGGTCAGTTCCCTGCATGGACCCGGCCACAGGTCTTGGACCCAGCCTAACGAGGGGGACGTGGACGGGATCAACCCGAGGTGACCCGGACACGGTGATCGCAGGGAGGCGGGCGGTCAGAGCCGTTCGAGGAGCATCAGGACCTCGTAGTGCTCGGTCTGCGGGAACATGTCCAGCAGCCGCGCCCGTGCCGGGCGGTACCCGGGCAGGCGCTCCAGGTCCCGCGCCAGCGTGGCCGCGTTGCAGCTCGAGTAGAGCACGTGCGCAATGCCGGAGGCCTGGATCCAGTCCGCCAGCTCGGAGCCGATGCCGCGCCGCGGCGGATTGACCACGACGGCGTCCGGCCACTCCGCGGGCACCTCGCCGGCGCCCCCGGTCAGCGGCACCTCCGTGGGGCGGTGAGGTGCGCGGTCCGGTGCCCGCCCCGTGGGGATCGCGGTGGCATCCCCGACGGCGAAGCGCACGCGGTCCTGCACGCCGAGGTCCCGGGCCGTCACCTGGGCGGCTGCGACGGCGTCCGCGGACATCTCGAGGCCCCACACCGTGCGCTCCGTGCCGGCCGGGAGTGGGCCGGCCCGGCCGCCGTCGTGAGAGCGGACCTCGGCAAGCTGGAAGCCGAAGCCGCCCACGCCGCAGTACAGGTCCCAGACGCTGGCGGCATCCGTGGTGTCCAGCCACTCGGAGGCCAGGGAGTAGAGGGCGGCTGCCAGGGCGGTGTTGGTCTGGAAGAAGCCCTGGGGGCGCAGGTTCAGGGGGATGCCGTTGAGAAGCATCGGCAACGTCGGCGCGCCGGCCAGGTGGATCTCCTCCGGGCCTTCGAGCACGGCGCGGTGCTCCGGAAGGAGGTTCGCGGTGACCACCTCGGTGGTCGGCAGGGCCGCCAGCAGGGCGGGGACCGCCGCGCGGAGGGCCGGCAGCTGGTCCCGGGAGCGCAACACGAACCGGATCATGAGCCGGCCGGACGGGGAGAGGGTCATGATGACGTGCTTGAGCTCGCCGGTGCGCGTGCCGAGGTCGTACGGGGTGAGCCCGGCGGCGGTGATGACCTCCGCGACCGCGGGGAAGGCCGCCCCGAGGGCCGGCTCGTAGAGGCCGCAGTCGCGCAGGTCCACGCCGCTGCCGTCATGGTGCTTGGGATGCTGACGGGGGTCAAGGATGCCGAGCCGGGGGCTTTCGGCCGTGCCCGTGACCACCATCTTGGCCTTGTTGCGGAAACCGGATTCCTGCGAGGGGACGGGGTCCAGCCACAGGTCCGAACCATCCGGCGCGCGGGTGCCGGCCACCGGATCCAGGAGGCGGCGGACGCCGGCCTGTTTCCGGTCCAATTGCTCCGCGTAGGGCACGCCCATCAGGGGGCAGGAACGGCACTCGCCGGCGTCGAAATGGGGGCATTGCATGGTGTCTCCAGGTTAGTGGCTGAAAAAAACTTTGCAGATTCACCACCCGGACCCATCCGCCGGCTGGGTGGCTCCGAATACTCCATGACAGCCCGCCCGGAAGACCGGGGGGAGGCACCCGTGGGACAGCACGTTCCACACACTTCAAGGAGTAGTCATCATGAAGACCACGATGCGCAACACCATGCTGGGACTGTTCGCTGTGACGGCGCTCGGACTGACCGCCTGTGGCGGCGCCGCAGATGAGCCGGCCTCTTCCTCGGCGGCCGCCTCGTCCGAGTCCTCCATGTCCGCCTCGCCGTCCATGGAGGAGTCCATGGAGTCCGGCTCTGGATCTGCCAGCGCCTCGGAGTCCATGATGGATCCGGCCGCCAACCTGGTCGGCCCGGGCTGCGCCGCCTATGCCGAGGAGGTCCCTGACGGTGCCGGCTCGGTGGAGGGCATGGCCATGGACCCGGTGGCCGTGGCCGCCTCGAACAACCCCATGCTCACGACCCTCACCTCGGCGGTGTCCGGCGAGCTGAACCCGGACGTCGACCTGGTGGACACCCTGAACGGTGACGAGTTCACCGTGTTCGCCCCGGTGGATGACGCCTTCGCCGCCATCCCCGAGGCAGACCTGAACGCCGTGGTCGAGGATGCCGACATGCTCTCCTCGGTGCTCACCTACCACGTGGTCCCCGGCCAGATCTCCCCGGACGAAATCGCCGGTACCCACACCACCGTGCAGGGCGACGACCTTGAGGTGGCCGGCAGCGGCGACGAGCTGACCGTCAACGACGCCAACGTCATCTGCGGTGGCGTCCAGACCGCCAACGCGACCGTTTACCTGGTCGATTCCGTGCTGATGCCGGCCATGGACTGATCCTCCACCGGCTGAGCCGGTCCGTCGATCCGTTCCGGGACCCGAGCAGTGGTCCGGACGGACCGATGGACAGCTCGACCATCGACGGCGAAGAGGTGGCCGGTCCAGTACCGAAGACGGTACGGGGCCGGCCACTTCCCGCATCCGCCACCCTTCACATCCGATACTGTTCATATCCGCCGCCAGGCGCATCCGCCGCCACAGGCAATCGCCGCCCGGCGCAACCGACGAGAGAAGAACGATGGCCATGACGAGGCACGCTGAACCAGGCTCCGCCCGCGGCTGGCCCTTCGCCGCCTCCGGCGCCCTTGCCGCCGCCCTGCTGCTGGGCATCGCCGAGATCGCCTCTGCGCTGTTCTCCCCGGTGTCCTCACCGCTGGTGGCCGTGGGGGCTGCCTTCATCGACATCACTCCCGCCTGGCTGAAGGACTTCGCGATCGACGTCTTCGGCACCGCGGACAAGCTCGTGCTGATGGTGTCCATGGGCGTGGTGGCGCTGGCCCTGGCCGCCGTTCTGGGCCTCATCGCCCGACGCCGGCTCGCCCTCGCCTCGGTGCTCTGTGCGGCCATCGCCGTACTCCTGGGCGCCGCCGTCCTGAGCCGGCCGGCGACCGGGTGGCTCGACCTGCTGCCCACCGTGCTCGGTGGCGTGGCTGGCATCGCGGCGCTGAACTGGCTCGTGCGGCTGGCGCACCGGCGCACCGTCCCGGTGGGCGCCGGTTCCGGACCGGAGACCACCGAGGGTGGCGCGGCGGCCCCCCCACGGCCTGAAGCGGCACGGCGCACCTTCCTGATCGGCGCCGGCCTGACGGCGGTGGTGGCCGTGGCGACCATGGCCGGGGGCCGCGCCCTCTCCGCCGTCAGCACGGCCGCGGTGGCCACCCGTGATGCCCTGCGCCTGCCGGGGGCGCGCCGCACGGCGGCGCCCCTGCCCCAGGGAGTGGACGCGCCGGCCCCCGGGATGCCGCCGTTCGTCACCC
>NZ_JALDXU010000025.1:0-34784 GCF_032154715.1 Citricoccus sp. | reverse complement strand
TGTTCTTGGCCGCGGCGTCCGAGGACTCGGACATCAGGCGGTAGGTGTTGTTGGCTGCGTTGTTGGTGTTGATGACGGTCATGTCATGCTCCTTGGAGGAATAGGTGTGAGGACGCTTGCGGGGTGTCTGTCAGGATCAGCGCAGGAGCTGCAGGATGCCCTGGGTCGACTGGTTGGCCTGGGCCAGCATGGCCTGGGAGGCCTGCGTCTTGATGTTGTTGGCGGAGAGTTCCACCATCTCCTTGGCCATGTCCACATCGCGGATGGAGGACTCGGCTGCAGTCAGGTTCTCGGCAGCCACGTTGACGTGCTTGATGGTGTGCTCGAGACGGTTCTGATCGGCACCCAAGGAAGAGCGGGCCGAAGACACGGTGCTGATCTGGGTGTCGATGGCGGTGATGGCAGCGGCGGCCGTCCCTGAATCGGTGATGAGGGAACCGCCGTCGGTGGTTCCATCGGTGCCAAACGCCTTGATCGCGGTGCCAATGGCCACCAGGTCCGCATCCAGGTCCACGGTGATCTGGTCGTTCGTGGCGTTCGCGCCCACCTGGAAGGACAGGCTTGCCGGACGGTTGCCGTCAACGCCGGCGTCGGCGGTCGGGGTGCCGAGAAGCTTGGTGCCGTTGAAGTTGATGGAGTTGCCCATGCGCACCAGCTCGTCACCCAGGGCATTGATCTCGGTCGCGATGGCGGTGCGGGCCTCGGCGTTGTTCGAGTCGTTGCCGGCCTGGACGGCCAGGTCACGGACGCGCTGCAGGATCTCGTGGGCGGAGGACAGGCCGCCTTCAGCGGTCTGGATCATGTTGATGGCGTCCTGGGCGTTCCGGGAGGCCACCTCCAGGCCGTTGGACTGGGACTTCAGGCCCTCGGCGATGGACAGGCCGGCGGCATCGTCGGCGGCACGGTTGATCCGCAGACCGGAGGAGAGCTTCTCCATGTTCTTGGCCGCGGCGTCCGAGGACTCGGACATCAGGCGGTAGGTGTTGTTGGCTGCGTTGTTGGTGTTGATGACGGTCATGTCATGCTCCTTGGAGGAATAGGTGTGAGGACGCTTGCGGGGTGTCTGTCAGGATCAGCGCAGGAGCTGCAGGATGCCCTGGGTCGACTGGTTGGCCTGGGCCAGCATGGCCTGGGAGGCCTGCGTCTTGATGTTGTTGGCGGAGAGTTCCACCATCTCCTTGGCCATGTCCACATCGCGGATGGAGGACTCGGCTGCAGTCAGGTTCTCGGCAGCCACGTTGACGTGCTTGATGGTGTGCTCGAGACGGTTCTGATCGGCACCCAAAGAAGAGCGGGCCTCCGAGATACCCGTGATGTACCCGTCCACCACGCTGATCACGTCGGCGCGGCCGGCAGCGTCGGTGGCGGCCGTGAGAGCAGCTGCCACGTCCGTGCCAACATCCGCGCCGAGGGTCACCAGGTCCGCGTCCAGGGCGACGGAGATCTGATCGTTGGTGGCATTCGCGCCCACCTGGAAGGACAGGGAGGCGGGCTTGGGGTTCGTTGCAGAGGCGGTGTCACCCAGCAGGTTGGTGCCGTTGAAGTTGATGGAGTTGCCCATCCGGGTCAGTTCCTCGCCCAAGGCGGTGATCTCAGTGGTGATGGCGGTGCGGGCATCGGCGTTGTTGGAGTCATTGCCGTACTGGACGGCCAGGTCACGGACGCGCTGCAGGATCTCCTGGGCAGAGGACAGGCCGCCTTCAGCGGTCTGGATCATGTTGATGGCGTCCTGGGCGTTCCGGGAGGCCACCTCCAGGCCGTTGGACTGGGACTTCAGGCCCTCGGCGATGGACAGGCCGGCGGCATCGTCGGCGGCACGGTTGATCCGCAGACCGGAGGAGAGCTTCTCCATGTTCTTGGCCGCGGCGTCCGAGGACTCGGACATCAGGCGGTAGGTGTTGTTGGCCGCATTGTTGGTGTTGATGACAGTCATGTCATGGCTCCTTGGGGAAAGAACGTGGTTCTGGTCCGCGGACCCGATTCCTGCGGACCCGACACCAGACTTATCGGCACGTCCGGGGAGTTTTTTCACCGCGGTCGAAACTTTTTCTGAACCCGTCTACGTCCTGCCACAGTCATCCTGCCGAGCCACACGGATTATCCCTGTGACTAAGCAGGATGACTGTGGCGCCGGCTAGGCGAACCGGCGGAAGCCGGGCGTTTGCGGCACGATCCCGCCTCGCATGGACGTGCCGGCGGCGGCGAGAAACTGCTCGCGTCCCGCGGCGGGCACGCTCGCGGCGACGGGTGCTGCAGGTTTCACCGACAGGGCCGAGCCGAGCACATCCTGCAGCAGGGCCAACCCGCGCTTCTTCTCCTTGGACACGGTGGCGTCCGAGACGCCCAGGGTGGCGGCCACCTCTCCCTGGGCCAGTCCCTGGAAGTAGTGCATCTGGACCACCTGGCGCGTCCGCTCCGGCAGGGCCTGCACGGCGCGATGCAGCAGGATGTTCTTCTCCGCGTTGAGCACCTGCTTCTCGGGGCTGTCCTCCGGGGAGGCGAGAATGTCACTCAAGGAGTCGTCCAGGGGCGTCTGGGTCTTGGAGCCCTCGGCCACCATGGTCCGCAGTTCCTCCACGGGGACGCCCAGGGCCACCGCCAGCTCGGACTCCTCCGGAACGCGTCCCAGCGAATGGGTCAGCTGCGCGCGGGCCTTCTCCAGGCGCTTGGCCTTGTCCCGGCCGCGGCGTCCCATCCAGTCCAGTTGCTGCAGGAACTCCTGGATGGCCCACCGGATCTTCAGGTGGGCCCACGTGGAGAACTGGGTGCCGGCGTCGGGATCCCACGTGTCCGCGGCGAGGATGAGGCCCTCGAGGCCGACGGACACCATCTCGTCCCGCTCCACCATGGGGTACTTGTGATGCATCTCGGACACCGCGTAGCCGACCAGGGGGATGTTCTGCTCCACCAGGTCGTTCCGTGCTGAGTTCATGCCAGGGGACATGCGCAGAAATCTCCGGCCGGGGGTGAAAAGTTGGTCCATGTGTACCGACAACAAGGTCAGCGAAGGGACTCCAGGAGTCCCCCGGCGTCCGCCGGCGGTGTGAAAGGTAAGAGCATGCAAGCAGATGAGCTGTCCAACGAGCTGTGGCGCGAGCGCGGCATTCTGGAGAACCTGCTGTACAAATTCACCACGCAGCGCCTGCTCGTCACCAACGGCGAATCCCGCTGGCTGGGCCGATGCACCTCTGAGATCGAGGCTCTGAAGAACCAGCTCTCCACCACTCAGCTGACCGTGGACGTGCTCTCCTCCTCGCTCGCGCAGCTGTGGGGCATGACCTCGGAGGGCTCCCCTACCCTGCGCGAGCTGGTGGCCGCCGCGCCCGCCGAGGGGCCGTGGGCCGGCATCCTCCAGGACCACCACGCGGCCATCGTGTCCCTGGCCGAGGAGATCCGCACCGTCTCCGAGGAGAACGCCCGGTTCCTCAAGGCCGCCAACATCTCCCTGCAGGAGGCCGGACAGCAGACCGGCCCCGCCGTCACCTATACGGCCGCCGGCTCCGCCGCCCCCACCTCGGGCGCGGCCATCATCGACCGCCAAGGCTGAAGGGCAGGCAGAGGAACACCATGGGACTGAGCGCCTTCCACTCGCTGAACACCGCCGCACGGGGCCTCGAGGCCGCCCGCGCGCAGATCGCCATCACCGCGCAGAACACGGCCAACGCCGGCACGGTGGGCTACACCCGCCAGTCGGCGCAGTTGCAGGCCCTGCCGGGCCTGCACTCCAACGGGCTGTTCCCGAACGCCACCGGCGCCGGCCAGGGGGTGGAGGTGGCCGGGATCGGCCGCTCCGCCTCCGAGCTGGTCAACCGCCAGGTCCGGGGTGCCGTGGCGCAGACCGGCTTCCAGCAGATCCGCGCCGAGACCTACTCCGGGATCGAGGATGTCCTGCGCGAGCCCGGGGACCACTCCGTCTCCTCCGCCGTCACCGCCTACCACTCCGCGTGGCAGGACGTGGCCAACAACCCCGGTGACATCGGTGCCGGCACCGCCCTGCTCGAGGCCGCGTCTTCCCTGGCTGGACGCCTCGGCGCGGACGTGCAGGAGCTCAAGGACCAGTACGCCGCCCAGGGCAACGAGCTGCGCGCCGAGGTGGACCAGGTCAATGCCCTGGCCGGCCAGCTCGCCGTGGTCAACGGCGCCATCCGCAGCACGGGGGCCGCCGGCGGCTCCACCAACGAACTGCTGGACTCCCGCGACCAGATCGCCGAGCAGCTCTCCGCCCTCACCGGCGGCCAGCTCCGTCCCGCCGCGGACGGCACCGGTGAGTTCCTGGTGGGCGGCAACGCGCTGGTCTCCGGCGAGAGCCACCACACCCTGACCGCCGTGGTCGGCTCCGCCCCCGGCGAGCCCACCACCGTCGCCTGGACCCACCGGCTGGGAACCGGCACGCCGGCCTCCGCCGGGGTCGACGGCGGCTCCCTCGCCGGCCGCTTGTCCGTCCTGTCCGCGGACGGTCCCCTCGCAAACGCGATGCAGGGGTACGACGATCTGGCCGGGTCGATCGCCGAGGGCACGAACACCGTGCACCAGTCCGGGTTCACCGGTTCCGGCGCACCGGGCGGGGCGTTCTTCACCTTCACCGGCACCGCCGACTCGCTGACGGTGGCCATCACGGACCCGGCGCAGATCGCGCACGCCGGTGCAGGCCAGGGGGCACTCGACGGCTCCATCGCCGATGCGATCGGGGATCTTGGCGCCGCCGTCACGAGCGGCTGGACCGGCTTCGTCTCCGGTGTCGGAGCCTCCTCACGCGGCGCGCTGAACGGGCTGAGCCTGTCCGTGGGCACCGAGTCCTCGGCGCGGTCGTCCCAGCAGTCGCTGGCCTCCGTGGACCGGGACGAGGAGGCCGTGAACCTGGTGACCTTCCAGCACGCCTACCAGGCCTCGGCACGCGTGCTGACCGCCGTGGACGAGATGCTGGACACCCTGATCAACCGCGTGGGGCTGGTGGGCCGCTGAGCCCGCCCGCCTCCCGGCGGAACCTCCGGGTCAGAACCGGGTAAAAACCGGGTGAGCACGAGGTGAAAAAATCAGGGTGGCTGTACTGATGACTGATGGAGACCGCCCCGGAAGGAAGGTGAGATGACCATGATGAATCGCGTGACCTCATCCATGACGGCCGCCGCCACGCGCGCCAACCTGCAGGACTCGGCCAAGTCCCTGGCCGAGCTGCAGACCAAGGCCGCCTCCCGTCAGGCCATCTCGCGTCCCTCGGACGATCCGGCCGGTACGCGCACCGCCATGACGGCCCGCGCCGAGCTCGCCCGCACCACGCAGTACGAGCGCAACCTGCAGAACGCGGACACGTGGATGCGGACGGCGGATTCGGCCCTGCAGTCCGGGCTGGACATCATGACGCGCATCCAGGACCTGACCCTGGCCGCGGCCAACGGAACGGTGAATCAGGCCGGCCGGGACGCCAGCGCCGCCGAGGTGGACCAGCTGCGCTCCGAGCTGCTCTCGCTGGCCAACACCCAGATCCTGGGCCGCAACGTCTTCGCGGGCACCTCCGCCGAGAGCGCGGCCTACACGGACAACCCCCTGACGTGGAACGGCACCGACGGCGCCACCGTGGAGCGCCGCATCTCGGACCACACCACCATCCAGGTGGACATCCCCGGCGAGTCCGCCTTCGGTCCGGTCGGGAACTCCGTCTTCGACGCGCTCACCCAGCTCTCCGCCACCCTGAGGTCCGGCGGGGATCTCTCCGGGTCCATCGGCGCCCTGGAGTCCTCGCGCCAACTGATGTCTGACGCCCTCACCGCATCCGGCGCCCGCCACGCCACGGTGGGGCGCACCCTGGAGGCCGTCCGCACCCAGCTCACCGAGCTGGAGGCCACCCGCACCTCCACCGAGGAGGCGGACCTGGCCGAGTCGGCCGTGGAACTGCAGATGCAGCAACTCAACTACCAGGCGGCGCTGGCCGTCTCAGCCCAGGCCCTGCAGACCTCGCTGCTCGATTACCTCCGCTGACCCGCCCCGGCGGCAAAGAGCCCCGCCGCGCTCACACCGCGCGGAGGTGACGCTCCCCTGTCAGGGAACCGGCCGGCGTCGTCCCCGGGGTTCCGGAGCTGACTGCGGCGGCCGAGCCACCGATCTCCACACCTGCACAGAGGATGCCGCGGATGAGGCCGTCCAGGCGGTCCCGCACCTCCCGGTGGGTGGTGCCCAGCGGCGCCTCCGGGAAGCGGGCCATGGCCTGATAGGCGTCCCCCGCGCCGGCCAGGGTCTGTTCACGCTCGGCCAGTTTGTCCTCGTGAGTGGCGGCCCCGGCGGTGTCGAAGGCGGAGAAGGCCTCGAACTCCTCGGCCAGGAACGCGTCCACCACGGCGTTGACGCAGGTGCGCCAGCCGGCGGGCTTGCGGCCGTTCTTCAACACCGGTGCGAACTCCTTGACGGCGGCGCGGAAGGCCCGCACCGAGGGTCGGTCCGGACGGGCGCGGTCCGCCAGTGCCTCCACCGCGAGCGTGTGCGCGATTGCCGGGTCGCGGGAGACCAGCTCGAACAACTGGGCCTTGGAGTAGTCGTCCCAGAGGGCCAGGAGGTCCTGGTCGGCAGCGGCGAACATGCCCTGCCAGCCGTGGATGCGGTTCAGGCACGCGAGCATGGCCTGCGCGGAGCGGTGCGCGGCCTTCGGGTCGGATTCGAGCAGCGGCAGGGCGCGACGCCGGATGCGCACCTCGGGGCGGACCGGTTCCGGCAGATTGAAGGCGAACCTCAGGGCCGCCGAGCCGGCCGCGGTGCGGGCGATGCCGCGGTGGTGCGAGGCCTTCGAGCGCAGCCACTCGGTCGCCTCTTCCAGCATCATGCGTTGGGCGACCTCCGTGCCCTCCACACCGACACCCGGCGCCGAGGCCTGGGTGAAGGCGTGTGCGGCCGCGGTGTGCCGGCCGTCCTCCGCCCCGGTGGGAGCCACGAGTTCCTGGCGGGCTGCCGTGCGGTTGTGGATATTGCGCAGCACCGACTTGCGGGTGGCGCGCAGGGTCTGGCGTGCCCATCCCGTCACGGAGGCCCCGCGGGCACGTTCGAGGTCGAAGAACGCCTCCGGCCCCTCCTCCGTGACGCGGCGGAACAGGAACTCATCGAACTCCGCAGCCACGTCCTGACTCAGCTGGGGTCCGGAGGCCAGCCCGTAGTGCCAGGTCTGGTACTCCCGGGAGACTTCGTGGGAGATGCCGGATCCGGTGAGGACCCCAGCGATCTCCTGACGGGCCTGGCGTTCGCTCAGGTGGCCGGTGGCCCATTGGTCGATGAGGTCCCGGCACGCGGAATCGGTCTGAAGGTTTTCTGCTCGCACGAACAAGGTGTGTGCGGCACTTTTGTCTCTTGCGCCGCAATGTTGTGTGACGTTAGTCACACCTCTGGGCACGTGCGGACGCGCTACTCAACGCGTTTTGAGGGCAAAGATCACTACTGATCTCTGCCCTCAAAACGTGCGTCAGGCGTGGTGGATGCCGAGCTGCTCGGCCAGCACGCGCTGGGCCAGCGTGCGGACCTTGCGGATCTGCGCGCCAGCCGAGGCCTGCGGCAGACCCAGCTGTTCGGCCACCTCGTGCGCGGTCAGCACCCGCTGGTCCCCCTCGGATCCATAGACACCGGACAGCCAGCAGGCGGCGACGTCGGCCGTCACCCCGCCGATCAATCTCGCCTTGGTGACCACGGCGGCCACGAGCCGCGGCCCTTCCGTGGGGTGCAGCAGCCCGCCCTCCGGCATCATGGCGGCCAACTCGAGATCGTGGATGTCCGCGGCGGGCCGCGCGAGGTTGAGCTCGCCCGCACTGACGAGCATGCCCTGCTTGGCGGCGTCCTTGCGTGTGGCGGCCATGCGGCGGTTGTGCTCGGACGCGACGTCACGGTCGCTCGGTTCGAGGCCTGAGGTGGCGCGCAGCTCGTCCCGCAGCTGATTCAGCTGGCGCACACGGCGGCTCAGCGAGATCATCCCGGATGCCGGGGAGAGGTTGCGGTCCGCCCAGGCGCGCACCGCGGCGCGGGCCCTGACATGGAGCAGGCCCTCCCAGTTGGCGATCTCCTCGATCCGCGCCGGGGTGGCGACCAGTTCCCCCACGAAGGTCACGGCCTCCATGGCCACGAGCTGCTCCACGTCCTCGCGGTGCGTGGCATAGGGCATGCCGAGGGTGCGGCACAGGCGGTGGGCCACCAGGCGGTAGAGCTTGCGCCGGGAGGCGATGAAGTCATCCCGGAGGGCGGTGCGCCGCGCGGACGGAGGAGCACTGGCGATCATCCGCAGCTGGTCCAGGGTGGAGGTCTCCGGGGCGGTCTCCGCCGTGGCGGGCAGTTCGGTGTCACGCGTGTTGACGAGCGTGGTGGCCCCGCCGGGGGAAACGGTGCCGAGAGAGGTGCAGGCAGTGGTCAACGGGCACCCCTGTTCGTCTCCGGGTCGATCAGCACGGACCGGGCCATCGGGTCGGAGCCCACGTTCAGGGCCGCCTGGGCCCGCGCGGTGGACAGCTTGTCCTGGGGGTGCTCGAGGCGGTACGCCGCCACGATCTCGTCCACCGTGGCTCCCGTCATCTGGGCGGCCAGGCGGCGGACTTTGGGGCCGATCCGGGGGTCGCCGATGGCACGGCGGATGTGATCCTCGGCGTCACGGCGCAGATTGCGGCTGAGGTACATCAGCGGGTCCACCTTCGCGAACCGGTCAGGACGCAGACACTGCTCCAATAGACGCGACACGCTGGCACCATCGGCTGATTCCATTGCCGTATCCCCTAGCATCATGGCGTTCACCACCTGTTCGATCCCGGTCTCGTGCAGTACAGACTGGACCCGTCCGGTGAGTTCACCGATCTCATGGCTCACTGCTGAGTGGGCCTTGTGAACGGTGGCGGTGACGAACGGTTCGAGACTGAACAGCAATTGCCACTGGGATTGACGGCCTGCACGCACGATGTCCTGGAGACCGTCGACGGTGTAGCGGTGGATCCCGGGGGCGGAATAGTTACCGTCAGAAACTATAGCGTTCAAGCTCGTGACACGCGAGGAATTTTTCGCCCGCTGAGAAATGTTTGGCGGACGTTCATGCAGGTGGGCCACCTCACCTGAGTCCGTCCAGCCCATCGAGTGGGCCGTCCACTGGTACGGGCGTTCGGGTCCGTCGGCCCCCGCTACCCGGACCAGGGCGTCATTTCCACCCCAGTCCAGCCGAACGGGCATGAGCAGTGCCTGACCGGACTCGTGGTCCCGACCCTTCCGACCGATGTCCATGGCCGGCATGCGCCAGTCCCAGGCCGGCAGCAGGATCACGGTACGCGGCCCGGCCGAGGTGGCGGATGCGGACGCCAGCAGCTCTTCAGCCGCCCTCCCCCAGAGGATCGATTCGAGGCGGGAACACAGGGAGTCGAGCGTCGGATGACGACGCGGAGTACTCTCACCCGCCTCCGGAGCTCCTGCTCGCTTTGCCTGTGTCTCAGCCATGTCAGCCCTATGCACAAGACGACGCCCCGGCGGTCGTTTGACGCATAGGCCCTTCATGCCCCGGCGCACCCCACCACCTGCCCGCACCAGACGGTGGGGACGGCGATACCTAACCCTTACGCGAGGGCCGGTGGTGTCCCTCGCAGTGGCTTACCACAGAGTAAACTTGACACATACAGCAATCCCCTGCTGTACCAGGCACCTGCAACAGAAGAGAGTGGGTGGAAGTTTTGCCGATTCGTGACGCCGTCTCCCGGTGGACCATCACCCGATGCGATCCACTCGTGGTGCATGCCTACCGTGAGGCAGCCGATGACGAGCTGCGCTCGACGTCCGCTGATTTTCCCGAGTGGTTCGCCCTGTGGGCCTCGGGTGTCCTCGCCGACCTGATCGAGACCCTCGATCCGGAGGACCCGTGGCGCAACACCACCGTCAACGGGGCCGGCACGGTCGTCCTGCCCGACGGCTCGGCCTTCGGGACGTGGCACAACGCGACCGACCTCCTGCCGTTGCCCCCGGAGGGCGACCCGGCGCTGGATGTGGGCCTGGCCGCCGTCGCGCAGCCTCTCTCTCCGGAGTCCGCACTCCTGTGGCATGCGGCCCAGGTCGGCCGCGAGGAGGCCCTAAAGCAGCTGCGGACGATCGAGGTGGGCGGCGCCTACCCCGTGGCCGCGCCGGCGATCGAGCGGGCGATGTTCCGCCGCCGCGTGTTCATGGGCCAGGAAGACGCCTACATCCCGCAGGTCTGCACCGACTGGTCCCTGCGGGCGGACCGGATCACCGCCGGCGAGCCCTGGGACGAGGCCGGTGCCGCGCGCTTGCGTGCCGGTTCCCGCGTGGAGCCTGGCAGCTGGCGCCTCCTCGCCTGACCCTCCCCTCCACTTCCATCTGAGTCGCACGAATTGGCCCCGATCAAGCGTGTTCGGGGTCAATTCGTGCGACTCAGATGGAGGGGGCAACGGGAGACAGGATCAGCAGGCCGGGCCGGCAATCGGGACGCGGACCGTGAAGGTGGATCCGGCGCCCTTCTCCGAGGCCACCAGGATCTCCCCACCGTGCGCGCGGACGAAGCTCTGGGAGATGGCCAGGCCCAGACCGGTGCCCGGGATGGCAGCCTTGCGCACGTGCTCGGTCCGGTAGAAGTTCGTAAAGAGTTTGGCGCGCTCCTGGTCGGTCATCCCGAATCCGGTGTCCTCGACGGCCAGTTCCGCCCAGTCCCCCTTCTCATCCACGCCGGGCAGGCAGCGCAGCGAGACGGTGATCGAGCCACCACCGGGGGTGTACTTGATGGCATTGGACAGCAGATTGTCCACCACCTGGCCCATCTTGACCGGATCGGCCTTCGCCAGGAGATGATCGGGAAGGTCCGAGGCCAGTGTCAGCCCGCTGTGCCGGGCCCGGACTTCAGCGGACTCAACGCTGTATCTGGTCAGCCGGGACAGGTCCACCGTCTGGACGGTGACCTTGGAGCTGTCCGCCGCCGAGTCCAGCAGGCTCGTCACCAGGCCCAGCAATCGTTCGGCATTGCGCTGTGAGGTCGTGAGGAACTGCCGCAGGGTCGGATCCAGGTCCTCTTCCATGGCGAGGTCGAGGTAGCCGATGATCGAGGTCAGAGGAGTGCGGAATTCGTGGGACACCTCGGCCACAAACCGTTCACGGGTCTGGATGGCATCCATCAGGTCGGTGACGTTCTGGAAGACCACCACGGTGCCATCGAATTGGCCGTCATCGTCATACATCGGGGAGGCCGAGACGGAGAGATGCTGTTGGCTGCCGTCCGTGCCGATCGCGATGATCCGGCCGCGATAGTCCCTGCCCTGCAACGCCTGGGTCACTGGCCGTTCGTCCGGCGGGATGGGCGTGAGCCCGTCCGCTTCGAACAACAACAGTTCATGCTCGGCACCGTCATTCCGGCCGGGTGGCAGGCCGATGAAGTGCGTTCGCCGTTGGGCCTGGTTCATGAGGATGTCGTGGCCCTGCCCGTCCACCACCAGGATCCCGACGTCGGAGGTGTCCACCACCGCCTGCAACAGCCGATTCTGTGACTTGGATTTCTCCAGGGAGGCCCGCAGTTCCACGCGCTGCTTGTCCATGCTGCGGGTCAGGATGCTGGCCGCGGCCCCCAAGGACAGCATCATGAACGGCACCATGACCGGCCGGGTCAGGCTCGATTCCATGAGGGCATCCGAGAACGGAGTCGTTCCGGCCAGATACGGCCACCAGCTGACGGCGGCCGTTCCGAGGAAGCCGAGGCTGAGGGCAAGCAAGGGGTAGAGGCCCGACCACGCCAGCCAGAAGACGGGGAACGCCGTCAGGAGGACCATCCCGTCGAGCACGTAGCGCGCGGCGGTCCAGAGCGGAGCGATCGCGACGAAATCGAGCAGCGGGATGATCCAGTAGACCACCGCGGGCAGCCGTTGCCACGGTACGGTCCCCGCCAGCAGCGTCAGCACCATGACGCCGCCGAAGCCGATGGCCAGGTACGGGGATTCAACGGCCACACTCGGATCGAACACCAAGACCGCGACGACCACGAGGATGGTGGAGATCGTCAGCGGCAATTGCGAGAACAGGACTCGGCGCCTCAGCGAGAACTGGCCGAAGTGGCGGCGTCCCCGAGCCTCCTCGGCGGGAAGCATCGTCGTCGGGGTGGAGAGTGACACGGCGTGGCTCCGTTTCGTTGCGGGGCATGAGACGCCCCTACTCCACGATAGCCTTGGACTTCAAACTATCTTGGGGGTGTTTCGCGTGGAGGATCGGCGTGTCGCGGTCGTCGTCGAGGATGACGATGACATCCGGGGGCTCATGGTTGCCCTCCTGGGCCAGTCCGGTTTCGAGGTGCACGAGGCGGCCAACGGGACTGACGGGGTCAGTCTCGTCCGCAGCAAAGACCCCGTGCTGATCACCGTGGACCTGGGTCTGCCGGACATCGATGGCTACGAGGTCACCCGCCAGGTACGCCAGTTCACCGACGCCTACGTGGTGATGCTGACCGCCCGTGGCGAGGAGATCGACACCCTCCTGGGCCTGGACGCCGGTGCGGACGACTACCTGACCAAGCCGTTCCGCCCTCGTGTGCTGCGGGCCCGGATCGAGGCCATGCTGCGCCGTCCCCGCGGCGGTCGCGCCGTTGCCCCGGCCATTCCCGCGCCGCCGGGAGGCATCGAGCAGTCCCGCGAGCCGTCATCGTCCCTTGGGCCCACGGACGCCGGTGCCGCCTCCTCACCCTCCGGTCCGGTGCCCTTCCCGACGACGGCCCTGCCGGCGGGTGCGCCCGGCCCGGAAGCTCCGGGTGGGCAGAAGGCAACCGAGGCATCCGCTGTGAAGCCGGTCCAGATCGATCGACACCTGTCCTTGGACGGACTGGAGCTGTACCCCACGGTGCACCAGGTGGTGGTGACGGGCCGTGAGATTTCGTTGACGCCGACCGAGTTCCTGTTGCTGGAGACGTTGATGCGCAGCGGCCGCGTGGTGCGGTCGAAGTCGGAGCTGTCCCGGATCATCCGGGGGGACGAGCCGGACAACGGGACGTTCGTCTCCCAAGCGGACGAGCGAACCATTGAGGTGCATCTGGGCAACCTGCGCCGCAAGCTCCAGGACGATCCGAAGACGCCGCGGTGGGTGCAGACCGTTCGCGGCGTGGGCTACCGCATGGCGGGCAGCCCGCAGGACGTCCGCTAGGCACCTGACCGGCAGAGGCCGGCACCGCCGGCGCGGGAGGCGAACTCAGACCCTTTGCCCGGTCGCCACGCCCACTTGCTGGAGAAACAGCCGTAACTGCCGGGCGGTCTCGGCGGCCAACTGCCGCAGTGCTCCCATGATCTCGGCCAGACGATCCATGCCGGGCCAGTGGACGGGGGCGGGCGGGCAGTTCGCGAAGTCGTCCTGGAGACGGGCCGCCAACGTGGACAGCGCCTGGGCACCGGCCATGGCCGAGGAGGTCTTGAGGCTGAGGACGGCGTCCATCCAGTCCTCGTGGTCCTGGGCGGAGAGGGCGCGTTGGAGTCGTTCGACGCGCTGGTCCAGCATGGCCTCATAACGGCGGATGAATCCGCACAGCATGTCTGTGTCGCCCAGTTGTTCCCCCAACCGGCCCAGCGCATCAGTATCGAGTACTGGTGCAGTGGTCATGAACCCATGATGCTCTACCACCCGCAGGACCACGCCGGGATTTCCCCAAAGCTTTGCTCAAGAACCAGGCCGGTCACGCCGCCCAAAGGAAACCTCAAGATCGGCACGGGAAATCTATGGGAATCCTTATGGCGATCCGACATCAATCCGGAGGACCACCTTGAGCACGAGGGCCTGAAATGAAGGTCATCAGGAAGCCGTGATCGGCAGCGACATCCCCGTCACCCGAACACCAGGACTTCCGATCCGTCTCAGTAATCGACGCCGGAGCTGGCATCCCCGCCAGCCCCGGCGAAGATCGTTCTCAACAAGGGGTTTTGACATGAAGAAGATGACCAAGGGCGCTATCGTCACCGGCCTGGGCGTGGCCCTCCTCCTCGGCGGTGGGGGCACCCTCGCCGTGTGGAACACATCCCAGACCGCCGATGCCGGATCCATTTCGACCGGCGCCATGAGCCTGACCCCTAGCAAGGGCGTCTGGACCACGAATCTCTCCGAGAGCCCGATCCCGGACATCTCCACGTACCGCATGGTTCCCGGAGAGAAACTGACCTACACGCAGGACGTGGCGGTCGGACTCGAGGGTGACCATCTCACGGCCGCGTTGTCCGTGGACACCGACGATGTGACCAGCGGCTTCAGCAACAACCTGAAGCTGGAGTCCTTCGCGGTCACTCCCCAGGGCGGGACGGACGTGCTGATCGGCGCAGACACCGCTTCGGCGGTCGTCGAGGACGGCAGCTACACGGCCTCCGCCACCCTGGCCTTCAACGCCAACGGCACCGAGGACATGAGCAAGACCCTGGATCTGTCCCAGGTCCGATACGTCTTGGACCAGCAGGCACCCCAGCCCGTCCGGTGATCCGGGTCTGAAGAGGGCCACCTGGTCCTGACCATCCACGGTGCTCCGCCCCCGCCCCCTCACGGCCCGCCATCGCAGCCTTTACCTCCCGAGGAGTTGACATGCGCGTCAAGACGTTACTGCAGAGCGCAGCAGTCATCGCCCTGGCACTGGTGGCGGGTCTCTGCGGGGTCGGGGGCACCTGGGCCCTCTGGAACACCACCGCGCCAACGAACTCGGGCACCGTACAGTCGGCTGACTTCAGAGTCGAGCTCAACGGCACACCGATGACCGTCAACGGCGTGGCCGCCACCGTGGCCCTGGAGGATCCGGGCACGGCACTGACGCCGACGACCCCGGCCTACTCGGTAGTCACCGTGAAGAACGCCACGAATGCGAGCGCGCCCTTCTCGATCAGGGTGGCTGCAGGCCAACCGCACGTGACGTCCGCGAACGCCGCCCTGCCTGCGTCGGTCACAGTCCGGTCGGCCCTCATGCCGGCGTCCCAGAGGTGTGGCGACGCTGTCTACGCCTCGGCGCCGGCCACCACCACCATCACCCAGGGCGCCACCGAGCAGATCTGCCTCCGGATGACTCTCCCGGAAAACGCCCCCGAGACCCTGGCCCGCGCCACGGCCACCGTGACCGTGCCGGTCACCGCGACACAGGCCCAGTGAGGACCCAGTCATGAGCCTTCGGCCCCGCCGGACCCGCCATCGGGTCCCCACCTGGCTGCAGTGGATCGGCCAGACGCTGTCCTTCGGATTCCTGTGCGTCTCGGCTCTGGCCGCGATCGTCCTGATCATCATCCCGCTGGTCTCCGGATCACAGACGTACTCCGTGTTGACCAACTCGATGGCCCCGTCCTACCCGGCGGGTACCTTCCTGGTGGTCAAACCCACCCCTGCCGACGCGTTGCAGGTGGGTGACGTCATCACCTTCCAGATGGAGTCCGGCCGGCCGGAGGTCATCACCCACCGGATCACCGCGCTGACCGCCGGTCAGAACGGCGAACGCCTGCTCATCACCCAGGGGGACAACAACGACGAGGTGGATCCGCAACCCGTCCAGGACATCCAGGTGCGCGGAACGCTGATGTATGCCGTCCCGTACGTCGGCTTCCTCGCCAGTGCGCTCGGACAGACCGACCGCGGCGGGATGATCACGGCCCTTGCCGTCGCCCTGATCGCCTTCGGTGCCGTCACCATGATCCGCGGGGCCATCCATCACCGTCGCGAAACGCGGGACGGTGTGCTCATCACCGGGGCCTCCGATGCGTTGGATGCGTCCGTCACCACCCCGGCCGCAGAGTATGCAGTGGATCCTGACCGGACAGAGAAGGTGCATCGATGAGTGCCGAGCGCCGTGGCGGACCGTCCCGCCGGACCTGGAGGACCGCCGTCGCGGTCTTCCTCACCGTGTTCCTCGGCGGGCTCAGCCTCTCCGGTGCGGCGGCCCTGTGGTCCCAGAGCGGCACGGTCACCGCACGGGTCTCCACCGGCTCGTGGGGAACGAACGGTGGTGACGACGGTGGCAGCACCGGCGCGGACGGGGCGGTGCCCGTCAACCTGGATTCCCGTCTGGCCTACTCCTCGGCACCGGCGTCCGCGACGTCAGGATCGTTCCGCTACGACGGCCCCACCGGCCTGGGCTTCTGCCATGAATTCCGCGTCACCAACACCTCTGCGACAGCCGTCACCTGGTCGATCACCTTTGATACCAGCAAGGGACCCTACTGGGGATTGGATCCGAGGAAGGTCAAGGAGGGCGGCGTCGGTACTCTCCGGAGCCTCTGGGAAGGGGCGACCACCGGTTACGATCGCACGTCCGGTCACTGGACCCTCGGCGGCGTGGGCCACAACCGAACGCTGGCTCCCGGAGCCTCCACCACGGTGGGCTACTGCGCCAATCCGGCCATGCCCGCGGTGGATCCGGCCACGTTCGCCGCCCCGAAGGTCAGTGTGGATCCCAGCAGCAACTCCTACGGTGTTGCCCTGCGGGTACGCGTCTCGTCCGGCTCGAGGTTCCAATTGCCCTGGGCCGCTGAGGTCGATCTCGCCGACCATGTCTGTGCCTCGACCCTCCCCCGGACGATCACCGCGGAGAACGCCGAACTCACCCGCATCAGCGGGACCCGGTACCGTCTGAGCGGCACCGGAGCGTACCGGCTCATCGGCAATGGCCATTCCCAGGACTTCGTCTTCGCCCGGTACAACCCCGGCGGGAAGCCGTTCCAGCCGGGCAGCTGCCCCTAGGTTCCCCTCGTCTCCTGGCCGCGGTTGAGTCAGAGACCGGACGGGCCTCGCCGTGGGACACCGTCCGCGGTGATCAGGCTCGCGACGTGGCGCGTCAGGCCAGCAGGCGCCGCCGCATGATCAGGGCGTCCACCCGGGCGTTACCGCGCTGGGCGTCCCCCGGGTAGTAGCCGGCGCGCGTGTGGATGTGCTCAAAGCCGTGACGCGCGTACAGCTGCTGGGCCCGCGGGTTGTCCGCGCGCACCTCGAGCAGCAGGTCCCTCGCCCGGCGACGCCCGGCCTCGGCCACCATCCACAGCAGCATCGCCGTACCCAGCCCGCGGCCCTCGGCCTCGGGAGCCACGGCAATGGTCTGCACATCTGCCAGCGGCGGCACGCACATCAGCCCGCAATACCCGAGCACGACGTCGGCGGCCTCCCCCGCGTCAGGGTCCCCCTTCCCCCTGCCCTGCTCTCCCCCCATGACTTTGCGGGCAGAAACTACCGGTGATCTTTGCCCGCAAAGTGCCGGGGGGCCGGTGATCACGCGGTAGTCGCGGGTGCCGCCGTCGGCCTCTGGGACGGCGTGGGCGAGTTCCTCCTCGAAGAAGGACAGCGGCCAGGCGTCGAAGGGGAAGAGCCGCTGTTCCAGGGCGTGCACGGCCGGCAGGTCGGCCCACTCCAGGGGCCGCATCGAGTATCCAGCGGGCAGCACGGGGTCGGCGGCGGTCCGAGCGGTCGCGTCGAACTCGTCCACGGGCTCGGCAGGAAAAGGCATGTGGGCCATTCTACGAATCACGCATCACCAGAGGCCCGCCGCACTCTCCGCTGTCCCTGATCCGGCGCTAGGGTGACGGGGTGAGCAGCAACGAAGCACGATCAGCATGACATCAGTCAAGGCCACCCACGGGGGGCAGCGTACGCACGGCCTGGCTGATCGATTACTCGAGATCGCCCGCCGGCCGACCTTCCTCTCCGCCATCACCCAGACCATCAAGTGCGTGATCGCGGCCACCGCGGCCTGGTGGTTCTCCATCACCGTCCTGGAGACCCAGATGCCGTTCCTGGCACCCTGGACGGCTCTGCTGACGGTCCACGCCACGGTGTACCGGTCACTGTCCCACGGCGTGCAGACGTCCATTGCCTCTGCCCTCGGCGTCGGGCTGTCCTTTGTCATCGGCAACCTCCTCGGGGTCAATGTCTGGACCTATGCCCTGGCCCTGCTGGTCGGCATGGTGGCGGCCCGCATCCACTGGATCCGTGACGAGGGAATCGCCATCGCCACCACCGCGATTTTTCTCCTCAGCAGCGGCTTCGAGGATCAGGAACCCCTCTTGCTCGACCGTATGATCGAGGTCGGCGTGGGCGTTGCCGTGGGCATCGCCGTCAACCTCCTCATCATTCCGCCGCTCCGGGACCGTCAGGCGGCCAGCTACGTGGATTCCATCAACCGGCGCATGGGCAGCGTCCTGGAGGAGATGGCGGACGAGTTCTCGCAGTCCTGGGACACGGACCGGGCCGAGGCCTGGATGTCCGAGACCGGATCCATGGAAGATGACACCCGGACCGCCTGGGAGTTTGTGCGCTTCGCCCGCGAGAGCCGGCGTGCCAATCCTCGGATGTATCTCCGACGCCACGGCGTCAGGCTCCGCACGCCGCTGACCGGGAACGGGAAGGAGGACGACTACGTCGAGATTCTCTCCCGCGTGGACGAGGGCGTCTCCCACCTGCGGCATCTGGCGAGGACTCTGCATGAGGCCACCTACGCAGAGGGCGCGTGGAACGACCGCTTCCGCGACCAGTGGTCAATGATCCTGCGCGATTGCGGACGCTCGATCGCCGACCCTGACGCCGAGGTGGAGCCGGTCAACGACCGGTTGACGGACCTCTCGGAGTCCATGTCCCAGGACCACGACCTCCCGCGGTCCGCCTGGCCCGTCTACGGCTCGCTGATCACCAGCCTGCGGCACCTCGCCGTCATCGTCGATGACGTGGCCTCCACCCGCAAGGCCCGGGAAGCCAGCGCTTGACCGGCCGATCGCAGCTGACGCGGATCCCCAGCTCGAACGGCTCCCGGCCGCCCTCGACGGAACCGCCCGCGGACACGGCCCCTCCGCCCGTGCCCCGCGACGAATGGCACCGTGCCATGGCCGAGGCCCCAGGCGCGGCGTGGCAGCAGGACGTCTCCGTGCTCGTGATCGCCGCCCATCCCGACGACGAGGCCATCGGTGCCGGACGCCTCCTGGCCGACCATGTGGGTCCGGTGCGATGTGTCACTCTCACGGCCGGAGAACGCTGTCACGGGAACCACGCCGATCTTGATGGCGTGGCCCGAAAACGGCTGCGGGAATGGGCCGAGGCCCTGAGTGTCCTGGGCGTGACCCCCGTGGAAACCCGGCGCTGGCCCGACGGCGGACTGGCGGGGCATGAGGGCGAGGCCGCCGAGGCGGTGGCCTCGTTGGCCGCCGAGGCCGACGTCGTCCTCGCCCCGTGGCGGCACGACCCGCACCCCGACCACGAGGCAGCCGGGCGCATCGGTGCCGCGGCAGCGCGGCGGGCGGGGGTGCCGCTGCTGGGTTACCTCGTCTGGACCCCGTACTGGTTCCCTGCGGCCGAGATCAACCGCCGGGGTGCGACACTGCTGGTGCAACCGACATCGACGCGGGCCGGTCGTCTCCGCACCGAGGCCATCGCCCGCCACCATTCCCAGGTCAGGCCCCAACACCCCGCCATCCGGCCCGTGGTGCCGTCCGAGCTGGTCGACCGCCATGAACGCCAGCTTCTCGTGTGGGAGCCTGATGACCAGAACGCCTGATTTCGACGCGCTCTACCGCTCCGACGCGGATCCCTTCGCGGTCGGCTCCAGTTGGTATGAACAACGCAAGATCGCGGTGGTCCTGGCGTCCCTGGCCCGGCGGGAGTATGCCCTGGCGTGGGATGCCGCGGCCGGCACCGGCCACCTTGCCCTGGATCTATCGGCCCGTTGTCGCCGCGTCGTGGCCACGGACGCGTCCGCGGTGGCCGTCGCGGCCCTGAGCGAGCAGGGGACGGAGGTCTGCTCAGAAGAGGCGGTTGACGATTCTCCGGAAAGAGCGTGGGTGCCGGGGACCGGGCGACTCACCGTCCGGCAGTCGGCGCTGCCCACCCTGCCGGCAGAGGCCCAAGCGGCGGATCTCGTCATCGCCTCCGAAGTCCTCTACTACCTGCCCCGTCCAGCCCGCGCCGCCACGGTACAGATGCTCTCCGGCCTGGATGCCGAGATCGTCACCGTACACTGGCGCCATCTTCCCGGGGACGCCTACCTGTCGGGTGAGGACTGCACGCGGGAAGTGGACGTGGCCCTGACTGCTGCTGGGTTCCTCCGTGCGGTGCAGCACGAAGACCGGGACTTCGTCCTCAGCACGCACCTGCCCGCCTCAACGCCACCAAGGGAGTTGCCATGACGCCGTCCCTCGGCCTGAAGGCTCCTGCGCCGTTCGACCTGCCGGCGGGACTGCGCGAGACCACGCCGACATGCCAGCGCGCCGCGATTCACCACGTGGCCGGCCAAGCCGAGTGGACCGCTCTCGACTGGCCCGGCCTGGTGGAGGCGCTGATGGCCTTGGGCCGAACGGACATCCCCCTGGCCCGCCTCACGGAGGGGCATGTGGATGCCCTGCGGGTCATGGCCGAAGCCGGTGCCACGCCAGACCCAGACGCGCTCTACGGCGTCTGGGCGTCCCGCTCGGGCGGCACCGGCCTGTCCGGCAAGCCGGTCCGCGGAGGGTGGCACCTGACGGGACGGCTGCTCTTCGCCTCGGGGGCCGGCGTGCTGGACCGCGCCCTGGTGACCGTCTGGCCCGAGGAAGACCGTCATCTGCTGCTGGACGTTGCCGTCTCAGACTGGTCCTTCGACACCAGTGCTTGGCGCACCCGCGCCATGGAGCACTCCCGCAGCCATCGGATCGAGTTGGACGCAGTGGTCTCGGCTCGGCAGATCGGGGCGAACAACTTCTATCTGACGCGGTCATCCTTCTTCCCCGGTGGTGTCGGTGTAGCCGCTGTCTGGACCGGTGGGGCGGCACGCGTGCTCGATCTGCTCGCCCAGAGCACGGACGTGCCGGCTGCTGTCTCTGACCCGAGACGAGTGCGGCTGGGCCGTGCCCGCACCGATCTGGCCTCGGCGGTGGCCTTGGTCCGCCAGACCGCCATCGCCCTGCGTGCATCGGAGGTCGGCGGCGCACGTGACTCGGCAGGGCAAGGGCAGGCGGCGGAACACCAGGAGCGACTCCGCACTCTCGCGACACTGTGCCGGGCCGGCGTCGGCGCCGCGGTCCGCCGGATCCTGGAGGAGGTCCGCGCCCTGGCCGGCCCCGCTGGCCTGGCTTTCGATGAGGATCTGAACCGAGCCGTGGACGACGTGGAACTCTACGTCGCCCAGCAGAGCCAAGACGGCGACGCCGCGTACGTGGGAGGATCTGGATGACCGAACCCGCAGCGGCAAGGCCGGCGCTGACCGGCTGGCCGGTGGAGGTCATACCCTCGGCGCCCCACCCACCGGTGGACATCATCGTCGCCATTCCGGCCCACGACGAGGAACTCCTGTTGCCCGGCTGCCTGAACCACGTGGCTGCCGCCGTCACATGGGCCCGAGCCATCGGCGCGGTAGACCGGGCCGTCATCGCCGTGGCCGCCCATCGTTGCGCCGATCGCACTGCACAGGTGGCACGGGCGCGACTGACCGACGCTGAGCCGGACGTGGAATGGATCGTCATCGAAGACCAGGCCTCCGCCACGGTCGCCGAGGTCCGCCGGACTGCCGTGGATGCGGCTGTGCCGCTCTTGGACCAGTCCAGCAGCGCATGGCTGTTCAACACGGACGCCGACTCGCTGGTTCCTGCCGACTGGATCTCCTCCAGCCTGGCCGTGGCCACCGCGAACGGGGCAGATGCCGTCGCTGGACTCGTCGACCTTCTGGACTGGAACCCCCCGGCGGCGGCCCGGCACGCGTATGAGCTGCTGGTGACGCGCGGCATCCACAGCGCCGGCCATGACCACGCCTATGGGGCCAACCTCGTGGTCCGTCTCGACGCCTACCAGACCGTCGGCGGGTTCACCCCGCGGAGCCACGGCGAGGACCATGATCTCCTCCGGCGGCTCGGGGCGGCACGCTTTCGGGTGGCCACGCCGATGTTTCCCCGTGTCAGCACCTCTGGCCGGGAAGATCCCCGTTGTGCCGATGGCCTGGGCTCCCTCCTGCGCCGATTGGCCGAGACGTCCGACGCCGGATAGCCGCCCGGCACCCAGACGTTACGAGAACGCTCGGTGTCGAGACACGCCGATCACGTCGACGCCCATCGTGTTCGTATCATCCCGGGTGCGCGACGAGCGCTCGTGGTGCCTTGCCCTCTCGGCCCTGGATGGCATAGGACTCGTCCATGGGTACCCGCATGTTCGTGGCCGTCTACCCGCCCGAGGACGTCCGCGAGGAACTGGCCGAGTTCCTCTCCGTCCGCCCGGGCCTGACGTGGACCGGCCCGGAGCAGATGCACCTGACGCTCGCGTTCTTCGGCTCCGTCCCGGACCGTTCCCTTGATCCCCTCGAGGAAAACCTGGACGACGCCGTCCGGAGTGTCGAGTCCTTCCCCTGCGGCCTGCACGGGGCCGGGGCGTTCCCCCACCCGGACCGGGCCGCGGTGGTGTGGCTGGGCGTCGAGGACGGCGCCGAGGACCTGACCCGGCTGGCACGGAAGGCGCGCGGGGCGGGCAACCGGGCCGGCGTCGCTCCTGATGGCAAGGCCTTTCATCCCCACCTGACCCTGGCGCGCCCGGGTCACACGAATGCCACGCGGTGGATCCGCGTGCTGGAGACGTTCAGCTCGCGGATCTGGACGGTGCATGAGGTCCATCTGGTCGAGTCGACGCTCCAGGGGCATGGCCACCGGCCGCGGCATCGGATCGTGAAGACGGTACCTTTGGCCCCCTGACGGGACGGGCGGGCCTCGGTAGCGTGGACGGTGCCACGCCGTGCGCGGTCGGCGTCTCTCACGGTCTTCCGGCGGCCACGGCACGAGGAGAGGACACATCATGACCGCGCGATTTTCCCCGAGGAACACCCCGCTCCGCACGACGACGGCCCTCTTGGGCCTGGGCGGCATCCTCGTCCTGGGTGCCTGCGCACCCGAGTCCGCCTCTGAGACGACACCGGACGGCGGTGCGTCCGCGCCCGGCGGCGGCGTCCAGTCCCCGAGCCCCGGAACCACCGAGGGCGCCGAGACCACGGACACGGTGGCCGCCGATTCCACGAGCTCTGGTGGTTCGGGCGGCTCTGGCGCGGAGGGCTCCGGTGCCCCCGCTGACTACACCGCGAGCATGCAGGACATCGAGGGTGAGGTCGGCACCGCGCAGATCCGGGAGATGGACGGGGCCATGGAGTTCACCGTGGAGCTCTCCGGCATGGAGCCCGGCTTCTACGGCCTGCACGTCCACGAGATCGGCGAATGCAACCCGGACAGTGCCGCCCCGGACGACCCCTCCGAACTGGGGGCCTTCCTCTCGGCCGGCAGCCACATCGGTGCTGACGAGTCCGACCACCCCGACCACGCCGGGGACCTGCCTCCCATCCTGGTGCAGGAGTCCGGGGAGGGGCTTCTGACCTTCCACACCGACCGGCTCACCGCCGAGCACCTGCAGGATCAGGACGGTGCCGCGATGATGCTGCACTCCGAACCAGACAACTTCGCCAACATCCCCGAACGCTATGCCCCGGACGGCCCGGACGAGGACACCACCGGGACCGGCGACGCGGGCTTCCGGTGGGCCTGCGGCGTGGTCGAGGCGGCCTCCTGAGCCACCCCCCAGTTGTGAGCACGCCCGACGTCGAGAATCGCCGAGTCAGACGACGGTGACCGTGCTCGCAACTCGTGACTGGCGGTGGATGGCCCGGCGTAGGCGTTCGAGGAATTGCCGTGCACCATTGCTGCGAAAGATATCATCAGCGGCTTTGACCGATTCCCAGCCGTGGTCTGTGAAATCGCTGTCTCGCTTGATGTCGCTATTCAACTGCGCGGCTTCCCCATGACCGCGTCCGTCGTACTGAATCGCGATCCGCCACTGGGGATAGTGCAGATCCGGCCGTCTCTTCAGGGTCGGTGAAAGCCAGACCTCCCGGTTCACCACGGGTTCGGGCAGTCCGGCATCAACGATGATGAGGCGAAGCAGGGTCTCGGCAGGAGAGTCCACGCCTTCACGGATCAGTTCCCTGGCGTGGCGGGCGGCGTTGATGCCCTTGGTGCGATGACGGCGCCCCAGCACAGCATCGACCTCGGCCAAGGTGCACAACGGGTTCGCTC
This sequence comes from Citricoccus sp., assembly GCF_032154715.1. Classification (GTDB taxonomy): domain Bacteria; phylum Actinomycetota; class Actinomycetes; order Actinomycetales; family Micrococcaceae; genus Citricoccus. Next base: position 10,809 of record NZ_JALDXU010000025.1, on the reverse strand, counting down.
CCAAGACCCCGTCCGGGCGGGCGGGGCCCTTGCTTCTCTGCAGCAGGGCGTCTCCCGCGGCGACCAGCCACACCGGATCCTTGATCTGCGTGGAGAGGTCCACCCAGGTCCGCTCTGGTGTTGTCAGCCGCAGCCCGGAAAGCTCCACCACGTCCTCGTCGACCAACCCGGCCTTATGCCCATGGATTCCAGGTCGACGCCTGGCCCCGGATTCTCCTTTGCGGCCCGTGACGTGGATCGGCCAATCCTCCTCCAGATGGTGCGGCAACCACAGGCCCCACAATCGCGCAGCTGTCGAGTGGCTCAGATAGTGCTCCCCGGGCAAGGACGACACCGCTTCGACCACTTCGCGCCACGGAAGATCTCCGAGGTCCCAGAGTCTGATACCCGGCGTGGGCACCGCCAACCACCGGTGCCGCAGTTGGTACTCGGTCATCCCAGATGCACGGGCTTCCTCAACGGTGAACACCGTCTTGGCCACGGCGTCTCGAGCCAAGTCCTGCCTCGCTGCACCCTCCTCGAACGCGGTCGAGTCGGTTCTATCTCTCCAGTCCATGGACACCAGCGTTGGGCATCCTGCCCTTCCCTGCAGAAGTTATCCACAGATCGAGTGACGAGCAAAGTCATGAGCACGCCCGACGTCGAGAATCGCCGATGAACCCTCCGCCGATCGTGCTCATGACCCCAGGGGGGCAGTGAGCATCGAGGCCGTCACCCGCACTTGTCAGAGCAAGGAGATGACCTCGTCCAGCATCTGCTCCGTCAAGCGCCCGGTGAAGGTGTTCTGCTGGGACACGTGGTAACAGCCGATAACGTGCACCTCCCGTGGACGGCCGTTGCCGTTGCCGTTGCCGTTGCCGTTGCCGTTGCAGGGAACCGTGAACACCGTCCGGGCCCCGTGGCCGAATTTCGCCCGGGGACGCGGCAGGACCCAGCCGATGCGCGCCGCCGCGGCGTGCAGGGACTGCCAGCCGATGGCACCGAGCACCAGGATCGACTCCACGGAGGTGGCCAGCTGCAGTTCGCGGTCCAGCCACGGCCCGCAGGCGGCTCGCTCGTCCGGTGTCGGTTTGTTGTCCGGCGGGGCGCAGTGGACCGGGGCCACCATGCGGAGGCCCCTGAGCCGCTGCCCGTCCCCGGCGGACACCGACGTCGGCCGGGCGGCATAGCCGGCCCGGTACAGGGCGGCGTGGATCCAGTCCCCCGAGCGGTCGCCGGTGAACATCCGGCCGGTGCGGTTCCCGCCGTGAGCGGCCGGGGCGAGTCCCACCACGAGCACGCGCGGTTGCTCATCCCCCAGGGACGGCACGGGCCTGCCCCAGTAGGGTTCGCCGAGAAATGCCTTTCGCTTGACCACGGCCACCGATTCCCGCCAGTCCACCAGCCGCGGGCAGGCGCGGCACACGGAGACCCGGGCGTCGACGTCGGCCAGGGACTGAGCCGTACCCGCCAGCCTCCGGACCTGCGCGGCTGAGGTGGCGGCCGGCGTCGTGGGCCCGGCGGGGTCCTCCGGCCAGCCGCTGCCGGGCGGTACGGGTGAGGAGAACGGTTGGCCGGTCAGCGGATGCGGCAGCGGTGGGGGCCCGGCTTCGCCCCGGGGCAGTCCTCCATCGCGAGGGGCGCCGCCGCCCGAAACCCCGCTCAGGACTGCTGTTCCCGGAGCCGATCGATGTGCTCGGAGGCCTCGGCCTTGGTCAGGTCCGCGGGCAACTCCTCGCCGGCCTGTTTGGCGAGGGTGTCCAGGTAGGAGCGTTGCGCCTCCGTCATCGGGTCGTCTCCGCTGACCCAGTCGGCCGGGTCCTTCTCCAGGGCAGGGTCCTCGGCATCACCGGTCGCACCGATGGTCTCGGCCTCCGAGCCGGTGGCCGATTCTGCGGCGGTGCCCTGCCCGAGGACCTCTGCCTCTTCCTCCGGGTCCGGGAACTGTGCGGGTGTGGTCGTCATCAGTGGCTCCTTCGTTCGGTGGTCTGCGGCTGTGATGCACATGCTAACGCCCTCCACGGACACCCTGGCCAGCACCAGGGCCGCCGGAGGAATACCTTCGGTAGGTCGGCACGGCCTTCGGTGCCGGGCGGACTTACAGTGGGCAGTGCACGGCAGGTGGAATCCGCTGCGCCGCGCACCAGCACGACAGGTCGGTCACAGGCCCCGAGAACCAGGAGTACCTGCATGAGTACAGAGATCCAGCCCGACACCGGTCCCCCGCGGACTGACGGTGCAGAGGTGAAGGGCCCCTGGACTGACGGCCTGGGCCGTGCCGGGGCCCGAGCGGGGCAGACGCTGCTGATCGCCGCCGTCGCGGTCGGGGTGATCGCGGTGCTGCTGCGCGTGAGCGTGGTCGTGCTCGCCGTGCTGGTGGCCCTGATCCTGGCCTCGGCGGTCTCACCCCTGGTGCGCTGGCTGGTCAGCAAGGGGTGGTCGCACCTGCTGGCCACCCTGATGTCCTTCCTCCTCATCCTGCTGCTGGTGGGAGGCGTGGTCACCGGGGTGGTGTTCGCCATCCGCAACGAGTGGGACTCCCTGGTCTCCTCGGCCATGGAGGGCTGGCAGCAGCTCCAGGACTTCGTGACGTCCGGCCCGCTGCCCATCGACGCCTCGCTGATCGACGACGCCACCCAGCAGGTCAGCGACTTCCTGGCCAGCGGTGACTACGCCAGCGGCCTGGCCAGCGGCACCCTCACCGGGATCTCCGCCGCCACCAACTTCCTCACCGGTCTCGTGCTGATGATCGTGGTGCTGTTCTTCTTCCTCAAGGACGGCTCGAAGATCGTCAACTTCACGCTGCGCTGGTTCCGGGGCGAGACCCGCGCCAAGCTGGCCGAGTCCGTGGACCGCGCCTCCGGGGTGCTCGGCGGCTACGTCCGCGGCACCGCCACCGTGGCCGCGGTGGACGCGATCCTCATCGGCATCGGCCTGTTTGTCATCGGCGTCCCGCTGGCCCTGCCCCTGGCCGTGATCGTCTTCGTCGGCGCGTTCATCCCGATCGTGGGAGCCACCGTGGCCGGCATCCTGGCTGCCCTGGTGGCCCTGGTGACCACCGGCCCGCTCGAGGCGCTGATCGTGATCGCCATCGTGGTGGTGGTCAACCAGCTCGAGGGCAACCTGCTCCAGCCCGTGGTGATGGGCCGGACCCTGAGCCTGCACGCCTTGATCGTGCTGCTCGCCCTGACCATCGGCACTCTGGTGGGCGGCATCTTCGGCGCCATCCTGGCCGTGCCCTACACCGCCGTGGCCTGGGCCGTCATCCAGGTGTGGACCACCCGCTACCAGGCCGGCGACGACCCCGTCTTAGGCAAGGATCCCCTGTCCCCCAAGGACCGCCCCGCCCTCAAGGCCTCCGCCGACCAGCGCTCCAAGTACCGGCGGCTGCGCCGCGAGAAGGTCAGCGGTGATGCCCTCGGCGTGGCCGCGGAGACGTCAGGCTCGGAGTCGGCTCCGGCGCAGGACACCTCCGGTGCCTCTGGCGCCTCAGGCGCCTCGGGGTCCACGGAGGCGCCTGGCCCCTCCGGATCCAAGGAGTCCTGACCCTCTCGACTGTCCCCTCTCGCTTTGCGGGCAAAGATAAGTACTTTTCTTTGCCCGCAAAGTGGTGATCACGGTCCCTACGACGCCGACGCCGCCCGACGGCGCCCGGCGGCTGCCGCGTCGGGCCTACCGTTCGCCGGTGCCGGCCTTCTTCCGGGGACCCGGCACCTTCGCATCGGATTCGCGCAGGTACAGCGGCTGGACCGGCAGGATCCCCCGGCCCCGTCGCAGGGCGAGTTCGCCGACCAGGCCGAGCGAGCCGGCGTCGGGCACGGCGGTGGAGAACTCCGCAACCGCGGCGAGGGCATCCGGGTACAGCCCGGCTCCGGCGCCGTAGGCCGGCAGCGGGGTGACCTCGGCGGGAGCCGTGACGAACGGCCCGTGGAGGCGCTGGAACTGACCGCCCACGGAGGCGTAGTGGGCCCAGTAGACCTCACGGCGCCTGGCGTCGGTGGCCACCACGAACTCCTCGATCCCGGCTCGGAAGGCCTCCTCGGCCGCGGGCAGCGCGATCGCGTCCAGGCTCATCACCCCGTGAACCGGCAGCCACCACGCGAACGCAAGGGAGCGCGCCGTCACCAGCCCGGCGCGCAGCCCGGTGAACGGCCCGGGCCCGACGCCGGCCACCACCGCCCGCAGATCACTCGGCTCCAGCTTCGCTTCCGCGAGAACCCGGCGTACCGCCGGCGTGAGCACCTCGGCGTGGGTGTTGGTCTCGGTGGAGGCGTAACGGGCGAGGACCTCGCCGTCCCGGACCACGGCCACACTGGCGGTGGCGGAGGCGTCGAGGGCGAGCAGGGGGCGGGAGGACTGGTCGGGCATGGGATCCAGTCTACGAAGCCGAGCTGGGGCAATATTCCGGCCGACGTGAGGTCAACGAACCGGCCGCCCGCTGCTGACAGGGGGTTGTCCCTCAGGTTAGCGTCAGGCGCATGATCGATGCGACAGCCCTGCGATCCATCGCCCGTGATGCATATGCGTATGGATACGCGATGGTGGAGAACTATCGCACCCTCTACGAACAGGCTGTCGATGCCCACGATCCCCGCTTTACCGGTGGCTTCGGCCAATTCCGGCATTATTCCGAGCCCTTCACCCCGGCCAATACCGACATCGTCACGCCGAACAATGACACCCCTTACTCCTGGGGGTGGTTTGATCTCCGCGTCGAACCGTGGGTCATCACCGTTCCAGCCATCGAACGCTTCTACATCCTTCCTTTCCACGACCTCTACACCGTGTACGCCGGATACGTCAGCGCCGCCACCACCGGCACCGGCCCGGGCCGCTACCTCCTGGCCGGACCGGCATGGACGGGCGACACCCCTGAGGGCATGGACGGGGTCATCAATGCATCCACAGACATCGTCGGTTGCCTCGGCCGAACGTCCTTCACCGACGGCGACGTCGACGAACTCCGGCGTATCCAGCATTCATACGCCGCAGTGCCCCTGCACGAGGATCAGGCGTCACCAGCCCCCACGGCTGCAGAACCGGTTCAGTGGCCAGTCTGGGAGGAGGAGGCGTCCAGCACCATCCGCTTCTATGACTACCTGGACCACCTGCTGCAATTCGCCCCAGTCCTGGACGAGGACCGGGACATGCGCGATCGGATGGCTTCAGCTGGGTTGGATGGTAGCGGAACTTTCAAGACCAGTGCCCTCAGCCTCAATGAGAGGGCAGCGTTCGAGCAAGGCATGGCAGAGGGCATGGAGCACCTGGACGACGTAGCGCAGCGGACCGCGAGTTCGACCGGGCTGTTCGGCACACGTGGCGACATGGCAGGCCTGTATGACAACCGCAACGTCGGGGCCAAGAAGGGACTCTACGGTCTCCCTCCGGCGATCGCCTGGTACGGCGGATGGCTCGTCGACTCCAGGGGCGACAGAATCGCCGGTGGAACCGACTACGTCATCACCTTCACCGCCGGCCAGCTCCCGAAAGCACGCTTCTTCTGGTCGGCGACGCTGTACACGCTTCCGCAGCGTCTGCTCAACGCCAATGAGATCGATCGATACTCCGTCGGCGACCGTACGCCAGGCCTCCACTACGGCGATGACGGTTCCCTGACGCTCTACGTCCAGCACCACCGACCTGATGACCCTGAGGAGGCGGCGAACTGGCTTCCTTCGCCCGCAGGTCCCTTCACGGTCATCATCCGCGCTTACGGAGGCGACGCTGACATCGCGGAGGGGACCTACCATCTCCCCGAGATCACTCCCCGCTGAGGTACGTGGTTCAGCAGGCGATCCACAGAAGAACTTCTCTTCCGGAGGCACCCGCTGATCGCGCCCGATTCTCCGGTGAAAGGACTCCATGCAATTATTCGATCCCCGCAACCGCGAGACCACCGGCGAGATGGCCCGCGTCTATGCCATTTTCGAGGTGCTGCACACCATCGCCGACTTCTTGGCCGCCGGCCTGTTCGTCATCGGCAGCATCCTGTTCTTCAGTGAGTCAGCCCAGACGGCAGGCACCTGGTGCTTCCTGGCCGGGTCCATCTTCTTCGCGCTGAAACCGACGATCCGCCTGACCCGCGAGGTGCGCTTGGCCTCCCTGCGCCGGGTCGACCGGCTGGCCCAGAAAGCGCCTGAGGCTCCGGGAGACCTTTTCTCCGGCCCTCAGCACTCGCGGTGATCCACCTCCATACCCGGCCCCTCGCCCAGCCCTTGCCCAGGCCTTGCCCAGCCCTTGCCCAGGCCTCACCCCGCCAGCCGCCGGATTCCCTCCAGGATCGCGGCGTGCACCCGCCGGTCACCGAGCGGCAGGAAGTGTCCTCGCGTGCCCAGCTGCACGTTGTGAGCCCCCTCCAGACAACTGCCCCCGGGGATGTGCGGGTCGAACCGGCCATAGATGGAGACGATGTCCCGGTCCACGTGGCTGCTGGCACTCAGCTCGGCCAGCTCCGGGGAGTTCGGCAGGAACACCCGCAATGCCGGCAAGGGCAGCAGCCGGGCCAGCGGCGAGCCGGTGAACGGCGTGTTGACCGCCACGAGGCCTCGGATCGCACCACCCTCATGGTGGTGCGCCAGCAGCAGCTTGCCGACCAGGCCGCCCTTGCTGTGGGCCACCAGCACGCAGCGGCCCACCCGCTCCCGGCGGAGATACCGGTCGACCAGGTCTGCCATCTCCTCGATGGTTCCCCCGTTGTACCGCAGGTCCGTCACGGCGTGCACGTCAAAGCCGTTCTCCCGCAGGGCGTCGGCCACCGGAAGCATGAACGTCCAGCTCTCGTAGATACCGGGGATGAGCACCACCGCCGGCTGACCGGTCCCGGACTGGCGATAGGCCTGCGGGTCGTAGCGGTGCGCCACCCCGGCGGCCTGCCGGCGGAGCGCGTAAACGTAGTCACGGATCCAGGCGGCGAGGTCCACGCCGATCTCAGCGACGTTCATCGGCCCACGGCCTTGAGGAAGCGAGCGCAGGCCGCGGCGAGGTCGTGCGGCCGGTTGTACTGTACGGCGTGAGGCGCGTCGGGAATCTCGACCAGGCCGGCGTCGGGCGCCAGGCGCACCAGGTCCACGGCCCAGCCGTGCGGCGCGATGGGATCCCGGTCTCCCCGGACCACGAGCCCCGGGATCTCGCAGCGGATGATCGCCTCCTCGATCCGGTCGGCGAGCATGTGCCGCGCGGTGCGCAGGTATCGCAGCGGACCCATCCGCAGGTAATTGCGCAAGACCACGGCATTGTTCGCCGCGGGCTCCCCGAAGCTGTCTCGCAGCAGCCGCCAGGCCAGGGCCGGCAGGCTGTGCGCCGCCGGATCCACCGTGGGGCCGATCAGCACGTAGCCAGCACACAGTCCCGGGTTCCGCGCGAGCGTGTCCACCACAATCTGACAGCCCATGGAGTGACCCACGACGACGGCCCCGTCCAGTCCCAGCGCCCGGATCACCTGGGCGAGAACCTCGCCCAGTTCCGGAACGGTCAGCGCCCGTGGCGGAGTGGGCGTGGTGCCGTAGCCGGGCAGGTCCAGGGCGAAGACATCGTGGTCAGTGGCCAGCGTGTGGGCGAACGGCAGAAAGTACTCCCCCGACATCCCGATGCCGTGCACCAGCACCACGGGCGGGCGTTCCGTCCCGGCCGTCTCACCGGTCTCTGGATTCTCGTTCTTCTCGTCCTGCGCCCGCCCGAACGTGCCGCGAACATCCACCGTGTGCCCGCCGGCGTGCAGCCGTCGCAGCTCCAGCCCGTGGCCGCGCCGGAAGGGTGAATCTCTACCGGTCGGAATCTCGCTGGGCTTTCGAGTCGGTCTTCGGGTCGTCACCGGCGGTGGGCTGCGGCTCGTAGTCGGCCTCACTGTCGTCGTCAGGATCGAGATCGACCTCGCCGCTGCCGTCGGATCCCAGGTCGGCGTTCTCGTCGTCCGGGTTCACCTCGGGCTGCCCCTGTTCGTCGCGTGGCATGCTCATGCGCGTCTCCTTCCTCGGTCCTCCGTCGCGGATGCGAGAACCATGTCAGATCGGCGGCCGACGTGCCAGCGTGGCCCGCTTTTTGCACCGTTCAGCGACTCTGGGCGGCCGGGCAGTTTCAGCCGACCGAGCGTGCCTCCCGCGTCTGCCGCGCCTCCCACGCCTGCCGGGCGCTCCAGGCGGAGGCCACCATGTCCTGCACGGAATGCCGCGTGGTCCAGCCCAGGTCCCGCGCGGCCAGTGTCCCATCGGCCACGATCCGCGCCGGATCCCCCGGCCGGCGGTCCTGCACCTCGGGCTCGAAGTCGATCCCGGTCACCGACGCCATCGCGTCCATGATCTCGCGGACGGAGGTGCCCGCACCGGAGCCCAGGTTGTAGACGGGCTCCACGGGCTCCCCCGCCTCCAGACGCCGCGCCGCCGCCACATGAGCCTCGGCCAGGTCGGCCACGTGGATGTAGTCGCGCACACAGGTGCCGTCCGGCGTCGGGTAGTCCGCGCCGTTGATCCGCGGGGTCCTCCCCGCCACCAGCGCGTCGAAGACGAGCGGGAACAGGTTGTGCGGGCTGGTGTCGCTGATCCGGTCCGTGCCCGAGCCGACCACGTTGAAGTAGCGCAGCGAGGTGTGCCGCAGCCCGGCCGCCCGAGCCTGGTCGGCCAGCAGCCACTCGCCGATCAGCTTGGTCTCCCCATAGGGCGATTCCGGCACGGTCGCACTGGCCTCGGTCACCAGCTCTCCATCCGGCGTACCGAACGTCGCGGCGGACGAGGAGAACACCATGTTTACCACGCCGGCGCCCTCCATCGTCTCCAGCAGGGCCACCATCCCGGTGACGTTGTCCCGGTATGTGCGCAGCGGCTTCCGCACGGATTCCCCGGCGTACTTGTACCCGGCAATATGCACGACGCCGGCCACCGGGTGGGCGGCGAACGCGCCGTCCAGCGCGGCCCGGTCGTTCAGGTCAGCCTGGACGAACGGGACGTCCTCCGGCACGAATCCGCGGTGTCCGCTGGACAGGTTGTCCACCACCACGGTGTCGATCCCGACGGCCCGAAAGGCCTCCACCACATGGGCGCCGATATAGCCGGCTCCGCCGGTCACCATCCAAGTCATACCGCCAGCTTACGGAGTCCGCCTCTCCATCCCGACATTGTTGCAACTTGTTCGCAATTGCATTTAGAGTGCTGGTCATGAACACATCACTCCCGCCCTACCGCACCTCTGCCATCTCCGCAGGGACACACCCTGCCATCGCCTCTGGCACATCACGCACGCCTCACACCCGCCGGGCCCTCTCGGTCGCCGCCGTCGCCGCCGTTGCCCTGGCACTTTCGGCGTGTGCACCGGGAGCCGGAGCTGGCGGCGGGGACTCCTCCGCCGAGACCGCAGGCGACTCGGCCACCGCCGAGTCCACAGACGGCGCAGATGCCGCTGAACCCGTCAACGCCGCGCAGCGGGACTCCCGCGCCGAGGTCCCCACGCTGAGCCCGCGTGTGGTCCTCAGCCACGATGGCGGACTGGTGACCCTGGACGGCGAGACCGGAGAGATCGTCCACGAGGAAGAGCTGGACGGCTTCCTGCGCCTGAACAATGCCGGGGACGGCCAGCACGTCATGGTGTCCAATGGGGACCAGTTCGAGGTCTACAACTCGGGCATCGATGCTCAGGGTCACGGGGACCACTTCCACTACTACGAATCGGACCCCGGACTCAGCGGCATCGAGTTCGCCGCTCCCTACGCCGGGCATGTGGTGGTCCATCACGGCCTGACCACCCTGTTCGGGGACGGCGACGGATCCATCCAGACTTTCACGTCCGAACATCTGAAGGACGGACAGCCGCGCACGGAGTCGACCGCCACGGACGATCCCCACCACGGTGTGGCCCTGCAGCTCATCGACGGCACCCTGCTGACCACGCAGGGCACCGAGGAGGGGCGGAACACCGTTCAGGTGAAGAGCACCGGGGACAACGGCGAGGTCCTGGCCGAGACCACCGACTGCACGGGTGTGCACGGTGAGGCGGCGGCCGCCCCGAACGAGAACGGGGATGTGGTGGTGCTGGGCTGCGAGGACGGCCCCGTCATCTACCGCGACGGCGAGTTCCACAAAGTCGCCGCCGAGAACGAGTACCAGCGCACCGGCAATCTGGCCGGGTCCGAGGACTCGTCGGTGATGCTCGGTGACCTGAAGACCGACGCGGAGGCCGAGTTCGAGCGGCCCACGCAGGTCGCGCTGATCGACACCCTGACGGATTCACTGCAGACCGTGGACCTGGGCTCCTCCTACTGGTTCCGCTCCCTGGCCCGCGGCCCGGAGGGTGAGGCTCTGGTGCTGACCTATGACGGCGAGCTCAACGTCATCGACGAGGAGACCGGCGAGATCACCGCCGAGATCCCGGCCATTGAACCGTGGGAGGAGAAGGAGGAATGGCAGCAGCCCGGCCCCATCGTGAAGGTCGCTGACTCCATGGCCTACGTGACGGATGCCGAGAACCAGCAGCTCGTGGTGATCGACCTGGAGTCCGGCGAGGTTGCCCACGAGTTCGACTTGGAGGTCACCCCGGTGGAGATGGCCGTGGTCACCGGTCACCCGGAGGCCCCCGAGCACGAGGAGGGAGCCGCCACCGCCGAGCACGAAGAGGAAGCCACCGACGAAGAGGGCCACGAAGGCCACGATCACTGACCACCAGTAACACCCCCCACTTTGCGGGCAGAAATGAGTACTCATTTCTGCCCGCAAAGTGCTGTCAGCGGGTGGCGGGCATCTCCGGCGTCGGCAGCTGGTGGGTTCCAGTCTGGGGCACGCCCAGTACCTCTCCCCCGGCGCGGGCGGCACCGCCGCCGTGGGACAGCACCCACAGGGTCTCCCAGAC
>NZ_JALDXU010000133.1:0-6820 GCF_032154715.1 Citricoccus sp. | reverse complement strand
CCGCCTGGCCGAGCACACCACGAGCCGGGTCGGCGGTCCCGCCGCCGGGTGGGTCGCGGCCGACTCGGCCGAGGAGGCCACCGAGGCCATCCGGTCCCTCGACGCGGCCGGCACCCCGCTGTTGATCCTGGGCGGCGGTTCGAACACCCTGATGGCCGACGCCGGCTTCCCCGGCACCGTGGTCCAGCTCGCCTTCCGCGGGGTCCAGATCCTGCACGAGACCGATGAGTCGGTGGTGATCCGGATGGCCGCCGGCCAGGACTGGGACGAGGCCGTCGCCTGGACGGTTGCGCAGGGCCTGACCGGGCTCGAGGCACTCTCCGGCATCCCGGGCTCCGCCGGGGCCACCCCGGTGCAGAACGTCGGCGCGTACGGCTCGGACGTCTCCCGCACCCTCTTGTCCGTCCAGGCCTGGGACCGCCAGGCAGACGAACTGGTCGAATTGAGCCACGAGGACCTGCGGTTCGGGTACCGCGACTCCGTCATCAAGCGGAGCATGCTGGACTCCACCCCCCGCTGGGTGGTGCTCTCCGTGGACTTCCGGCTGCACCGCTCGGGCAGCATCGCCCCGGTCCGCTTCGCCCAGCTGGCCACGGCCCTCGGCGTGGACGAGGGGGAGTCCGCTCCGCTGGAGACGGTCCGCCAGCAGGTGCTGCGACTGCGGGCCGGCAAGGGCATGGTCCTGGACTCCCGGGACCAGGACACCTGGTCCACGGGCTCCTTCTTCACCAATCCCATCGTCCCCGCCTCCGTCCGCGCGCACCTGCCCGCCGACGCCCCGGCCTACGGTGCCGGTGAGGACGAGGACGGGGAGAAGCTGGTCAAGCTCTCCGCCGCGTGGCTCATCGACCGCGCCGGCTTCGCCAAGGGCTTCGGGCTGGGACCGGACGAACAGGACATCGCCGGCGCCCGCGCGTCGTTGTCCACGAAGCACACGCTCGCCGTGACCAACCGTGGCCAGGCGAGCACCGCGGACCTGTTGGCCATCGCCCGCACGGTGCGGGACGGCGTCGAGGCCCGATGGGGCGTGCGCCTGCACCCCGAGCCGGTGCTCGTGGGGTGCACCCTCTGACGGATTCCGTTGGGCCAGGCTTTCCGTGGCCGTCACCGGCCGGACACCGTGTTGAACGGTGGCTCATCTAGCGTCGTCCCTCATGGGCGGATTGTTTGTGGCCATCGGGGACTCCTTCACCGAGGGGGTCGGCGATTGGGACGTCCGGCACCCCAACGGGGTGCGGGGCTGGGCGGACCGGGTGGCCAAACAGCTGTCCAAGGCGGATCCGGGCAGCCGCTACGCCAATCTGGCGATCCGCAGCCGGCGCCTCGCGGGTGTCGTCGAGGAGCAGATCGGGCCGGCCCTGGACCTGAAGCCGGACCTCATCAGCTTCTATGCGGGTGGAAACGACCTCCTGGAGCTGCGCAAGGATCTGGGCCAGCTCCTTCAGGCCTACACCGAGGCGGTCGAGCGGCTCGTGTCCTCTGGGGCGCGGGTGCTCCTCTTCACGGGCTTCGACGTCCCGATGCACCCGCTGCTGGAGCCGTTCAAGCGCAGGAACTGGGTGTTCAACGAGCATGTGCGTCAGATCGCGCGCCAGTACCCGGACTCCGTGACGCTCGTGGACTACTGGGCGTGGGACGCCTATGGTGATCGCCGCATGTGGGACATCGACAAGCTCCACATGAACCGCGCCGGTCACCGCTACATGGCCATCCAGATCCTCAACATCCTGGGAGTGCGGCACCAGCTGGAGTTCGAGCCCTTCGGGCCCAGCGAGCGGGTGGGGCTGGTCCAGTCCGTCCACCGGGACGTGGAGTGGCTGCGCCAGTGGGTGCTGCCCATGTTCGGCCGCCGCATCCGGGGGGTCACGCTCGGCGACGAGCTGCAGCCCAAATGGCCCGAACCCATCCGGCCTGCGGACGGCATGAAGAAGATGTACCGCAGGCGGCGCAGACCCCTCCACGAGAACTGACCGGGACGGAGACTGGCCGGCCTGTCGAGGCGTGAGTTTGCCAGTTGGCAAGAACAGTTGCCGAATGGGATTGAGGCGATCAGTATGGTGCCATGACCTCAGCACACGACACCCCTGCACACGACACCCCTGCACGCGACACCTCCGCAGCCCCTGACCTCGACGTCCTCGTGGCGGGCGGTGGCGCCGCCGGACTCGCCGCGGCGGTGACCCTCGCCCGGTCCCGCCGTGCCGTCACCGTGGTGGATTCCGGCCAACCCCGCAATGCCGCGGCCGAGGGCGTCCACGCCCTGCTGGGTCGCGAGGGCATCAGCCCGGCCGAACTGCTCGCCGCCGGGCGCGGTGAGGTCGCCGGCTACGGGGGAGAGGTCCGGTCCGGGGAGATCACGGCGGTCCGCCGACTGGAGGACGGGCGCTTCGAGACCACGGTGAGTACAGCGGAGGGTGAAACGACCCTCACCGCGCGCCGACTGCTCATCGCCACCGGGCTGACGGACGAGCTGCCGGACGTCCCCGGACTGGCCGAAGGGTGGGGGCGGGACGTGATCCACTGCCCCTACTGCCACGGCTGGGAGGTCCGGGACCGCTCCATCCTGGTCCTGGGCACCTCCCCGAACTCCGTGCACCAGGCCCTGCTGTTCAGCCAGCTCAGTGCGGATGTCCGCTTCCTCGAGGACACCGGCCGCGGACCCGGACTGGACGCGGATCAGGCCCGGATGCTGGCCGCCCGCGGTGTCGAGGTGGTCACGGGGGAGGCCGCCGGCGTCGAGTCCGGGGTTCGTGACGGCGAAGACCGTCTCACCGGAGTGCGCCTGTCCGGCGGCGGGCTGCTGTCCGCCGAGGTCGTTGTGGTGGCCCCGCGCATGCTCGCCCGGACCGAGGCGTTCGACTCGCTCGGCCTGCGCCTGGAGGAGAACCCGATGGGCCGGTTCCTGTCCGTGGACCCCGCCGGCCGCACCAGCGTGCCCGGCGTCTGGGCCGCCGGCAACGCGTCCGACCTCTCCGCCCAGGTCGGCGCGGCCGCCGCGGCCGGCACCATGGCGGGCGCCCAGCTCAACGCGGAGCTGGTGATGGAGGGACTCTGAGCCGGACCCCTGAGCCGGACCCCTGAGCCGGACTGCCTACAGGTTGCCGGTGGCGATGGCCAGCATGCGACGCACCGGCTCGGCGGCACCCCACAGCAGCTGGTCGCCGACGGTGAAGGCGGAGAGGTACTCGGAGCCCATCTCCATCTTGCGCAGGCGGCCCACCGGGATGGTCATGGCGCCGGAGGCGGCGATGGGGGTTAGATCCGCCATCGAGGCCTCCTTGGTGTTCGGCACCACGGAGACCCACTCGTTGTCCGCGGCGATGATCTGTTCGATCTCGTCCAGCGGCACGTCCTGCGTCAGCTTCAGGGTCAGTGCCTGGGAGTGTGAGCGCAGGGTGCCGATGCGCACGCACAGGGAGTCGAAGGGCACCCGCTGAGCTGCCGAGTGGCCGAGGATCTTGTTGGTCTCGTCCCCGGCCTTCTTCTCCTCCTTGGACATGCCGTTGCCCAGGTCCGCGTCGATCCAGGGGATGAGGGATCCGGCCAGTGGCATGCCGAACTGGGAGGCGTCCAGGGAGCCGTCGCGCTGGGCCGCGGTGATCTTGCGATCGATCTCCAGGATCGCGGAGGCGGGATCGGCCAACTCGTGGGCCACCACGCCGTGGAGGTCGCCGAACTGGGTGAGCAGCTCACGCATGTGGCGGGCGCCGCCGCCGGAGGCCGCCTGATAGGTCATGGCGGTGCCCCACTCCACCAGGCCGGCCTTGAACAGACCGCCGAGGCCCATGAGCATGCAGGAGACGGTGCAGTTGCCGCCCACGAAGTCCTTGACGCCCGAGGCCAGGCCGGCGTCGATGACGTTCCGGTTCACCGGGTCGAGCACGATGATGGAGGAATCCTCCATGCGCAGCGTCGAGGCGGCGTCGATCCAGATCCCAGTCCAGCCGGCGGCGCGCAGCTTGGGGTAGACCTCGGAGGTGTAGCCGCCGCCCTGGGTGGTGAGGATGACGGGCAGCTTGGCCAGCGTCTCGATGTCGTAGGCGTCCTGCAGGGTGCCCGCATCGCCCTGGAGCCCTTCCACGGAAGGCGCCGGCTGACCGGCCGCGGAGGTGGAGAAGAACACCGGGTTCAGGCGGTTGAAGTCCCCCTCCTCGGCCATCCGCTGCAGGAGCACGGAGCCGACCATGCCGCGCCAGCCGATGAGGCCGACCGTGGGGTGGGCGGCGGGGTCGGAAGCGGTCTGGAGTGCTGAATCTGGGGAAAGCATGACCCCCAGTCTACTGGCCGGAGCTGTCCTCGGTCAGTGACTTGCGTTTCAGGGTGGCCCACAGCCCGCCGAAGATGAACACCTGGGTGAGCACCACCAGGAAGACGACGCCCATCACCACGTTGTCCGTGAAGATCATGACCAGGCCCATCACGGCGGTCACCAGACCCAGGATCGGGCAGGCGACGAAGGCGATGAACGTCAGGGTGGTCTTGTTCAGCAGCTCGTTCATGAACGGTCCTCGTGGTCGTCGTGAGCGCGTTCCCACCGTTCGAAGCGGTACCCGACGCCGGCGTCCGTGCGGTGCTCCTCAAGAGAGGTCCGCGTCCATTGGCCGTCCAGCGCGGGGGCGTACGTGTCACCGGCGGAGTCGGTCTCGATCACGGTGATCTCGGCCAGGGTCGCCACATCGAGCGCCTGCTCGTACAGCGTGGCCCCGCCGATCACCCAGATCAGGTCCAGTCCGTCCGCCTCGCTCGCGGCCTCGAGGGCCTCCTGGAACCCGGGGGCGACGACGGCGCCCGCGGCCCGCATGGCGTCCGCCGACTGCTGGCGCCGGGAGACCACGATGTTCGTCCGTCCCGGCAGGGGCCGGAACCTCTCCGGGAACGAGTCCCAGGTGCGCCGGCCCATGATGACCGGGTGGCCGTGGGTGAGGTCCTTGAAGTGGGCGAGGTCCTCGGGCAGGTGCCACGGCATGGAGCCGTCGGCGCCGATGACGCGATCCGGAGTCTGGGCCCAGATCATGCCGATGCGGATAGGGGTGCTGTCAGACGGCAATGGGGGCCTTGATCGTCGGGTGGTGCTGGTAGTCGACCAGCTCGAAGTCGTCGAGGGCGTAGCTGAAGATGTCCTCCGGGGTCCGGTTGAACCTCAGCTGCGGATAGGGGAACGGCTCCCGGGCGAGCTGTTCGGTGACCTGGTCCACGTGGTTGTCATAGATGTGGCAGTCGCCGCCGGTCCAGACGAACTCGCCGGGTTCCAGCCCGGTCTGCTGCGCCATCATCACGGTCAGGAGGGCGTAGGAGGCGATGTTGAACGGTACCCCGAGGAACAGGTCCGCTGAGCGCTGGTACAGCTGGCAGGAGAGTTTGCCGGGGCCGTTGTCCTGCGGTGCCACGTAGAACTGGAACATCGCGTGGCACGGGGGCAGGGCCATCTGGTCCACCTCGGCCGGATTCCACGCGGTGACCAGGTGGCGTCGCGAGTCCGGGGTGGTCTGGATGGAGTCCACGACCTTCGCGATCTGGTCGATCTGCCCGCCGTCCGGGGTGGGCCAGGACCGCCACTGCACACCGTAGACCGGTCCCAGTTCACCGTCCTCGTCCGCCCACTCGTCCCAGATCCGGACGCCGCGCTCCTGCAGCCAGCGGACGTTGGAATCGCCGCGCAGGAACCACAGCAGCTCGAGTGCCACGGACTTGAAGTGCACGCGCTTGGTGGTGATCAACGGGAACGACGCGCCCAGGTCGTACCGCAGCTGGCGGCCGAATACGCTGCGCGTCCCGGTGCCGGTGCGGTCTGACTTGGCGGCACCGGTGGCCATGACATCGGCCAGCAGGTCCTCATACGGGGTGGGAATGCTCACTCGTGCATTCTACGGGCCACCCCCGTCAGTAGCTCCACCGTCTCCTCAGGGCTGAAACCCGCCGCTGTCGCCCGGCGCGCGAGGTCCTTGGCAGCCTGCACGACGTCGTCCGGCCAGTCTCGCTCGGCCCTCAACTGTTTCCCCGGTGTACTCTCAGGCCTCGACCACGGGGGCGCCTCCGCCACCGTCGTGCCGTGCCGACGCCGGGACACCACATACCCGGCCGCCTCCAGTTCCCGGTAGGCGCGGGCCACCGTCCCGACGGCGATCCCGAGGTCCGCGGCCAGTGCCCGGACCGAGGGGAGCCGGGAGCCGGGGGTGAGGGTGCCGTCGTCGATCAGGGTGGTGATGCGCGCCCGCAGCTGCTCGAACGGCGGTACCGGTGAAGAGAGGTCGAGGACGATCTCGGCGCTCATGCGCGGGGCACCTCGTATTCGGCCCCTCGCTGGGCTTCTCGCTGGGCTTCTCGATCGGCCTGGCGGGGCTGGAGCCGGACCCCCGGCACATCCGGGGCCGGGGCGATCACACAGGCCACGATGAGGCCGAACAGGGCGAAGACCGTGAGGGTGCGGGTCAGGAGCAGACCGTCCGGCAGGTCGTTGATCCCGAGATTCAGGATGGTGCCACTGGTGAAGCCGTGCCAGACCTGCACGCCGGCGAGGAGGGCGGCGCCGGTGACCGACAGGACGCCCGCCGCACCGACGGCCAGCAGGCGGTTGGCCCCGCCGGCGCGGATCGCGGCGTCCTGCTCGGCGGTGGCATGGCCGAGGGGCGGGCGGTGCAGGGCCATCCGGGCGAGGGCGAGGGCGGTCAGGACGAAGGCCGCGGTCGTCGCCGCGAGCGCGGTGGCCAGTTCGGTCTGCTGCCGCGTCGTGGTCAGGCAGAGCACGCACCACACCGAGGCCAGGACCACGGACACGCCGAGGGCGTAGACCGGCCAGCGAGACGACCGGCCAGTGGTGGCC
>NZ_JALDXU010000024.1:0-34914 GCF_032154715.1 Citricoccus sp. | reverse complement strand
CGTCCACCCCGCGAATATCGGTGCGGGCCATGATGAGGAAGTTCTCGTCCCGGCGGGCGCTCGCGGCTGCCGCCACCCGCTGGGTGGCCGTCGCCAGGTCCACGACGGCCTTGTTGTCGAGGTGGCCGCAGCGTTTGGGGTTGACCTGGTCCTCGAGGTGACAGCCGGCGAGCCCGGCGTTCTCTAGTTCCTGGATGGTCCTGGCCACGTTCATCGGCTCGCCGAAGCCGGTGTCCGCGTCCACGATGGCCGGAAGGTCCGTGACCCGGGCGATCTGCCCGGCGCGCTGGGCCACCTCGGTGAGGGTGGTGAGCCCGATGTCCGGCAGGGCCAACTCATTGGCCAGCACCGCACCGGAGATGTACAGCCCCTGGAACCCCTGCTCCTCCACCAGTTTGCCGGAGAGAGGGGTGTAGGCCCCGGGGAACTGCACGGCGGCACCGGGCTGCAGCAGTTCCCGCAGACGGACCCGCTTCTCGGCGGCAGTCAGTGACGAATACAGCATCAGAAGAGTCCCTTCGGGGCAGCGGCCAGGTCGATGACGCCGGGGGCCGCGGTGATGTTCAACTGGTCCAGCTCACCGGCGCCGAGCGACGCCGTGCGCTGGGCGGCATCGAGGAAGCGATCGATCTCCTCCGGGGCCACCAGGCCCTCGGCCAGGGTGCGGAACTTGTGGATGTACTGCTCCCGCGCGAACGGCCTGGCTCCCAGAGGGTGGGCATCGGCCACGGCGATCTCGTCCGTGATGGTCTCGCCGGTGGCGGTGGTGATGACCACCCGGCCGCCGAAGGCCTTCTCCGAGATGTCCAGGGAGTGGTACCGGCGGGTCCACTCCTGATCCTCCTCGGTGGTGACCTTCTGCCACAGTTCCACGGTGTCCGGACGTCCTGCCCGCTCCGGGGAGTAGGAGTCCACGTGATGCCACGCGCCGTCCTGGAGTGCCACCGTGAAGATGTACGGGATGGAGTGGTCGAGGGTCTCCCGGGAGGCCTTCGGATCATACTTCTGCGGGTCGTTCGCGCCGGAGCCGATCACGTAGTGCGTGTGGTGCGAGGTGTGGATGACGATCGAGGCGACGTGGGAGGGATCGGCGAGCTCGGGGTGCTCGCCGTGCAGCTTGCGCGCGAGGTCGATCCAGGCCTGGGCCTGGTACTCGGCGGAGTGCTCCTTCGTGTAGGTGTCCAGGATGGCGCGCTTGGCCTCGCCGGGCTCCGGCAGCGGCACCGTGTACCGGGCCTCCGGGCCATCCAGCATCCAGGCGATGACCCAGTCTTCGCCCTCATAGATCGGCACGGGTGAGGTCTGGCCGCGCAGGGCGCGGTCGGCTGCCTCGACGGCCATCTTGCCGGCGAAGGCGGGGGCGTGGGCCTTCCACGTGGAGATCTCACCCTTGCGGGACTGGCGGGTGGCCGTCGTCGTGTGCAGCCCCTGGCCGATGGCCTGGAAGATCGTCTCGGTGTCCAGCCCCAGGAGGGTACCGATGCCGGCCGAGGCCGAGGGGCCGAGGTGGGCCACATGGTCGATCTTGTGGGCGTGCAGGCAGATGGCCTTGACCAGGTCCACCTGGAGCTCGTAGCCGGTGGCGATGCCCCGGATCAGGTCGGCGCCGTTGGCACCGGTGTGCTGGGCGACCGCCAGGATCGGCGGGATGTTGTCCCCGGGGTGGGAGTACTCGGCGGCCAGGAAGGTGTCGTGGTAGTCCAGCTCGCGCACGGCCACGCCGTTGGCCCAGGCGGCCCATTCCGGGGAGACCTTCTCGGTGATGCCGAACACGGAGGCTCCCTGTCCGCCTGACGTGGGCGCGTGGGTCAGGGCCTGCGCCCGGGCGGCGACGATCGGGCCGCGGTTCAGGGAGGCGATGGCCACCGAGGCGTTGTCGATGATGCGGTTGATGACCATCTCCTCCACTTCGGGGTCGATGGCCACGGTGTCGGTGGCGACCTCGGCCATCTTCCAGGCGAGCTGGTCCTGGCGCTGAAGGTTTTCTTCGGAACGGTAGACGCGGACGTCGTGGTCGATCATGGGGTCCTCTCCAAGGTGGATGTGGGGTGGTCTGGGGTGGGGCCGGCTGGTCCAGTTGGTTCTGTAGGTTCTGTAGGTTCTGCCGGTTCTGCCGGTTCGGTCTGGTGTGACTGCAGGTGCGCCAGGGCGTGGTGCAGGTGGAGGGTGGTGGTCGCCGCGGCCAGTTCGGGGTTCCGGTCGGCCAGGGCCCGGGCGATGGCGGCATGCTCCGTGGCCGACGCCGCCAGCCGCGCCGGATCGTTCCGGGAGAAGCGGCGCAGCCGCGCCAGGTGGATGCGCAGGGACCTCAGGTGCTGGGCCAGGTAGGCGTTGGCACAGGCGGCATCCACGGCGTCGTCCAGCTCCGTGGTCAGCCGGTAGTAGGACTCGGGATCCTTCCCCCGGCGGAGTGGTTCCGTGGCGGACTCGAAGCGGGCAGCCAGCTGCCCGAAGACCTCTGAGTCGGCGTGCACGGCGGCCCGACGCGCGGCCAGCACCTCGAGCACCGTGCGCAGGTCGAACAGGTCCTCGGCCTCGTCCAGGGAGACCTCCGTGACCACGGTCCCGCGCCCGCTGGAGGGGGCGGCCAGCCCTTCGGACACCAGGCGTCCGATGGCCTCGCGCAGCGGCGTGCGGGACAGGCCCAGGCGGGCCGACTGCTCGACCTCGCCGAGGAGCGACCCGGGGGGAAGCTGACCTTCGATGATCTCCTGACGCAGGGTCCGGTACGCACGTTCACTGGCTCTCACAGGGACTAGCGTATACACAAATGTCTGTGTATGGGCGATAGCGGGAGAAATCGGCCCCGAATCGGCCCCCTTTTCGGCTTCGATCCCCCCGTTGCGTATACACAGGGTGGACGTGGCGTGGCTCACGTCCTAGGTTGGTCCCATGCCCTCAACGTCCTCTCCGGGTAATCCCACCCCTCCCTCTGCGCCCTCTGAGCCGTACGCGTCCGTCTACCGCAGGTCCATCGAGGACCCTGAGGGATTCTGGCTGGAGGCGGCCGCTGCCATCGACTGGACGGAGCCGCCCACCCGGGTCCTGGACGATGCGGCGGCACCGATCTACCGGTGGTTCCCCGGGGCCCGTATGAACACGTCCGTGAACTGTCTGGACCGGCACGTGGCTGCCGGCCAGGGCGAGCGCACCGCGATCATCTATGACTCGGCGGTGCTCGGCACCGTGGAGCACATCAGCTACGCGGACCTGACCGACCGGGTGTCCCGTTTCGCCGGGGCGCTGGTGTCCCTGGGCGTCGGCCGCGGCGACCGCGTGGTCATCTACCTGCCGATGACACCGGAGGCTCACGTGGCCATGTTGGCCTGCGCCCGGATCGGGGCGGTGCACTCCGTGGTGTTCGGTGGATTCGCGGCCCCCGAGCTGGCGGCGCGCATCGACGACGCGAAGCCGGCGGCGATCGTGACCTCCTCCGGGGGCATCGAGCCGAACCGGCGCGTGGAGTACCTGCCCGCGGTGGCTGAGGCCGTGGCCCTGGCGCAGCACCGGGTCGGGGCCGTGGTGGTCAAGCACCGCGACGGTTTTGAGCACAGTCTGGACAGCCTGGACAGGAAGCGGGCCGACGTCGGCAAGGATGCCGGGAACGCGCCCGAGGCTGGTACCCGGTGGGTCGACTGGGACGAGGCCATGGCCGAGGCCGAGCCGGCGGCGGCCGTGGACGTGGCCGCCACGGATCCGCTGTACATCCTCTACACCTCCGGCACCACCGGCTCGCCCAAGGGCGTGGTCCGGGATCACGGCGGACATGCGGTCGCCCTGGCCTGGACCATGGCGAACATCTACGACGTCGGCCCCGGCCAGACGATGTTCACCGCCTCGGACGTCGGCTGGGTGGTGGGGCATTCGTACATCGTCTACGCACCGCTGCTGGTCGGGGCCACCACCGTGCTCTACGAGGGCAAGCCCGTGGGGACCCCGGACGCGGGGGCGTTCTGGCGGGTCGTCGCCCAGCACGGGGTGCGCTCACTGTTCACGGCACCGACCGCCTTGCGGGCCATCCGCAAGGTGGACCCGGACGGTGCCCTGGCCCGAGGCCACGACCTGTCGGAGCTCCAGACACTGTTCGCGGCCGGCGAGCGGCTGGATCCGGAGACCCAGGGCTGGATCGGTGACCTGCTGGGCGTGCCGGTCGTGGACAACTGGTGGCAGACCGAGACCGGCTGGCCGATCGGCGCCAACCCGGTGGGGCTGGAGGCGCTTCCCATCAAGACCGGTTCCTGCACCCGGCCCACTCCGGGCTATGCCGTGGAGATCCTGGACGGGCGCGGGCAACCGGTCGAGTCCGGGGTGGAGGGCAACATCTGCCTCCGATTGCCCCTGCCTCCCGGGACCCTGACCACGTTGTGGGGCAATGACCAGCGCTTCATCGACTCCTATCTCAGTGCCTTCGAGGGGTATTACGCCACGGGCGATTCGGGACTGGTGGATGAGGAGGGCTATCTCTTCGTCATGGGCCGCACGGACGACGTCATCAACGTGGCCGGTCACCGGCTCTCCACGGGTGCCCTCGAGCAGGCGCTCGCCGCCCATCCGGCGGTGGCCGAGTGCGCGGTGATCGGGTTGGCGGACCCGCTCAAGGGCCAGCGGGCCTCCGGCTACGTGGTGCTCAAGTCCGGGGTGGAGGTCGAGGGGGAGACCGCGCTGGAGGAACTGCTGGCCGAGCTGCGCGCCATCGTCCGCACCTCGGTGGGCGCCGTGGCCGACTTCAAGCAGGTGGCCGTGGTGGACGCGCTGCCGAAGACCCGGTCCGGCAAGATCCTGCGCAAGACGATGCGGCAGATGGCCGATGGTGAGGAGTACGTGGTGCCCTCCACCATCGAGGACCGTTCCGTGCTCGACGCCCTCGTGCCCACTCTCCGCACCGGCCCGTAGGTTATCGGGGCTCGGGGCCACGTCCGGACCAGCGGTACTCGTTCTCCGGCCGCCCCGGTGTCCCGTAGCGCGGAGAGCGGTCCACCAGGCCCTGCCGGAAGAGGTGTTCCAGGTAGCGCCGTGCCGTCACCCGGGATGTCCCGACGGCGGCCCCCACCTCACCGGCGCTGCGTCCGGCCACCGGGCCGGACCGGGACGCGGACTCGGTGCCGGACCGGTTGCCGGAGTCCGGGGCAGATCCCGGGACAGCAGTCAGGTCGGAGCGGAGCAGATCCACGATGGAGTCGAGGGTGCCCTCGGTGAGCCCCTTGGGCAGGGTGGCCGGGCCGGCGCTGCCGTGGTGGCGGAACGCCCGGTCCACCTCCGCCTGGCTGCGGACCGACCCGGTTCCGGCGAGGCCGGTGGACAGTTCCCGTGCCACCCGCAACCGTTCGGCGAACTCGGGATAGCCGAAGGGCTTCACCAGGTACTGGACCACGCCCAGGGCCATGGCCTGGCGGATGGTGGGCACATCCGTGGCGGCGGTCATGGCCACCACCGACCCGGCGAACCCCGCGGCTCGCATCCGGCGAAGCACCTCCAGGCCGTGCCCGTCCGGAAGGTTCATGTCCAGCAGCACCACATCCACGCCGAAGGAGCCGTGTTCGCGCCACTGGGTGGACAGGAACCGCACCGCGTCGGCCAGGGTGGGGGAGAGGTGCACCTGCCGGTAGCCACCGGCCCGGGCCAGGTACTCCCCGTAGGTCTCCGCCGCCAGGGCGTCGTCCTCGACGACCATCACTCGCTCACTGGTCATCGTGGCCTCCTGCGCCGTCATGCATGGCGGGTTGGGGTGGCGGACGGTGTGCCGGACACCGTGGCGCGCGGACACCGTCCGCAGGCAGCGGCAGCTCCACGGTGAACACGGTGCCAGAATCCAGGGCCAGCTCCACACCCCCGCCCAGTGAGAGGGCCGTCTGCCGGACCAGGGCAAGGCCGATGCCCCGGCCGGCGGCACCTGCGGGCTTGGTCGAGAATCCGAGGTCGAACACGTGTCCGCGATCCTCCGCGGAAGGGCCGGGGCCGCCGTCCGCCACCTGCAGGACCAGCCAGCCGGCGTCGGTGTGGGCCTCTGCCTCCACCCAACGGTCCTCCGCCGGCCGTGCGGGGTCCGCCGCGGCGTCGATGGCGTTGTCCACCAGGTTGCCGAGGATCGTCACGAGGTCCTGCGCGGAGAACCCGGTGGGGGAGTCCACCTCGACCCGGTAGTCCATCCGCGCCCCGCGTTCGCGCGCCTGGGCGGCCTTGGCGGCCAGGAGGGCCTGCACCGCCGGTTCGCCGGTGGGATCCAGCGGACCCGGTTGGGCGGCGCCGGCCGTCACACCCGACGCCAGCAGGTCACGTGCCTGGTCGATCCGCCCCAGTTCCACGAGGGACAGCACGGTGTGCAGCCGGTTGCCGTGCTCATGTGTCTGGGCACGCAGGGCATCGGTCAGGGATCGGATGCTCTCCAACTCGCGGTTCATCTCCTGGACGTCCGTGCGGTCGTACAGTGTCACCACCGTGCCCCCGTCGGCGCCGGCCGGGACCTGCTGCCTCCGTCCGCGCCGCCACCCAATGGGTGTCCGCAGCCGCGCCGGCGGGACGGCCGGACGGGTACGGTGCTGGTTCACCACCAGGATGCGGCCGGGGACGGCGAACAGCTCGTCCCGCGCATCCCGCCCGGACTCCAGCAACCCGGCCAACGGGCCTGGCAACTGAAGGTCCGCGAGCGAGACGGTTCCCGGGGTGCGGTCCGCGCGGTGGCCCAGGGGAGGGAGATCCAGCAGCTCGGCCGCGCGATCGTTGTACAGGCTCAGCTCTCCGGTGGCGGAGACCAGCACCATGCCCTCATTGACGTTGTGCAGGGCGGTGTCCAGCACGGTGAACCGATGGGCCAGCTCCTCCGGGCCGAGTCCGTGGGTGGTCCGGCGGATGTACCGGCCCAGGGCGATAGAGCCGGCCAGCCCGAGGGCCGCGACGAGTCCCATGCCCAGCAGGATGCGCGGGATCTGGGCGGTCACCACGATGTCCAGTTCGGAGACGCGGTGCCCCACGCCGACGATGCCGACCACCTCGGCGCCGGGGGCGTCCGAGGACAGGACGGGGACCAGCGCGCGGAGGGAGAGGCCGGCAGGCCCGGTGGCCACCGTGTCCACCTGGCCCTGGCCGGCCAGGACCGCCGAGAGGTCATCGGGGTACCGGGTGCCGTTCTGGGCCGGGTCCCGGTGGGCGACCCGGGAGTAGTCGGTGCCGAAGAAGGTCACCCAGTCCACCTGGGCCTGTTCGGCGAGCTCGGTGGTGAGCGGTTGCAGCGCCGTGCTGGGGTCCGCGGCCCTGAAGCCGTCACGGATCCGTTCTTCGTCGGCGATCAGGCGCGCCGTGGAGAGCACATTGGCTCGCTCCAGCCCATAGACCGTCCGCTGGGTCTGCTGGTAGCTGAAGACCACCAGGGCGACGGTGAGGATCAGCAGCGCGACCAAGTGGGCCGTCGCCAGCCGGCGGGCGATGCTCCACGGCCGCCGGGAGGTTCTGGACGCATCGCGGCGGGCGCGCCGACGCCGCCCGTCCAACCGGTCTCCCGCCGTCAGTCCCGCCGTGGTGCCCACCGTGAATCCTCGTTCTGGTCCGTCGCTGTGAACTCTCGCCGGGATGCCTCACCACGATGCTCGATGCACGTCGCTCAATGCTCGGCGGCGGGCTTCATCGGCCCCCGGATGTGGTCTGCGCCATGAACTTTATGACCGCAAGGGTGATGTGACGCACGTCCCACGGTGATGATCGTCGCAACGAAGAGACCGTGAGTCACCCCACTGTAGAGGACATCCCCATGACGAACCCATCCGACCAGGCCGCAACGCGGCACGCCCCGGCCGGCCCGCCGGCGTCGGGACCCGCGGCAGACCGGACACCGGCCATGCCGGCGAAGAAGAAGGACCGCACGCACTGGCTGTACATCATGGTGATCGCCTCGGTGATCCTGGGGGCCGCCGTCGGACTGCTGTTCCCGGAGTTCGGCAAGTCCCTCAAGCCGCTGGGCGACGGCTTCGTCTCGCTCATCAAGATGATGATCGGCCCGGTCATCTTCTGCACCATCGTGCTCGGCATCGGCTCCATCGCCAAGGCCGCCACCGTGGGCAAGGTGGGCGGCTTGGCCCTGCTGTACTTCATGGCCATGTCCACCTTCGCCCTGGGTCTCGGCCTCGTCGTCGGCAACCTCATCCACCCGGGCGAAGGTCTGGCCCTGACCCCCTATGACCCGGATGCCGCCCAGGCGGACCTGGATCCGACCGTCGCGTTCCTGCTGGACATCATCCCCGGCTCGGTGCCGGTGTTGCCGGTGCTGTTCGTCGCCCTGCTGGTGGGCTTCGCCCTCCAGGCGATGGGGGAGTCCGGGGCGCCGCTGCTCAAAGGCCTCACCCTGATCCAGGGCGTGGTGTTCCGCATCCTGATGATGATCATGTGGATCGCCCCGATCGGCGCCTTCGGCGCCATCGCCGCCGTCGTGGGATCCACCGGTTGGTCCGCCATCGGTGCCATGGCCCTGCTGATGGGCGCCTTCTATGCCACCTGCATCGTGTTCATCGTGGTGGTGCTCGGCACCCTGCTCCGGCTGGTCACCGGCGTGAACATCTTCAGGCTGATGAAGTACCTGGGCCGCGAGTACCTGCTCATCTTCGCCACCTCGTCCTCCGAGTCCGCCCTGCCGCGCTTGATCGCCAAGATGGAGCACGCCGGCGTGCACAAGTCCGTGGTGGGCGTCACGGTGCCCACGGGCTACTCCTTCAATCTGGACGGCACGGCCATCTACCTGACCATGGCGGCCCTGTTCGTCTCCAACGCCATGGGCCTGGAGATGAGTCTGGGTGAGCAGATCGGCCTGCTGGTGTTCATGATCATCGCCTCCAAGGGGGCCGCCGGCGTCACCGGTGCCGGCCTGGCCACCCTGGCCGCGGGGCTCCAGGCACACCAGCCGCAGCTGCTCGGTGGCATGGGCGTGATCGTGGGCATTGACAAGTTCATGTCCGAGGCCCGCGCACTCACCAACTTCACGGGCAACGCCGTGGCCACCATGCTCATCGGCAAGTGGGTCGGTGAGTTCGATCCCGTCAAGGCTGACAACGTGCTCTCCGGCCGGGACGCGTTCGATGAGGAGATGGTGGTCGGTCATGGCCTGGGCGACTACTCCGAGGATCGCCCGGCGCGTCGTTCGGAGGGCCGTGAGGAGGGTGGCACGGGTCAGGGCTCGCCCGAATCCGGGACCCAAAGGCACCCCTTCGACCCGCGCGAGTCTCCGACGGCGGCCGAGCAGGCCTTCGAGGGCCACCCGGAGTCCAGCCTCAATGTGGTGGGCTCGGCCCCGCAGCGCTGAGTCCCCGCGGTATCGATCCCTCCGGTGCCGGGCGTCGTGTGCAGGGCGAGCCCCTGAACACCATGCCCGGCACCGCCCCGCGGCCGGGAGCACGGGCGGCATATCACCTTCAGGCTGCGGTTGAACGTCAAGGCTCGCCGCAACGAGAGGGGAATTTTCCGGGCGGACGCCGATCCGGACTAGGGTGTATCCATGCCGCAGCAACTGACGTTGTTCAGTGTGGGCGACCTCACAGCACGGCGAACACATGGACCTACGGCAGGAGACGGCAGCATCGTGAACCAGGAAGAGCCCACGCCAGTCCTCATGATCACCGGTGACCCGGTCATCGGACCCACGGGACGGCCCAAGCACGAATTCCCGGAGCCGGTGCAGTTGGAAACCCACGGTCCAGCGCGCGTGATCTCCATGGTCAACCAGAAGGGCGGGGTCGGCAAGACGACCTCCACCATCAACCTCGGAGCCGCGTTGGCCAGCTACGGCCGGCGGGTGCTCATGGTCGACTTCGATCCCCAGGGTGCCCTCTCCGCCGGTCTCGGCGTCAGCCCCCACGAACTCGACACCACCGTCTACAACGTCATGATGGAACGGTCCATCACCGCCCGGGACGCCATCGTGGAGACCGAGTTCGAGGGCATCGACCTCCTGCCGGCCAACATCGACCTCTCCGCGGCGGAGGTCCAGCTCGTCAATGAGGTGGCCCGGGAACAGGTCCTGGAACGGTCACTGCGCCAGGTCCGGGATGACTACGACGTCATCCTCGTGGACTGCCAGCCGTCCCTGGGCCTGCTGACCGTCAACGCCCTGACCGCCTCCCACGGCGTGATCATCCCGCTGACCGCCGAGTTCTTCGCCCTGCGTGCCGTCGCGCTGCTCGTGGAGACGATCGAGAAGATCCAGGACCGCATCAACCCGGACCTGGAGATCGACGGCGTGCTGGCCACCATGTTCGACGCCCGGACACTGCACTCGAAGGAGGTCGTCAGCCGTCTCGTCGAGGCCTTCGGCGACCGGGTCTTCGAGACCGTGATCAAGCGCTCCATCAAGTTCGCCGATGCCACCGTGGCCGCCGAACCCATGACCACGTTCGCCCAGAACCACGAGGGCGCCAAGGCCTACCGCACGCTGGCCCGCGAGCTGATCTGGCGCGGCGGAGCGCCGTGACCCCAGGTGCCGGGGCAACTGCCCCGGATGTCGCCAGGGACCTGGCGGGCGGCCTACCCGAGAACCTGGACGGCGAGGACGGGGTCCCCTCCGGGTTCTCCGTCACCCTGACCAACTTCGCCGGGCCCTTCGATCTGCTGCTCTCGCTCATCGCCCGGCGTCAGATGGACATCACCGAGGTGGCGTTGGCCGAGGTGACGGACGAGTTCATCGCCTATGCCAGTACCCTCCGGCATCACCCCGGCATCGCTCTGGACGCCGGCGGGGACGGAGGCCAGCGAGGTCGGCCGGAGCTGGCCGCCCTGGACGCCTCGAGCGCGTTCCTGGTGGTCGCAGCCACCCTGCTCGACCTGAAAACAGCCCGGCTGCTGCCGGCCGGGACCACGGACGCGGAGGAGGACGTGGCCCTGCTCGAGGCCCGCGACCTGCTGTTCGCCCGACTGCTGCAGTACAAGGCCTTCCGCGACATCTCCTCGCTCCTGGGCGAGAAGATCCGGGCGGAGGCGCGCCGCTTCCCGCGCCAGACCACCCTGGATCCACGCTTCGCGTCCCTGTTGCCGGAGCTGGTGTGGACGCTGAGCGCCGAGCAATTCGGTGCGCTGGCCGAGGACGTCCTGGCCCGGACCCCGAATCCGGCGGAACAGGTGAACCTGGAGCATCTGCACGCCCCGCCCGTCTCGGTCCGTGAGCAAGTGGGCCTGTTGGCCGCCCGATTGCGCGAGGCCGGCCGGCTCGCCTTCCACGAGTTGGTGTCCGACGCCGGCTCCACCCTCGTGATCGTCGCCCGTTTCCTCGCGCTGTTGGAGATGTTCCGGGACCGCGCCGTCACCTTCGACCAAGAGGTCCCGTTGGGCGAACTCATGGTCCGGTGGGACCCGGACGCCCCCGATGTGAGGCCGGAGCACGGTCCGGACGACGAGGAGGAGTGGTCATGAGCGAGCCCGAGGACGTGCGTGGACCACTCGAGGCCGTGCTGATGGTCGTGGACGAGCCGGTGACCGTGGCACAACTGGCGGAGGCGACCGGTGCGGACCCGCGGCAGGTGGCCGATGTGCTTTCAGCCCTCGCCAGCGACTATGATGGACTGTCTGGCTCCCCACGGCGCGGCTTCGAATTGCGCGAACTTGCCGGCGGCTGGCGCATCTACTCCCGTCCGGCCCATGCGGAGGTGGTGGAGCGGTTCATCGTCGAAGGCCAGACGGCACGGTTGACCCAGGCTGCCCTGGAGACCCTGGCCGTGGTCGCCTACCTGCAGCCGGTCACGCGCTCCCGCGTGGCGGGCATCCGCGGCGTGAACTCCGATTCGGTCATGAGAACCCTCGTCACCAGGGGGCTCGTGGCGGAGGCGGGCAGTGAACCACACTCCGGGGCGGTGCTGTACGAGACCACGGGCTACCTCCTGGAGACACTGGGGGTGGGCAGCCTCCAGGAGCTGCCCAAGCTCTCGGATCATCTGCCCGGCCTGTCGGAACTGGCCGTCATGGACCAGACTGAACTCAACACCTGACCGCCGTCCAGGACGACGGCACAGCATTCCAACCCAACGCAACGAACAGGACAGTGCACTGATGAATGACCGCAAGCCGGGAGGCTCCGGAAAGAAGAACACCAGCTACCGCGGCAAGCCGCAGCAGGGCAAGCCCGGCAAGGGCCAGTCCTCCCAGGGACAGCCGCGCAAGTCCTGGGGCACCCCGGGACCCGGGCAGAGGGGCGGACCGTTCCGCGACGACTCCCAGAAGGGGTACGACCGCAACCTCGGAGCGGCCCGGACGCCCACCCGCCCCAACCGTGCCCAGCGGGACCAGAACTTCTCCTCGGTCCACACGCCCGAAGGTGTGCGTCTGCAGAAGGTCATGGCCTCCGCCGGCGTGGCCTCCCGCCGCGTCTGCGAGGACCTCATCGCCGAGGGTCGCGTCGAGGTGGACGGCAAGGTCGTCACCGAGACCGGCATCCGGGTGGATCCGGACACGGCCGTCATCCACGTGGACGGCCTCCGCCTGCAGCTGGACACCACCCTGCGGTACTTCGCGTTCAACAAGCCCCGCGGCGTCGTCTCCACCATGGACGATCCCGAGGGCCGGCCCTGCATCTCCGATTACCTCAAGAAGGGCAAGTACGACTCCACTCGCCTCTTCCACGTCGGCCGCCTGGACACCGAGACCGAGGGCCTGTTGTTGTTGACCAACGACGGTGAACTGGCCAACCGGCTGACCCACCCGAGCTTCGAGATCCCCAAGACCTATCTCGTCCAGGTCCACGGGCCCATGGCCAAGGGCGTCGGGGCTCAGCTCAAGGAGGGCATGCAGCTCGAGGACGGCTTCGCGCAGGTGGACTCCTTCAAACTGGTGGACTCCACGCCGGGCCACGTGCTGGTGGAGGTCGTCATGCACTCCGGCAAGAATCGGATCGTGCGACGCATGTTCAAAGAGGTCGGATACCCGGTCGAGCGCCTCGTCCGGGTGAAGTTCGGCCCCATCGGGCTCGGCGACCAGAAGCAGGGCACCATCCGCCAGATGGGCCGCCAGGAACAGGGCCACCTCATGGCCGCCGTGAACCTGTGATGGCCCCACGGGGTATCCCCGAACCGGTGCTGATCCGCGGAACCGGGCTGCTGGGCGCCTCCATCGGCCTCGGCCTGCGGTCGGCCGGTGCGGACACCTATCTCTCCGATCCTTCCCCGTCCGCCCAAGCGGTTGCCGTGGACATCGGCGCCGGCCAGGCCTTCCCCGGCGACCTCACCGCGGCCCCGGCCGCCTCCCCGGCTGGGGACGCCGGCAGCACCGACGGCACCACCGGAGCCGAGGGCGCCTTTGTACCGGGCGTCGTCGTGGTGGCCGCGCCGCCGGACGTCGCCGGACAGGTCGTCATCGATTCGCTCGTGCGGTTCCCGGGCGCCGTCGTGCTGGACATCGCCTCCGTCAAGGGGGCGATCCGGCGTGAGGTGGACGCCGCCGTCGTGGGCGGGCAGCTGACGCCGGAGCAGTCGGCACGGTATGTGGGAACCCACCCCATGGCCGGGCGGGAACGCTCCGGTCCGGTGGCCGCCCGCGGTGCCCTGTTCACCGCCGCCCCCTGGGTGGTCTGTTCGGGCGGGGACACCTCGCCGGAGGCCGTGTCCGCCGCGGAGGAGATCGCCCGGGTGCTCGGGGCCACCGTGCACCGGATGTCCGCCGAGGACCATGACGCCTCGGTGGCCCTGATTTCCCACCTGCCGCAGATCGCCGCCTCCCTGGTGTCGTCGCGGCTGCAGGAGACCCCGGCCCAGTCCCTGGCGCTGTCCGGCAACGGGCTGCGGGACACCACGCGCATCGCGGCGTCCGATCCGCAACTGTGGGTGCAGATCCTGGCGGCCAACGCTCCGGACATCCTGCGGATCCTCTACGGGGTGCGCGAGGACCTGGACCGGCTGATCGCCACCATGGAGGAGCCCACGGCGCCGGGGGCCCGGCTGGACATCGCCCAGCTGATCGCCGAGGGCAACGCCGGCCACGCCCGGATCCCCGGCAAGCACGGGGCACCACCGCAGGCCTTCGCCGTGGTGACCGTGATCGTGGACGACGCCCCGGGGCAGATCTCCGCCGTCCTGCAGGACGTGGGGCAGGCCGGCGTCAACGTGGAGGACCTGCGCATGGACCACTCCGCCGGACATGAGGTCGGGATGCTGGAGATCTCCGTGCTGCCGGGCCGCAAGCAGGATCTGACGGACGCGCTGACAGCGCAGGGATGGAAGGTGGTCTGAATGACCGAGACGACAACCCCGACCGGGCCCCGGCCCCCGAGCCAGCGCCTCGTCGTGGCTGTGGACGGGCCCTCTGGTTCCGGCAAGTCGTCGGTATCCCGGGCCATCGCCCGCCGGCTCGGTGCCGCCTATCTGGACACCGGCGCCATGTACCGGGCCGTCGCGTGGCACTGCCGCCATCAGGGCGTCCTCGACGACCCGGACGCGGTCGTCGCCGCGGTCCAGGACATGGACCTGGTCCTGTCCGTGGATCCGGACCATGAACGCGTGGTGGTGGGCACCGACGACATCACCGAGGCCATCCGCGAACCGGGCATCTCCGCCGTCGTCTCCGTGGTGGCCACCAATCGTGCCGTGCGCGAACTGCTCGTGGCCCGTCAGCGCGCCGAGATCGACGCGCACCGCATGATCGTGGCCGAGGGGCGGGACATCACCACCGTGGTGGCTCCCGACGCCGACGCGCGGATCCTGCTCACCGCGTCCGCCGAGGCGCGCACGGCCCGCCGTGCCGCCCAGCTGGGGGGCACCGTGGAGGCGAAGGACCTGGCCGAGCAGGTGTCCGGCCGGGATGCCAAGGACTCCACCGTGGTGGACTTCATGACCCCGTCCGACGGGGTGGGCCTGGTGGACTCCACCGAACTCGATTTTGAGGCGACCATCGAGGCCATGCTGGCCGAGATCACCCGCCAACAATCCGCCAGGATGACAGACAGCACGACCAAGCAGACGACCAACCCGGAAGGGGACCGCGCATGAGCACCGAGAACAGTGCGCCACGCGACGCCGGAGCACCGACGCCGGACGACGGCACCGAATACCAGCCGACCGGCAGTGACCAGATCGAGGAGAAGCTGGCGGCACTCTCCGACGAGGAGGCCCAGCAGCGGGCCGAGGCCCTCCGGGCCGGACTCGAGGACTACGACCTGGACGAGGAGGACACGGCGCTGCTGCGCGGCTGGGAGGACGGTGACCCCGAGTCCGAGGAGTCTCCTGCACCCCCGGTGCTCGCCGTCGTCGGGCGCCCCAACGTGGGCAAGTCCACCCTTGTCAACCGCATCATTGGCCGCCGCGAGGCCGTGGTGGAGGACGTGCCGGGCGTGACCCGTGACCGCGTCAGCTATGAGTCCGAATGGGGCGGTAAGACCTTCACGGTGGTGGACACCGGCGGGTGGGAGCATGACGCCAAGGGCATCCACCAGCGCGTGGCCGAGCAGGCCGAACGCGCTGTGGACGTGGCCGACGCCGTCCTGTTCGTGGTGGACTCCACGGTGGGCGCCACCTCCACCGACGAGGCCGTCGTCAAGCTCTTGCGTCGCAAGGGCCGCCCGGTGCTGCTCGTGGCCAACAAGGTGGATGACATCTCCCAGGAGGCCGACGCGGCCTCGCTGTGGGGCCTGGGCCTGGGCCAGCCGTTCCCGGTCTCCGCCGTGCACGGCCGGGGGACCGGTGACCTGCTCGACGCGGCCATGGAGGCCCTGCCCGAGGTGACCGCCTACGGCGGACTGATCCCGCGCGGCGGCCCGCGCCGCGTGGCGCTGCTGGGCCGTCCGAACGTCGGCAAGTCCTCGCTGCTGAACCAGCTCGCCGGCTCCAACCGGGTGGTGGTGGATGAGACCGCCGGGACCACGCGTGACCCGGTGGACGAGCTCGTCGAACTGGGCGGGCGCCTGTGGCGCTTCGTGGACACCGCCGGCATCCGCCGCCGGCAGCATATGGCCCACGGCTCCGACTACTACGCCTCGCTGCGGACCCAGTCGGCGCTCGACAAGGCCGAGGTGGCCGTGGTGCTGCTGGAGGCCTCGGAGGTGCTCTCCGAGCAGGACGTGCGCATCCTGCAGCTCGTGCTGGACTCCGGCCGGGCCGTGGTCCTGGCGTTCAACAAATGGGACCTCATGGACGAGGACCGCCGTACTTACCTGGAACGGGAGATCGACCGGGACCTGGCGCATGTGGCCTGGGCTCCGCGCGTCAACCTCTCGGCCAAGACCGGCTGGCACAAGGACCGCCTCGTGCCCGCCCTGGACACGGCCCTGGCGTCCTGGGACACCCGCATCCCGACGGGCAAGCTCAACGCCTTCCTGGGCGAGCTCGTGGCGGCCCACCCGCACCCCGTGCGTGGCGGCAAACAGCCACGCATCCTGTTCGCGACCCAGCCCTCGACCCAGCCGCCGCGGATCGTGCTGTTCACCACGGGATTCCTGGAGCCCGGCTACCGCCGCTTCATCATCCGTCGCCTGCGTGAGACCTTCGGCTTCGAGGGGAGCCCGATCGAGCTGGGCATGCGGGTGCGCGAGAAGCGGACTCGGAAGCGGTGACGAGGTTTCCCCCGGGAAACGGTGCGAGGAGCGTTCCATGAAACGAAAGAGCGTTCAGGCCGCCGGGGCGGCCGTCCTGCTGACCGTGTCCCTGACCGGGTGCAGCGGTGTTCAGGAGGCCGCCGACCAGGTGGGCGGGGTGGCCGACCAGGCGGAGAGCGCGGCCACGCAGGCGCAGGACGCCGCGGAGCAGGCTGGCCAGCTGTGGAGCGATGCCCGCGAGGTGAGTGAGCTGACCGTCGAGCAGGTCAACAGCTTCGACTGGTCCTCTCTGGAGGAGCACTGGGGCATCTACCTGGGGAACAATTCCGAGGTGACCCAGTTCCTGCGTTCCATGCCATCGGGACCGGACATGGAATCGTTCGAGATCAAGGGCGAGGACGGCACACTGGTGGTCAACTACGGCGACCAGGCGGCCGAGGCCGATCCGGCGGTGCTGTGGGAGACCATGCAGAGCGTGGCCGCCCAGGCCAAAGAGCACGTGGAGAATTTGAAGAAGGTCGAATTCCGGGTGGGGGACGAGATCCACACGTTCTGAACCGATAAAGCAGAGTCCCGCCGGCCCAGGTCCATCGCGGCTCGACGGCTGACGGAGCCGGGGGCGTAGGGTCGGTCGCAAGAGAGAACCGATCTGAAGGAGTGTGCATGTCCGCGTTCACCAGTTCCGAGATCCGCCTGGCGTCCCGCCCCGTAGGGATGCCGAGGCCCGAGGACTTCTCGATCGAGCAGGTCGACCATGGAGAGGTGGAGCCGGGCCAGGTGCGGGTGTCCAACGAGTTCATCTCGGTGGATCCCTTCATGCGTGGCCGGATGGGCGCCGGCCGCAGCTACGTGAAGTCCTACGGCCTGGGAGAGACCATCACCGGTGGTGCTGTCGGGCGCGTGGTGGAATCGGCCGCGGAGGCCCTGCCCGTGGGCACCGCGGTACTGCACCAGCACGGATGGACGGACGCGGTCCAGGATGATGCCGCCACCTTCCAGGCCGTGCCGGAGCTCGAGGGCCTGCCGCTCTCGCTGTACCTGGGCCTCCTCGGCATGCCGGGCCTGACGGCCTACGTGGGGCTGACGAGGATCGCCGGGTTGCGTGCGGGGGACAGCCTGTTCGTCTCCGGCGCCGCGGGGGCGGTGGGTACCGCCGTTGGCCAGATCGCCCGGCAACTGGGTGCCACGCGCGTGATCGGGTCCGCCGGTTCCGCTGAGAAGGTCAATCTGCTCAAGGACAAGTTCAACTTCGACGTGGCGTTGAACTACCGGGAAGCGCCGATCCGCGAGCAGCTGATGCACGCCGTGGGTCACGAGGGCGTGGACGTGTATTTCGACAACGTGGGCGGCGACCACCTGGAGGCCGCCCTCGAGGTCATGAACGATTTCGGCCGGTTGGCGTTGTGCGGGGCAATTTCCAGTTACAACGCCACCGAACGCCCGGCCGGACCTGACAACATGGGCACCATGGTCACCCGCCGCCTACGCATGCAGGGATTCATCGTGACCGAGGTGGCCTCCGAGCATCCTGAGGTCACCGAAGAGTTCCGGGGGCGCATGACCGGGTGGCTGTCGGCCGGAGATATCACCCCCGAGGAGACCGTCACGGAAGGCTTCGAGCACACCGTGGATGCGTTCCTGGACATGATGCGCGGGGCCAACACCGGCAAGATGGTGGTCCGAGTCGGCTGAGCCGTGCTGAGGGCGCGGCCGACGGCGGCGCCGCTGCGCTCGTGGTCCGTGACCATGTCAACCGTGGTGTACAGTTGACGGGTGGATTGATCCGGTGAGGGTCGGTTCCACGGGCTATGGCGCAGCTTGGTAGCGCGCTTCACTGGGGGTGAAGAGGTCGTGGGTTCAAATCCCGCTAGCCCGACCATGTGATCTCGCCAGAGATCGGCGAGAGCCCGGGCCCCTGAGGGGGTCCGGGCTTTTCGTTCGCCTGGGGGCGGTTCGCCTGGGGGCGGTTCGCCTGGCCGCGTCGCTGCGGCGAGCGGACAGGCACCGTCAGTCTGCAGTCGGGACGACCGCCCGGAGATGAGCACGCTGTCCCTGGCGGCCGACGAGGCAGAGGTACTCGACCGGCCCGGCGCCGGTGGCCCCGAACCAGTGCGGGGTGCGGGTGTCGAACTCGGCGGCCTCCCCGGCCTGCAGGCGGAGGTCTTGGTCCCCGAGCACCAGGCGCAGGGTCCCATTGAGCACATACACCCAGTCATGCCCCTCATGAGTCCGTGGATCGGGGACGAGGTCGTCGCTGCCGGAGGGACGGACGAACTTGTACGCCTGGACGCCTCCCGGCCTACGGGTCAGCGGGATGATCACCGACCCGTCCGGGCAGGACATCGGCCGCAGGTCCAACCTGGGGTCGGCTGTGCGGGGGGCATCCACGAGGGAGTCGATGGTGACGCCGTAGTAGCGGGCCAGGGGCAGCAACTGCTCCAGGGTCGGCCGACGCAGTCCGGCCTCCAGCCGGGAGAGGGTGCTGGCCGAGATCCGGGTCTCGGCGGCCAGCTGGGTGAGCGTGACGTCGCGGCGCAGCCGGAGTTGCTTCAGGCGTGGCCCGACGGCGTCCAGGGTCTGTTCTGGTGTCTCGTTCATCCCCCCAGTTTGCCATTCGGCACAACAGTTTGCATCTTGGGAACCAAGCGGCGAGTCTGTAGACCACACCGGGACGACGACATCCCGGCCACCACGGGACGAAGGGTAGCGCGGCATGCACACGGAGGACGGTCCGCGAGGACAGCATCGTTTCGACCGGGAGTACTGGGAGCGGCACTGGACGCCCGATGCCGAGACGGGGGAGGACGTCCGCCAGCTCATGCCGGTGAGCCCCTACCTCGCCTCCGAGACCGGGCACCTGCGGCCGGGCGCGGCGTTGGATGCGGGCTGTGGAACCGGAACCGAGGCGCTCTGGCTGGCCCACCGAGGGTGGCAGGTGACCGGTGCCGACATCTCCGCGACGGCGTTGGCCACTGCGACCGTCCGGGCCGAGGGCGAGGGCCTGGCCGGCCGCGTCTCCTGGACGCAGGCGGATCTGACCCGGTGGGAGCCAGGCCGGACGTGGGACCTGGTGGTGACCCACTACGCCCACCCTGATTCCGGGCAGCTGGCCTTCTACGAGCGCATCGCCTCCTGGGTGGCACCCGGCGGCACCCTGTTGATCGTGGGGCACCTGCACGCGCCGCACGCCGGACACCACGCGCACGGCGAGCCGGATCAGCAGGGCGGACACGGCGGACATGACGGCTCCGGGCACCCGGAGGGCTCCACGGCCACCCGGGCCGGAATCACCGGTCTGTTCTCAGCGCCGGGCTGGGTCGTGGAGCGCGCCGACGAGACCACCCGCAGGGTGGAGGCGGGGGGACGCACCGTCACCCTGCAGGACGTGGTCGTCCGCGCCGCCCGGACCTGATCCACGGGGGCGGGTGCGAGTGCCCGCGAACGCCCCACGGCCGCCGTCGTCCGCGCCTACCGCTGCGGTCCATGCCGGGCCTACGCTCTACGGGTGGATCAGCTCACGCGCCCCGCCCGAGACCGCTGGCGCACCTTTGCCCAGATCCTCGCAAACACGGCAATGGCGAACCTGACCACCAGTTACCTGTGGTTCGGGCTGACGTTCTGGATCTACCTCGAGACCCGCAACGTCATCGCCACCGGCGTGACCGGCGGGGTCTACATGCTGCTGCTCGCCGGATCCTCCATCAGCTTCGGCACGCTGGTGGACCGCTACCGCAAACTCGACCTGATGCGCCTGGCCGCCCTGTTCACCCTGGCGATGTTCCTGGCCGCCGGCGCGGTGTTCCTCCTGGCCCCCGCGGACCAGATCGCCCGGCTGGACGGGCCGTGGTTCTGGGGCTTCGCCCTGCTGGTGCTCATCGGGGCCGTGGTGGAGAACCTGCGCAACGTGGCCCTGTCCACCACGGTCACCATCCTGATCGACGACGAGCGCCGGGCGAACGCCAACGGCCTGGTCGGCATGGTGCAGGGCATCGCCTTCATGGTCACCTCAGTGCTCTCCGGGCTGTCCATCGGGCTGCTCGGCATGGGGCCGACCGTGGCCATCGCACTGGTGCTGACGGCTGCGGCGTACCTGCATCTGCTGACAGTGCGCCTTCCGGAGGAGACGGTCCCCGTGGACTCCGATGCCCAGGGCGGGTTCGACCTGGCGGGGTCCTGGCGGGCGGTGATAGCCGTGTCCGGCCTCTTCGCCCTGATCCTGTTCAGTACCTTCAACAACTTCATCGGCGGCGTCTACATGGCCTTGATGGACCCCTACGGCCTCGAGCTGTTCAGTGTGGAGGCGTGGGGCCTGGTCTTCGCCCTGGCCTCCACCGGATTCATCATCGGTGGTGCCGTGATCGGAAAGTTCGGCTTGGGTCACAACCCCCTGCGCACCATGCTGGTGGTGGTCATGGTGATGGGCCTGATCGGCGCCACCTTCACCCTGCGCGAATGGGGGTGGTTGTACGTCGTCGGCATCTGGCTGTACATGTGCCTGATCCCGGCGGTGGAGGCGGCCGAGCAGACCGTCATCCAACGAGTGGTCCCCCTCGAGCGGCAGGGCCGGGTCTTCGGTTTCGCCTTGGCCTTCGAGGCATCCGCCGCCCCGATCACGGCACTGGTGGTCGCCCCGCTCGCCGAGGTGTGGATCATCCCCTACGCCCGCAGTGAGGCCGGTGCCGCCGTACTGGCACCACTGCTCGGGGAGGGCACCGCCCGCGGCATCGCGTTGGTCTTCCTCGGGGCCGGGCTCATCATGGTGGTGGCCGCCGCGCTGGCCTTCCTCACACCGGTCTACCGGCGCGTCTCGGCCGAGTACGCCCTGGCGGCGTCCGGTGAGGGCGCCGGTCACCGGGCCGGGTAGGTGACGTTCCCTTCCCCGGGGCCGACGACGGCGCCAGCCGTCATCTCGGCCGGCGTCACCTTCTCCAGTCCCATCAGGTGCAGGACCTGTTCCCCGCGGGCGAGCAGGTGGTCCGCGATCAACCGGCGGTGGCACCGCCACCACACGGCCTCGGAACACATCACGGTGACCGTCCGCGCAGTGCCCCACTCGAGGAGCGCGTCGAGGCCGTCCCGGAATCCGTCGGTCATCGCGTGGTCGGCGTAGTTGTGGAAGCTGCGGTTCTGCCAGAACGCATTCACCTCGAAGGGTGTCACGTGGGACACCGTCCGTCGCCCAGCGAGGGCCTCCAACTTCCGGTAGCCGATGCCCGCCGCGGACAGCGAGTCGGCCAGGGCATCATCGTTGAACTGCGGGTTCCGCCGGGACCCGGTCAGCTTGCGCACGTCCACCACGAGGTGGACTCCGGCCGCCACCAGGATGTCCAGGAACTCCTCCAGGGGGCGGTTGGAGTGACCGACCGTGTAGAAGGGCATGGCTGCGGAGTCCAACGGTTCAGCCGTCCTTCTTTGCCAGCTTGGTCAGCGCCCCGTCCTTGTGGGCGGCCACATGGTCGGTCTTGTCGCTACG
Organism: Citricoccus sp.; assembly: GCF_032154715.1. Lineage (GTDB taxonomy): Bacteria > Actinomycetota > Actinomycetes > Actinomycetales > Micrococcaceae > Citricoccus. Next base: position 12,958 of record NZ_JALDXU010000024.1, on the reverse strand, counting down.
GATCTCGTACTGGGGATCGTCCTTCGACGCCCGGCGGGTGTGCCCCTTGTACTGGAAGTCGGAAGTGTGCACGGTGGTGATCGTGCCGGAGACCCGTCCGGCCTCGGAATTCCAGCTCACGTGATCGCCCACGGAGAAGTTCTGCGTCATCAGGGTCCTTTCGCCATGACAGCGTGACGGGCGGCCCGGTCGAAAAACCCCGCCCTGCCTGCCTTCAGGATGATCCCACCGTACGCCCGGAACGGCCACGGGCGTGCCGGGATTTGCAATGACGGGCAAACAGGAGCACGGTAAACGGGTGAAAAAACCCTCCTCAAACGAGCCCCAGGACCTGGGCGGAGCCGGCGACCCCGGCCTGACCCACGTCACCGAGACCCGGACCACCGAGCAAGACGCGGTGGACCGCAATCCCTCGGGCCGGACGTTCCTGGGCCAGCCGGGTGCCCTGGCCAACCTGTTCAGCGTCGAGATGTGGGAGAGGTTCTCCTTCTACGGCATGCAGGGCATCCTGCTGATCTACATGTACTTCCAGACCACCGAGGGCGGTCTGGGGATCGACGAGGGCGTCGCCACCGGCATCGTGGGCGCCTACGGCGGCATGGTCTATGTCTTCTGCATCCTCGGCGGCTGGGTGGCGGACCGGTTGATCGGCTCCGAGCGCGCCATGTTCTACAGCGCGCTGCTCATCATGGCCGGCCACATCGCGCTCGCCCTCGTCCCGGGCATCCCCGGTCTGGTGCTCGGACTGCTCCTGGTGGCGGTGGGCTCGGGCGGGCTGAAGGCCAACGTCGCCAACCTCGTGGGGCATCTCTACTCCCGTGAGGATCCGCGCCGGGACGCCGGCTTCTCGATCTTCTACATGGGCGTCAACATCGGCGGACTCTTCGGGCCGCTGGTGACCGGCTGGGTCCAGCAGAGCTGGGGCTTCCACCTCGGCTTCGGGCTCGCCGCGCTCGGCATGGGCATCGGCCTCATCCAGTACTCGGTCCGCCGGAAGGACCTTCCCGAGGACGTGCACGCCGTTCCGGATCCGCTGCCGCGCAGCCAGTACCCGAAGTGGATCGTGATCGCCGCGGCCGTACTGGTGGTCGTGGGCGTCCTGCTCGGGACCGGTGTGGTCCATGCCGGCAACCTGGCCGACGTCGTGGTCATCCTCGCGGCCGCGGCCGCGGTCGCCATCTTCGCCTACCTCCTGGCCTCCTCGAAGGTGACCGGGGTGGAGCGCTCCCGCGTCATCGCGTTCATTCCGCTGTTCATCGGCTCGGCCGCCTTCTTCGCGCTGTTCCAGCAGCAGTTCACCGTGATCACCCTGTACTCGGACACCCGGCTCGACCGCGATCTCCTCGGCTGGGAGATGCCCATCCCGTGGGTGCAGTCCATCAACCCGGTCTTCATCATCCTGTTCGCCCCGGTGTTCGCGTGGCTCTGGACCCGGTTGGGCCAGCGGCAGCCGAATACCCCGGTGAAGTTCGCGCTGGGCATCGCCCTGATGGGCTCGGCGTTCCTGCTGTTCCTGCCGATGGTGAGCACCGCGGCCGTCCCGGTGCTGTGGATCGCGCTGATCCTCTTCGTCGCGACCATGGGCGAGCTGCTGGTCTCCCCGGTGGGGCTGTCCCTGTCCACCAAGCTCGCGCCGGTGAGCTTCCCGGTGATGATGGTGGCCCTGTACAACCTGTCGGTCGCCCTGGGCACCGCGCTGGCGGGCTCGCTGGCCGGGTTCTACAGTGCCGAGAACGAGGGTACCTACTTCGGTGTCCTGGGGGCCGTGACCATCGGCATCGGCGTCCTCATGCTGCTGGTCTCCAAGCCGATCCACCGGGCCATGAAGGGCGTCGACTGACGCTCTCCCGCCCCGGGACGGCCGCAGAGGCCCGACAGCGCTGACCGCGGGCCAGGAGGGACTCACCCGCCGCACGACATCACGGCAGCGGACAGCACACCGGGCAGGCCACCAAGCACCGCACCGGGCACCGCACCGGCCGACAACACGGCCGGTGCGGTGTTCAGCACCAGCACCACGCCGACGGCGCCCACCACCCAGGCCGCGGTGCTCGCCCCATGCCGGGCGAACCAGGCGTCCAGTCGCTCCAGGGGCCGTTCGACCAGCCGCGCGGCGCCGCACCGCGCCGCGAGCAGCACCAACGCGGGCAGCACCATCACCAGGCAGTAACCCGCCAGCCACAGCGGCGACGCCGGCCAGCCGGGCCCCTGGGCCGCGATCAGCCCGATGGCGGCCAGGTACGGCAACATAGAGGCCACCTCCACCAGCCCAGCCCCCAGAGCGAGACCCACCAAGGAACCCCATCCTCCGCGCTCCTGTCCGGTGGCCCGTCGGCGCCACCCCGCCAGACGCCCGTTGCCGGACCGGGCCCGCTCCTTGGCGGCAGGGGAGTCCAGGCGGAAACTCCAGAGGAACAATCCCACGCCCAGGAGCATGCCGCAGGCCAGGGCGAGCCGGGACTCCATCAGCTGTGCCAGGTTCTCCACGATCCATCCGGCACCCAGCAGCACGGCGAGCCCGACGACGAAGTAGAACAGGGTAATCGTCCCCAGGTAGAGCAGCATCCGTCCGACCCGGACCCTGCCCGGGGCCATCAGGAGCCACACGGGGATGGCCAGGGTGCCGAAACTGGTGCTGTCCACCAGGGCGAGGACGGCCAGGATGGCGAAGAGGGGTCCGCCGGAGAGCGGGTCAATGACGTTGAAGGAGTCCATGCCGCCCAGCCTTCCCGCGCCGGCCCGGGCTGTCGTCCGCCAAAGGGCTGATCGGGGCGGTCCCCCTTTCGGATGACTCGCCCCCACGCGGCGATGTCTAGCATGGGGACCGTGAACCGATCACGACTGGCCGCACTCTCGCCCCTGGTGTACCTCGCCGTCGGGCTGGCCCTGCTGACATCCGGATCAACCTGGGGCATGGCACCGCCACTGGCCCAGGGCTGGGCGGGAGCCGAGACGTGGCACGTGTTGCCCCTGCTGGTGGCCTGTGCGGCCATCCTCCTCCAGCGTCGGCACGTGATGGCCGGCTTCGCCCTGGCTTCCGCGGCCGCCGTCGCGGATACGGCCGTGGGGCTGCACGTGGGGGTCTTCCTCGCCTGGGCGGACACCGCGTACACCCTGGCCCGGCGCGCCGAACCACACCAGCGCCGGTGGTCCATCGGGCTGACCGGGATGGCCGTCGTCGCGCTCTGGGCGGTGGTCGCGGCCCTCCCGCACGGCGAGGACTATGCCCTGCCCGTGGCATTGACCCTGACCGCCGGCGTCGCCATCCCGTTCTGGTGGGGGGCCGAGGTGCGCAACGGTGACGATCGGGCGGCCCGTGCCAGTGCCGCCACCCTCTGGGAGCGCGAACGCTCCGCGACCGCGCGGCGGGAGGCGGAACGGGACCGGGCCGAGGCGGTCCGGCGCGAACGTACCGCCATGGCCCGCGAACTCCACGACACTGTGTCTGCTCACCTGTCCGGTATCGCCCTGCATTCGGCGGCCGCCCTGTCCGGTGCACCGGACGCCGAGCTGGACCGCCGCGCCCTGCAGCAGACCCGGAGTGCTTCGCTGGCGGCGCTGGACGAGATGCGCACCATGATCGGATTGCTCCACCAACCCGGCGAACCACTGGACCTGCAGGTGAGGGACGGACTGGATGCGCTCCCGGGATTGCTCCAGCGCACCGAGGCCGCCGGGGTGGAGGTCACCGCGGAGCTGCAGCCGGTCGAGGTCGGACCTGCGGTGGGCCACGCGCTGCTGCGGGTCGCCCAGGAGGGTCTGGCCAATGCCGCCAAGCACGGGACCGGCACCGTCCAGTTGTGCCTGTCCGGCCTCCCCACGGTGGTCCGCCTGGACATCGAGAACCCGATGCCGGCCTTGCCCGGCGGGCCGGCCTTGCCTGGAGAACTGGCGGCCGCCGGTGGCACCGGCCCCGGCATCGGCCTGTCCTCCATGCGTGAGCGGCTGCGGGCCGTGGGCGGCACGGTGCGGATCACCGGAGCCGAGGGCCAATGGCGGATTCGCGCCGAGGTGCCGGTGGAGCCGGGGGAGTCCCCGGAGGTCTCGGAGCCGTCGGAGCCGTCGGAGCCGGCGGCGTGAGCATCAGGGTGGTGCTGGCCGATGACCACGGCACCGTGCGTTCCGGGCTGAAGGCCCTCCTCGAGCGCGCCGAGGGGATCGAGGTGGTGGGGGAGGCTTCCGATGGTGCGGCGGCCCTCGTCAACGCCCGGGCCCTCCGCCCGGACGTGGTGCTGATGGATGTCCGGATGCCGGTGGTGGACGGCGTGGCCGCCACGCGGGAGATCGTGTCCGAGGGGACCGCCGCCGTCCTCGTCCTGACCACCTTCGACGAGGACGAGGTGGTCCTGTCCGCGATCCGTGCCGGCGCGGCCGGATTCCTCCTGAAGACGGCGGAGGCCGCGGAACTGGTGTCCGCTGTGCGCCGGGTCGCCGCCGGGGAGGGGGTGGTGGCCCCGGAGGTGACCCGCCGCGTGTTCCGGGAACTCGCCACCGCGCGTGCCGGTGACAGTCCGGCCGAGGATGGACGGGCCACCGTGCAGGTGGAGCGCCTCACGGTGCGGGAACGCGATGTCCTCACCCAGCTGGGAGCGGGGGCCTCCAATAGTCAGCTGGCGCGCACGCTGGGCATCTCCGAGGCCACGGCGAAGACCCACGTCTCCCGGGTGCTGGCCAAGCTCGGTGTGCAGTCACGCACGCAGGCGGCACTCGTGGCCCGCGACGCCGGCCTGACGGACGGCGCGTGAGCGTCATCATCTGCTCAGCCCGTCGTGGCCCGTCGAGGCCGTTCCGGTTCCCTCAGGAAGCCGAGCGGAACGTCGCGGCGATCCGGGCGCCGTCGGGAAGATCCGCCCCGCGGACCGCCTTGACCGTGCCGCCGGTGCGCAGGACGCGGGCCGCGACCTCGTCCGCCAGACCGTAGGTGTGCGCGCTGGGCTCGTCGGCGGGGGTGACGTTGCCGTACTCATCGATCGTGCCCTCGCGTTCCGCCGTGAGGTCGAACAGGAGGACGTCCACCCGGCCGGCCGTGGCGGCCTTGGCGATCTCGCGGAGCTTCGCACTGGCCCGGCCATGGGCGCGAAGGGTGCCGAACTGCTCCCTCCAGTCGGCGAGTTGTGCGGAGTAATTGCGGTCCAGGACCTCACGTCCCCGGCGGGCGAGGTCGTCCAGGCCGAGGGAGGCCGGATTGGCCGTGATGCCCTCGTCGACCAGACGCCGGTAGGTGCTGATCTCCCGGTACGCCGGTTCGAGATCGGGGCTGGCCGCCAGCACCAGCGGATGGTTAGAGCCATTGATCTGGCGCAGGACCGCCTCCTGAACGGTGGAGCAGTAGTCGCGGCGCTGGATCTTCGGCCGCAGGGAGCCGTCCGCCCGCTGGCGGTCCATCCGGCCCTCGTTGTCCGCGGTCTGCAACTCCAGGCCGAGGTCCTCGGGCAACCCGGTCAGTTCCACCTCATGACAGGAGGCGTCCGACTCCAGCACCAGCAGGCGTACCGAGCCCTTCGTCAGGGCCAGCACGAACCCACTGTGGGCAAAGGTGGTCGCCCGGATCAACGGCCCCGCGTCGAAACGGTCGCCGACGCCCGCATGGGTGCGGAGGTTGTTCATCAGCCGGAACGCCCGCAGCCCGCGCGGTGAGACGAAGACGGCGAGGGACCGGGCCTGGGTGGACCAGAAGTCCCGGTCGTCCACGAGCTGGTCCACGGCGCCGGTGATCCGGTCCAGGTCCTCGGCGGGGACCTCAGCGGCAGCCAGCTGTGCGACGCCCTCACCCACGGCCGTGCGCAGTGACAGTTGGGCTGCTTCAGGGTTCCTGCCGATCGGCGATCGGTTCTCGCTCGAACCGGACGGGGCAACATACACGGTCACGCTCGCGGGATGGCGGTGCTGCGTGAGTTCGGCGAAGTCTTCAGCGGAGGGTATGTCGATACTCATGGGGACACGCTACCCACGAGGCCACAAAAGTACACCAGCTGGGCTGTCCCGCATTGGGTGGTGAGCGCCGATGGGGACGGTGGAGATGATGCGGGCGGAGGGTGCACACTGGGGCCATGAACTCGATCGCTGTGTTGCAGGAACTCGCCCGCCGTCCCCTCGATGAGCTGGATCTGGTCTGGGACCGCATCGGTCCCTCCAACCTCAACGCCCATCCGGGTGGCCACCCCAACTCCATTGCCTGGCTGCTGTGGCACTCCGGCCGTGAGATCGATGCCCAGATCGCCCACGCCGGCGGGCATGACCAGCTGTGGACCGCCCAGGGATGGGTCGATCGGTTCGGCCCGGACGTGCCCGCTGAAGAGCATGGCTACGGTCAGTCGGAGAATACGGCGCGCGCCGTCGTCGTGCAGGACAAGGACGTACTGCGCGGGTACTTGGCGGCCGTGACCGAACAGTCCCTGGACTACCTCGGGACCCTGTCAGAGGCAGACCTCGCCGAGGTGATCGACCGGCAATGGGATCCGCCGGTCACGCGTGCGGTGCGGTTGGTCAGCGTCTATGCCGACGCCCTGCAGCACGTGGGCCAGGCGGCCTACGTGGCCGGGATGGACCCGGTGGACTGAGAAGCCCGTCCACCAGGCCCCGCCCCGTCAGGCTCAACCCTGATCGAGGCCCTGATCAAACATGAACGCGGCAAAGAAGTCCGCCAGCTCGGTGTGGGCTGCCAATGGAAGAACCTGGGCGATGTACTGGTCCGGACGAACGACCACGAGGGCACCCCGCTCACGGTCGATGCCGCGCAGGTCGTAGATGTCCTGGGTGGCCTGCAGACCGGGGACGTTCCCCAGAAGGCGGCCGGTGGTCCGCTCGGCGGAGAAGACCTTCTCGTAGTCGCGCAGGCCGAACTTGCCCTTGGCCGGGAGGAGCAACGGCGGCAGAGCGTTCACGTCCACAGAATGATGCTCCTGCTGGAGGACCGCCCGGACATCGAACACGGCGTCGTCCGAGGCCCCGGACGGCGTGAACCGGCGGACCGGAGACTGCTCGGAGGTGTCCAGGAACTCCAGCAGGGCGCCGAGGGCCGAGGCCTCAGATCCGACGGCCGCGGCGTCGCCGAAGGCGTACAGGCGCCAGCGGCCGTCCGCCGCGTGCACGTGGCCCAGCTGCACCGGCTTCGCATCGGCCACCCGGACGACCGGAGCCGAGTGGAACCGGGCCCCGACCTCGAACCCGGGGGCCAGACCCTGATGCTCCGTTCCCCCGGTCAGGAGGGAGCGCTCGTACACCGTGGACAGCCCCGCGGTGAACTTTCCTCCGGCCACGAAGTTCGCCTCGACGTCGTTGGCGGCTACGCCCCCGGACTCCGGGTCGTTCGGATCGGAGACCTTGGAGCCGATCATCCTGGACCAGCGCTTGTCGAAGTCGATGAGTTCCCGGGCGATCTTCTGCCGCTCGCCGGAGTAGGTGGCCAGCAACGACTGCGGTGAGCGGCCCTGCAGCACGGCGGCGAGTTTCCAGCCCAGGTTGTAGGTGTCCTGCATGGACACGTTCATGCCCTGCCCCGCCTTGGCGGAGTGAGTGTGACAGGCGTCCCCCGCGATGAAGACCCGCGGATCCAGGGTGCCGGCGCGTTCTGCCGGCACGTCATCGAAACCGTCCGTCACGCGCTGGCCGACCTCATACACGCTCCACCAGGCCACGTCCCTGGAGTCCAGCGTGTAGGGGTGCAGCGCCCGCTGGGCGGCAGCGAGGATGTCCTCGAAGGTCGTGCGCTCGCGGACGCTGCGGTCATCCTCGGGAAGGTCACCGAGGTCCACGTAGTAGCGCACCAGGTTCCCGCCCTCGCGGGGGATCTGGATCAGGGAGCCGGACGCTGACTGCATGACGGCCTTCTTGCGGACGTCCGGGAAGTCGGTGACCGGGAGGATGTCCATGACGCCCCAGGCGTGATTCTGGGCGTCGCCGTGCAGGGATCGTCCGATCGCAGTCCGGATGACCGAGCGGGCACCGTCGCATCCGACGACGTAGCGGGCCTGGACGGTGCGGGTGGTCCCGGTGCCCCTGCCGTCCTGGTCCGTCAGCTCCAGGGTGACCGTCACGGGCGTCTCAGGATCTTCCGGGATGTCCACGCCCAAGGCCTTGAACCCGTAGTCGACCTCCAGCCGCGAGGCGGAATTCGACGCCTTGGCCAGGAGCATCTCCTGCATGCGGGCCTGGTTGACGATCACGTGCGGAAACTCGCTGAGCCCGTCCGCGACGTCCTGGATCTGGCCGGTGCGGGTGATGCCCGCGCGGTCCTGGGAGGACGGGGACCAGAACGTGGTCTCGTTGACCCAGTAGGCCTCCGCCAACAGCGAGGTGGCCAGGCCGAAGGCGTCGAACATCTCCACGGTGCGGCAGGAGACACCATCGGCCTGGCCCACGGGCAACGGTCCTTGGCGGCGCTCCACCACCCGGGTGGTGATCTCCGGGAACGCGGCCAGCTGGGCCGCCAGTACGGTGCCGGCCGGGCCGGTGCCGACGATCAGGACGTCGACCTCCTCCGGCAGGGGGCCCTGCCCGGCGTCACGGCCGGGGGCGGCGGGCTCGATGGTCGGATCTCCGTAGCGGTAGCCGTCAAGGTGATATTGCATGGGACTCCATCTCCAACATCCTATAGATCATCCGTGTACTGTACGATTCGGTGCCGATCCTAGCGCACGCTGGTGATACGAACCACAACAGAGTGGATATGGGACTTTATCCGTGTACTGAAAAGTGAGGGAGATCCGGATGGATTCGACAGCCCTGGTGGGGCATCAGCTGCGCCGGTGCCACCAGGTGCACAACGCGCTGTGGGCGGACGCCGTGGGCGGCTTGCTGACATCGCCGCAGTACTCGGTGCTGTTCACCGTGGCCGCCGCCGGGCAACCCCTGGACCAGCTGTCTGTGGGCCGGGCCGCGGGGCTGGACCGGACCACGGTGGCCGGGGTGATCCGCCGCCTGGAGGAGCAGGGCTGGCTGCGGCGGGAGCGTGATGCCGCCGATGGGCGGCGGCATCTCATCACCCTGCCCGTGCCGGCCGGGGTGGCCCTGGAGGGATTGGCGCCGGCGGTCCGAACGGTGCAGGAGAGGCTGATGGCACCGCTGTCGGCACTCGACCGTGCCTGGCTCGGGGGCCGGCTCGTGGACCTCTCGGGTCACCACGATGCGGCGGGAACGGCCGGCGGTTCCGGCACCCCCGGGGTGCGTCAGGCGGAAGACCGGCGTCCCGGCCACCTGATCCGGCTGGCCCAGCAACGGCACACGGTGCTGTGGGCCGACGAGGTGGGCGGCATCATCACCGGCCCGCAGTTCGCCGTCCTGCTGGCCCTGGCGACGTCCGGCCCCACCGGTCAGGGCACCGTGGGCGGACTGGCCGCCCTGGACCGGTCCAGCGCCTCTGACGTGCTGCGCAGGCTCGAGGACCGGGGCTGGACGGCGCGCAACCCCGATCCGGACGACCGCCGCTCGCGGCTGGTCTCCCTGACGGCGGCGGGTCGGTCGCTCGTCGGCGAACTCTGGCCCGCCGTGGAGCGGGTCCAGGAGCGGATCCTGGAACCGGTGCCCGGGTCCGAGCGCGGCCGGGTCGTCGAGGGGCTGGCCGCCGTCGGGAGCCCGCATCCCGCGGCATTGGCACCCCGCCGCGGAGGCCAGTAGTGTCGTCGGTGTACCACGAGAGGCCTGCACGGGCCGGACCTCACACCTGTGATCTGGAGGAACCATGAGCAATATCCCCGAAGGGCTTCGCTACAGCGCCGAACACGAGTGGGTCACGGGGCCGGACGCGGACGGTGTCGTGCGCATCGGCATCACCGACTTCGCCCAGGATGCGCTCGGTGACGTGGTCTACGTGGACCTGCCCGAGGTGGGCGCGGAGATCACGGCTGACTCCACGGTCGGCGAGGTGGAGTCCACCAAGTCCGTCAGCGATCTCTTCGCTCCGGTCTCCGGTACCGTCACGGCCCGTAACGAGACCCTGGACGCCGATCCGGCCAAGGTGAACTCCGATCCGTACGGGGACGGCTGGCTGCTGGAGATGAGCGTCTCGGACCCCGCACAGGTCGACGGCCTGCTCGATGCGGAGGGTTACCGCCAGCAGGTAGGCTAGTCAGGTCACGAAGCCACCACGACCATCGCGTTCGACGCGATCGGTCGGACACATCCTCGGAGGAGCCATGTCACAGGACGGGACCCAGCAACCGGACGGCCGGAACACGGGTACCGAGCCGGACGCGCTGACCACCAGCATCGGCCTGCCCGATCTGGGCTCGTCGCCGGACCGCTCGCTCGACGCCGAGGACCGTGCGGCCATCAACGCCCTGCCCGTCGGCTCGGCGCTCCTGGTGGCCCATGCCGGGCCCAACCAGGGTGCTCGGTTCCTCCTGGACCAGGACTCGACGATGGCCGGCCGCCACCCCAACGCCGACATCTTCCTCGATGACGTCACCGTCTCGCGGAAGCATGCCGAGTTCCGCCGCTCGGGCGAGGGATTCGTGATCGTGGACTCCGGTTCCTTGAACGGGACCTACGTGAACCATGACCGGGTCGATTCCGTGGCCCTGCGGTCTGGGATGGAGGTGCAGATCGGCAAGTTCCGGCTCACCTTCTACGCCGGCACCCAGCGCCCCGCCGTCTGAGTCAACCGGCCTGGGAGGGCCGGCCCGCCCTGACGACGACCGCCAGTTCGACCAAACGACCGAGGACATCCGTGAGCGCAGCAGCTTCCCGACGCCCCCTTTCCGCCGCATCCGCCGCGACCGGGGGCCACCGCGCCGTCATGAACATCGGTGAGGTGCTGGCGGAGTTGAAAGGTGACTTCCCGCAGGTCAGCGCCTCTAAGATCCGCTTCCTCGAGGAGAAGGGGCTCATCACGCCCCGCCGCACCGCAGCGGGCTACCGCAAGTACACCGACGCCGACGTGGACCGGTTGCGCTTCATCCTCGCCCTGCAGCGGGACCAGTACCTGCCGCTGAAGGTCATCAAGGACTACCTCGACGCCGTGGACCGCGGTGAGCACCCCGAATCCCTGCCCGGGGGGCTCACCCTGGCCCCGCGATCGGTCTCCGACCAGCTGGCCCAGGAGTTGGCTGGGCACACCCGCCCGCTCACCCGGGCCGAGGTGCAGGGGATCTCCGGGGCCACCACGCAGCTGCTGGATTCCCTGGAGCAGTTCGGCATGGTGTCTCCGGATGAGAACGGGCGTTATTCCGAGCACGCCCTCAAGGCGACGCGGTCCGCCGTCGTCCTGGCCGCCCATGGTCTGGAGCCGCGCCATCTTCGTCCCTTCCGGGCTGCGGCCGACCGTGAGCTCGGCCTCATCGAACGGGCCACGGCCTCCCTGGCCACCCGCAAGGACGCCGCCGCCAACGCCCGGATGGCCGACGCCGCGCGGGAGCTCAGTGAGGCCTGCCTGGGGCTGCACAGCGCCCTCGTGGCGGCCGCCGTGGCTGACCTGGACACGTGAGGCTGCCCGCATGAACCTGCCGGACGTCGAGATGACAGTGCTGGGCGTGCGAGTCGAGCTGCCCGGGAACCAGCCCTTGGTCCTCCTCCAGGATCCGGGCACGGGCACCTTGGTTCCCATCTGGATCGGAGCGCCGGAGGCCAGCGCCATCGCCCTGTGGCAACAGGGGCTCACCCCGCCCCGACCCATGACGCACGACCTGTTGATCGAGGTCCTCTCAGCCACGGGCACCGCACTGGAGTCGGTGCGCATCGGATCGGTCGAGGACGCCGTCTTCCATGCCGAGCTGATCCTGGACAACGGTGCGCGGGTGGATGCCCGCGCGTCGGACGCCATCGCCTGTGCGCTGCGTGCCGAGGCTCCGGTGCTCTGCGCGGCCGAGGTGCTGGAGTCGGCCGGGGTGGACCCGGAGCAGGCCGAAGACGTCGACGAGGACTCCGAAGACGGCGTGGATGAGGCCGTCACCGGGGTCACCGGCGCCGCAGAGCGTGATGCGGAACTCAACCGGTTCCGGGAGTTCCTGGACAACGTGGACCCGGAGGACTTCGCCGACGGCGGCTCCAGCCAGTCCTGATCGCCGGGCCGGCCGCGGATGTGTGCGCTCGCCCGGCGGACCGGATGTCCGGCATCCCGTGCCTGACCACCGGCGGCGTGGCGACACGCACGGGGAAGAATGCACGAGGTCTTTGACCGTGGACCCGTCCGGGCATACCGTCTTGTTCAGAGGTTCCACATTGCCTATCGGTTCAATCGCACCGATTGGTGGTTGGGTGCCGGGCCGATGCCCAGCACTGACCGCCGATCCGGACCGCCGGGCACTTCCTTCCCCAGTGTGGAACCATGACCAGGAGGGTTCCAGTGAGTCCGAAGGGCGAGGCCGGGCAGTCCCCGGATCCGCAACACGAGTCACCCCCGCGCACCCCGGCGCAGGGCATGCTGTTCACCGAAGACCTACCCGTCCTTGACGAGGGTGCCGGCTACCGCGGTCCGACCGCGTGCAAGGCCGCCGGCATCACCTACCGTCAGCTCGACTACTGGGCACGCACCGGCCTGGTGGTCCCCACCGTCCGCGGCGCCAGCGGATCGGGCACCCAGCGGCTCTATTCGTTCCGTGACATCCTCGTCCTGAAGGTCGTCAAGCGTCTGCTGGACACCGGGGTCTCCCTGCAGCAGATCCGCACGGCCGTGGAGCACCTGAGGGAGCGCGGCGTGGACGACCTGGCGCAGATCACACTCATGAGCGACGGCGCCTCGGTCTACGAGTGCATGTCCGCCGATGAGGTCATCGACCTGGTCCAGGGCGGCCAGGGCGTGTTCGGCATTGCCGTGGGCCGCGTCTGGCGTGAGGTCGAGGGCTCGCTGGCGGAACTGCCGTCCGAGCAGCTGCATGCGGGTGCCCCCGAAGAGTTCCCCGGCGACGAGCTGTCCCAGCGGCGCACGCGCCGCAAGTCTGCCTCCTGAGCCCCCGGCGACGCTGAGCCCCCCTGGGTGCTGAGGGTCGCCTCCACCGGTGGAGGCGACCCTCAGCACCCAGGG
>NZ_JALDXU010000132.1:0-6868 GCF_032154715.1 Citricoccus sp. | reverse complement strand
CCACAGGGGCCGGCGCTGCTGTGTCCACTGATGAGGCTGTGAAGGCCGCCGCCGAGCCGGCAGCCGAGGGCACCGAGAAGATCTCGATCCTCAGCTTCAACGACTTCCACGGAGCGTTGTCCGAGGAGTACGGCGGCACCCTTTTCTCCCATACGGTGGAGGGCTACCGCACCGCTTTCGAGGCAGCGAATGGTGACGGCTCCACCCTGCTGACCACCGCAGGTGACCTGATCGGAGCCTCGGCCTCCGTGTCGAACGTCCAGCAGGACGAGCCGACCCTCGAAATCATGAACCAGCTGGGCCTCGCCGTCTCCGCCGCCGGCAACCACGAATTCGACAAGGGCTTGGACGACCTCACCGGCCGTGTCATGGACATCGCCGACTTCGACTTCCTGGCCGCGAACTTCGTGGATCCGGAAACCCAGGAGCCGATCCTCACCGACCACGAAATCTTCGAGGTCGACGGTGTCGATGTCGCCGTGATCGGCGCTGTGCCGAACAACCTCTACGCCACCACCACGGGATCGGGTCTGCAGGGCAACGAGGTCATCGACCTGGTCGAGGCCGTCAACGGCGTGGCCGAGGAGATCGAGGCCGCCGGCACCGCGGACGTCATCGTGGCCTCCTACCATGACGGCGCCTCCGGCAACGGCGACCTGGCCACCGAGGTGGAGAACTCGGAGGTCTTCGACTCCATCGTCAACGGCACCGATGAGTCCGTAGATGTGATCTTCAACGGTCATACCCACCAGACCTACAACTACGAGACCACGGCGGGAGAGACCGAGCGTCCGGTGGTGCAGGCCGGACAGTCCGGCAACCTGCTGGCCACCGTCGAGCTCACCATCGATTCAGATACCAAGGAGGTCGTGGACTACTCCTCCGACCTCGTCGAGCGCACTGCCACCCCGATGACAGGCGGCGAAACTCCCACCTTCGATCCGGCGGCCATGGACGCCCTTGTGGCGGATTCCACCGAGACGGTCCAGGCCATCTACGAGACCGAGAAGGCAGCCGTCGCGGAATTCGACGAATTGAAGAACACCGTGATCGGCGAGATGGATTCTTCCATCACCACCGACTACCAGACCCGCATCGAGGAGTCCGGCAGCTGGCGCGCCGGTGGCACCCGCCGCCAGGAGACCACCCTGGGCAACTGGGCCGCCAACGCCCTCAAGGACCGCATCTCCCTGAGCAACTCCGAGGTTGACCTCGGAGTCACCAACTCCGGCGGCCTGCGCGCCGAGTTGCTGTTCGACAAGCTCACCGGCGGCGGCAAATTTCCGAACAAGGCGGCCGACATGGTCGGCAAGGTGAGCCTCGGAGAGATCCTGGACTTCGCCCCGTTCGGCAACACGCTGACCTACTTCGACATCCCGGGCTCCTCCATCAAGCAGGTGCTCGAGGAGAACTGGCAGAAGGGTACCAAGACCTACAACCTCGGCTGGTCCGAGGAACTGACCTGGACCTATGACGAGTCGCGGCCGCAGGACGACAAGGTCACCGGCATCTGGATCTCCGGCGAGCCCGTGGTCATGGACGAGATGTACACCATCGGCACCTTGTCCTTCCTCGCCGACGACTCCTGGGTGGGCACGGAGAACTCCGCCCCGGACGGCTACGAGGGCTTCGCCATCGGCCAGGAGAACAAGGTTGACCTGGGCATCATGGACAACCAGGCCTTCCAGGAGTACGTGCAGGCGCAGACCGCTGCCGCAGGCGACATCCGCCCGGACTTCGCCAAGAAGGCCGTGGAGGTTAAGGACGCCACCGGCACCGCCACCCCCGGGGCGAATCTCTCCCTGACGCTGGAGAACCTGGAGATGGATTCCGACGGTGCCGGCGATGCCACCTCGGTCTCCGTGGCCTTCCAGCCGGCCGAGGGTGAGCCCGTGGAGGTCGGCACCGTGGAGGTGGCAGCAGACGGCGAGTCCGCAGACCTGTCCACCCTGCAGGCGCCCGAGACCACCGGCCTGGGCGAACTGGTCATGACCGTGGCCTATGACGACGCCTACGAGTCCACCACCGAGGTCCGCTCGGCACTCACGATCGGCACCGATGTCCCCGAGGACTTCTCGGATAATCAGCCCGGTTCGGTGTACTACGCACCGGTGCGGTGGATGCAGGCCGCCGGGGTGACCACCGGCTACACCGACGGCACCTACCGCAAGGCAGCCGAGATCACCCGTGGCGAGTCCGTGGCCTTCCTGCAGCGCTACCTGGACCCGGACTACACCGTGGACCCGGCCGACGAGGACGCCCCGGTGTTCCCGGACGTGCCGGCCGGTGCCCCGCACTTCACCCCGATCGCCTGGGCCGCCGACGACTCCGACGGCGCCACCGCCGTCTCCCAGGGCTACACCGACGGCAACTTCCGCCCCGGCCAGGACGTCACCCGGGCGGAGTTCGTGACCTTCCTCTACCGGGCCGCCGATCCTGAGGGCTTCACCGCCCCCGAGGTCTCGGTGTTCCCGGACGTGCCGTCCACCGGCTCGTACTACGAGGCGATCTCCTGGGCCGCCGCCGAGGGCCTCGTCAACGGCTACCACGACGGCGACTACCGCCCCTACGAGCCGATCAGCCGCGGCGAGGTCGCCAAGGTCATGTACCAGCACGACCTCACCAGCACCGACTGACCGAGGCCGACTCCACCTCACCACACCGTGACCCCTCCCCCGCCGCAACGAGGGGTGGGGTCACGGTGTGCCCGGCATCGTCACATCGTCACTCCCACCGAAAGACATCACCATGACGTTCTCTTCACGCCTGACTGCAGTCGGCGCCTCGATGGCGCTGCTGTCCGCTACCCTCGTGGTCCCGGCGCAGGCCGCCACGGCGGCTCCCTCCGATGACGCGGTCATCATCAACGAGGCCTACACCAATGGCGGCTCCGCCAACGCCGCCTTCACCCACAAGTTCGTGGAGCTCTACAACCCGAGCGATGCCGACGTCTCCCTGGACGGCTGGTCCATCCAGTACCGCTCTGCCACCGGCGAGGCTGCCCCGACCGGGGTCATCGAGCTCTCCGGGACCATCAAGGCCGGCGGCTACTACCTGGTCCAGGGCAACGCCAACGGCAACGAGCCGAACGGCGAGGCGCTGCCGGCTGCGGACGCCGGAATCGACACCAATGTGTCCTTCTCCGGAACCAACGGGACCCTCGTTCTCGCGAACCAGACCGAAAAGGTCTCCGTCCCGGTCGGTTCCGTGACCGCGGAGACCGAAGCGGCCGGCGTCGTGGATCTGCTGGGTTACGGAACCTCCAACACCTTCGAGACCACGGCCGCCACCGGCCCCTCGGCGAACAACGATCCGAAGTCCATGACCCGCACGGACTTCGTGGACACGGATGACAACTCCACCGACTTCACGGCGACCGAGTCTGTCACCCCCACCAACGCCGCGGGTGAGACCGCTGGGGACGGCACCGGTGAGCCGGAGCCCGAGCCTGAGGCCCCCACCGAGGTCACCTCGATCGCGGAGATCCAAGGCACCGGCGCCGCCTCCGAGATGGTCGGCCGGAATGTCATGACCCAGGGCGTGGTCACTGCCGTCTACTCCACCGGCGGCTTCAACGGGTACTACCTCCAGACCGCCGGCTCTGGTGGCGAGGAGGACGCCACCCCCGGCGCCTCGGACGCGATCTTCGTCTACTCCACCGGCACCGTGGGCGATGTGGCCCTGGGCGACCACGTGCAGGTTGTCGGTGAAGTCAGCGAGTACTACACGGGTACCCAGCTGACGGTCAGGGCCGGTGGCGTGGAACAACTCGACGAGGCAGCAGAGGCAGTGAAGCCCACCGTCCTCGAGTTCCCCGCCGATGAGGAGACCAAGGAGGCCCACGAGGGCATGCTGCTCGACCCCTCCGGCATGGAGTGGACGATCACGGACAACTATGACGTGAACGCGTTCGGCTCTTTGGGGCTCGCCCCGGGGACCTCGCCGCTCGACAACCCGACGTCGGTCGCCAACCCGGGCGCCGAGGCCCAGGCCGTGATGGCGGAGAACGCCGAGAAGCTGATCGTCCTCGATGACGGAGCCTCCACCAACTTCAGGAGCGCCCCCGGCAATCAGAACAAGTTGCCGTACCTGAACATCGACGACCCGGCGCGGGTGGGCTCCGCCGTGACCTTCTCCGAGCCGGTCATCCTCGACTACCGCTACGAGGCATGGAACTTCCAGCCGACCCAGCACCTCACGCACGAGAACGCAGCCGAGGTCCAGCCCGCGACCTTCGAGAACACCCGCGAGGCGGAGGCCACCCCGGAGGACGTCGGCGGCAACGTGCAGCTGGCTTCCTTCAACGTGCTGAACTACTTCACCACCCTGGGTGAGGAGTTCGAGGACTGCGACGCCTACGAGGACCACGAGGGCAACCCGATCGTCACCGACTTCTGTGACCCGCGCGGCGCCTACAACCAGGAGAATTTCCTGCGCCAGCAGGAGAAGATCGTCGCCGCCATCAATGGACTCGACGCCTCGATGGTAGCCCTCGAGGAGATCGAGAACAGCGCCGCGTTCGGCAACGACCGCGATGAGGCCCTCGCCGCCCTGGTCAAGGCCCTCAACGAGAAGGCCGGCACCGAGAAGTGGGCCTACGCCGCCTCGCCGGCCGAGCTGCCCACCGACGAGGACGTCATCCGCAACGCCTTCATCTACCAGCCCGAAGCCGTGGAGACCGTAGGCGAGTCCCAGATCCTCACCAATTCCGACGCTTTCTCCAACGCCCGCGAGCCGCTGGCCCAGACCTTCCGCGCCGTCGGCGAGGACGGCGGGATCGAGGGCACCGAGTTCGTGGCCATCACCAACCACTTCAAGTCCAAGGGCTCCGGATCCGGTGCCGGCAACGAGGACAGCGGTGACGGGCAGGGCAGCTCCAATGCGGACCGCGTGGCCCAGGCCGAGTCCCTGGTGGACTTCGCCGAGGACCTGAAGGCCTCCGAGGACACCGATCAGGTGTTCCTCATGGGCGACTTCAATGCCTACGAGAAGGAGGACCCGATCACGGTCCTCGAAGCCGGAGGCTACGTCAGCCAGGGCGCGAAGGCCGAGGGCGAGTACTCCTACACCTTCGACGCCGGGGTCGGCTCACTGGACGGGATCTTCGCGTCCCCGGCGGCCGATGAGACCGTCACGGGCAGTGACATCTGGATGATCAACGCCAACGAGGCCGTGGCCCTGGAGTACTCCCGCTACAACTACACCCCGGAGCAGCTCTACGCCCCGGACCAGTGGCGCTCCTCCGACCACAACCCGATCCTGGTCGGCGTTCAGCTGGGCGGCACGGACGTCGTGGAGGACTTCTCGGATAATCAGCCCGGTTCGGTGTACTACGCACCGGTGCGGTGGATGCAGGCCGCCGGGGTGACCACCGGCTACACCGACGGCACCTACCGCAAGGCAGCCGAGATCACCCGTGGCGAGTCCGTGGCCTTCCTGCAGCGCTACCTGGACCCGGACTACACCGTGGACCCGGCCGACGAGGACGCCCCGGTGTTCCCGGACGTGCCGGCCGGTGCCCCGCACTTCACCCCGATCGCCTGGGCCGCCGACGACTCCGACGGCGCCACCGCCGTCTCCCAGGGCTACACCGACGGCAACTTCCGCCCCGGCCAGGACGTCACCCGGGCGGAGTTCGTGACCTTCCTCTACCGGGCCGCCGATCCTGAGGGCTTCACCGCCCCCGAGGTCTCGGTGTTCCCGGACGTGCCGTCCACCGGCTCGTACTACGAGGCGATCTCCTGGGCCGCCGCCGAGGGCCTCGTCAACGGCTACCACGACGGCGACTACCGCCCCTACGAGCCGATCAGCCGCGGCGAGGTCGCCAAGGTCATGCACCAGCACGACGTGGCGCAGGAGGGCTGAGGTACCGGGGCGCGGGGTGCCGGGCGGTAGGCTGTCAGTCGATGTCACCGGACCTGAGGAGTACCGCAGTGGGCGTGAACCCGGACCTGCAGGGGCGAACCTATCCGCCCACCGAGCCCTACGTCGTCGGGCGGGAGAAGATCCGCGAGTTCGCCGCCGCCGTCCAGGCCACGCACCCCGCGCACACCGACCTCGCTGCCGCCCGGAGCCTCGGCTATGCCGACCTGGTGGCCCCGCCCACCTTCCTGGTGACCCTCGCACAGCGGGCCGAGGCCGCCGTCGTGGGGGATCCGGAGGCCGGCATCGACTTCACCCGCGTGGTGCACGCGGACGAGCGCTTCACCCACCGGCGCCCGGCCGTGGCCGGAGATGAGCTTATCGGGGCCACCACGGTCGAATCCGTCAAGTCGCTCGGCGGCCACACCATGGTCACCACCGCCACCGAGATCACCACCACCGGCGGCGAGGCCGTCTCCACCGTGCGGTCCACCCTGCTGGTCCGCGGAGAGGCCTGACCATGGCTGAATACACCAAGGGCGATTCGATCGGCTCCACCACCGTCACCCTCACCCGTGCCGACCTGGTGCGCTACGCCGGGGCCTCGGGCGACTTCAACCCGATCCACTGGTCCGAGTCCACCGCGCGCTCGGTGGACCTGCCCGGCGTGATCGCCCACGGCATGCTGACCATGGGTGCCGCCGTCCAGCTCGTCACCGACTGGTGCGGGGACCCCGGTGCCATCCTCGACTACCAGACCCGTTTCTCCGCCATGGTCCCCGTGGACGAGACCGATGGCGCCACCCTGACCGTCTCCGGCAGGGTCGCGAAAATCGATGACGACGCCGGCACGGTCCGGATCGACCTCAGCGTCACCGATGCCGGGCAGGGGGACGCCAAGGTCCTGACCAAGGCGCAGGCCGTCGTCCGGCTCCCGGAGGGGGCCGGCGCGTGAGTGGGAAGGTGGCCACCACCAAGCCTGCGGGGATTGAGGCGGGCATCCGCC
>NZ_JALDXU010000131.1:0-6887 GCF_032154715.1 Citricoccus sp. | reverse complement strand
AAACGCCGTGACGAAAGGATCACCCATGATCAGACATGTCGCCGTGTTCCGCTTCAAGCCGGAATTCACGCAGGAACAGCGCCAGGACTGGATCGAGATGGTCAGGGACCTGCCGCGGAGCATTCCCCAGGTCAAGGCCCTGAGCATCGGCACAGACGTCCTTCGGGGGCCGTCGTCCTACGACGTCGGGCTCGTTGCCGATTTCGAGTCCCTCGAGGACCTCGACGCTTACTCCCGTCATCCGAAGCACGATGAGGTCCTGGCGGTCTCCGGGCCGGTCAAGGAACACCTGGCCATGGCCGACTTCGAGATCTGAGCCCCGCACAGAAGGAAAATGTTGCAGCCGGGACCGGTAAGACCGGTCCCGGCTGCGGTGGACGTTCAACTGGGTTCTACTGAGGTGCCACGCCGCGGTATGTCGGCGCGACCCAAGAGCGGGTCTGATCAGTCAGCGCGCACCAGTCGGGCCATGTGGCTCAGTGCAAGCTGATAGCCGTGAGGTCCTGCGCCGGCGATGACACTGGTGGCCGCCTGCGAGATGTAGGAGAAGTGCCGGAACGCTTCGCGACGGTGGATGTTGGTGACGTGAACCTCGATGACGGGCAGCGAGACGGCCAGCAGTGCGTCGAGCGTGGCAATAGACGTGGAGGTGAGCCCCGCTGGATTGATGATGATGCCGGCGGCGTTCTCTCGTGCCTCTTGAATCCAGTCGATCATCACGCCTTCGTGATTGGTCTGCCGGAACTCGATACTCAGCCCCTCTTCGCCAGCGCGTTCTCGGCAGAGCTGCTCCACGTTCGCCAGGGTGGCCGATCCATAGGTTTGCGGTTCCCGAATTCCGAGCAGGTTCAGATTGGGCCCGTTCAGGACGAAGACTGTCTCATTTTTGGGACGGGAAGTGGGCATTTCTCTCACGGCCTTTCGTCAGGGTATGCAGATCCTCACGCTAGCATTAAAACTGGAATGGCGTTCCAAATATGTTATGTTGGAGTCCGTGATCGGCTGCGGCTAGTCTGCGTGCGGAACTCCATGCCGGAGAGCACCTTCCTCGGCGCGAGCAAAGGGGATGGGACGTGTCTACTGCGATTGGTCGGGGGCTCGGCATCCTGCAGCTGTTGAGCGGCCTGCCGGAGGGGATGGCGCTGAAAGACCTTGCCACGCGACTCGACGTGGTCAAGAGTGCCGCTCACCGGGCCGTGAGTGAATTGGTGGAGCTGGGATATGTCCGCCAGGACTCGGAGACGGGCAAGTACATCCTGGGTTTGAAGCTGGTGTCCCTCGGCCAGCGTCACCTGTCGACGATTCCATTGGTTGACCTGGCGCAGCCGTTCCTGGACCGGCTTTCCGCCACATCCGGAGAGCTGTCCCGGTTGGGGATTGTCGATGAATCCACCTTGGTCTGGGTGGCCAAAAGGGAAGTCAGCAAGTTCGTCCTGCGGTTCGATCCGGACGATGGCCAGGAGGTGAAGCTCTCCTGCTCCGCCAGTGGTCTGGCGTGGCTGTCCACTATGACAGACGAGAGAGCCGTGGAATTGGTTGAGCGCCAGGGCTACCCCGCGCTGGATGAGTACACCCCCAGCGCACCGAGGACACGCACCGAGTATCTCGCGTTGCTGCATGAGGCCCGGGAACTCGGCTTCGGATATGTGGCAGATCTCTTTGAGCTGGGCGTCGCTGCCATTGCTGTACCTGTCGTCCTGGCACCAGGCGAGGAAGGGGTCGGCGTCTTGAACCTCTGCGGTCCGAGTGCTCGGCTCGACCGGGAGAGTTGCGTGGCAATGCTTCCCGATCTCCGCCAGGCAGCCCAGGAGTTGGCCACTGTGTTCCGGGATGACCACGTCCGGGAGTCCACGCTGAAACGTCATCGATTCGGCTCGGCCGACGCCTGAGTCACGCACAAACCCAGTCCTGCAGTCAACGAAGCCTCAAGGGAATCAGACATGAACAACAATGCCCTGCACGTGACGCTCAAGGGTTCCGGTGTGGCAGGCGTCGATATCCCCGTCGTGGGGTTCGGGACCTGGCCCCTCACGGGACCTGAATGTACGGTGTCGGTCACCCGTGCCTTGGGGCTTGGGTACCGCCATGTGGACACCGCGGAGAACTACGGCAACGAGGATGCTGTGGGGCTGGCCGTTCGGGAGTCGGGCGTGCCGCGGGAGGACGTTTTCGTCACCACCAAATTCAACAAGGATTCGCACGGTGACGCCGCAACGGTGCGCCGGTCAGCGGAGCGTGCCCTGGAACGCATGGGTTTGGACTATCTCGATCTCTTCCTGATTCATTGGCCGAACCCCGCGCAGGATCTCTATGTCCAGACCTGCGAGTCGCTGGTCGACCTGGTGGGGACCGGTCTGGTCCGTTCGTGGGGCGTCTCCAACTTCAAGCCGGCACAACTCCAGCGGGTCTTGGACGCCGGGATGGTTCCGCCTGTGAATCAAGTCCAAGTGGATCCTGAGCACGCACAGCGGGGCGTGGAGCGGTTCAATGCCGCGTCTGGTGTGGTCACGGCTGCCTATAGCCCGCTTGCCCGCGGCAGTGAGGTGCTGAAACTCGCCGAATTGGTTGACCCTGCCGATCGGGTGGGCCGCACCCCGGCGCAGGTTGCCCTCCGCTGGCATATTCAGCAAGGGCGCATAGTGGTGCCTCGTTCTGCCAACGAGGAGCGCCAGCGGCAGAACCTCGACCTCTTCGACTTCGCGCTGACTGAGGATGAGATGGCAAGGATCGATGCCTTGGACACCGGTGAGGGGCCGCGGCTGGATTCTGACGAGTTCGGTCACTGAGATGCGAGTCTGAGGCTCTTCTTTGCCCTAGGAGCTGGAACGAAGACCATCTGCTGCGAGCAGTCGGCGTGTCCTCCGAAGGCCGTACTCCATCGAACGTGACAAGCGTTACATTCTTCAGGCGTGACGTTTCTGGATGTCATGACGTCTTCACTATGTCTGCATCAGACGGCGTCGGCACCGAGTCGGCGCGCTGCCACGAAGGAGTAGCCATGTCGAACGATTTGATCCCCCAGACCGGTTCCCAGCAGGAGCGCCAGGTCGCCAAGCGCGAAGCGCAGGCGGAGCAGAAGCAGGAGCAGCAGGCCGAGCGCACTCTGCGTGGCCCGTTGCAGACCGAGCGGGGCATCACCACGTTGGAGGACACCGTCGTCGCCAAGGTCGCCGGGATGGCCGCCCGCGAGGTGCCCGGCGTCTATGACATGGGCAATGCCGCTCGTCGCGCGTTTTCCGCGGTGACCGAACGCATCCCCAACTCCCAGACCAACGTGGCCGGCGGCATCGGCGTGGAGAAGGGCGAGACCCAGACCGCCATCGACGTGACTGTCGTCGTGGAGTACGGCGCCTCGATCGTCGAGGTCGGCAACGCCATCCGCCGCAACGTGATCGACCAGGTCGAGTCCGCCACCGGGCTCGAGGTGCTTGAGGTCAACATCAACGTGGTGGACGTCCACCTGCCCCAGGCCGACGACGACCTCTCCTCCGCTCCGCGCGCCACAGACCTGCAGTGATCCCTGAGCCGGGGCGGGTGCTGCTTTCCCCTCGCTCCGGCTCCTCATCGAGGAGTCCTCATGAAGACATCCCACATCGCCCTGCTGGTCGGCCTGGCACTCGGCGCGGTTCTCGCGTTCGGAACGTTCAGTCAGTTCTTCCTGGTCCTGGTGTTCGGCGCCATCGGCTATGCCGTCGGCCTCACCCTTGAAGGGCGGATCGAGGTCCGCGGCCTGACCGACCGGTGGAGGAAGTGACCATGGCCGCCACGGATGAGCGGGCCGAGCCGGGGGCCGCTGCCGCCACGGCGGCGCCGGCTGCCACCCGAGGATCCACCTCGGTCCCCGCCAAGGTGGTCGCCCGCATCGCCGAGCAGGCCGCGTTCGAGATGCCCGGCGTCGGTTCGGCCGCCGGTGGCGTGCTCGGCATCGGGGCCCGGCGCGAGTTCGAGGGACGCCCCTCGGCCGAGGCCGAGATCTACGGGGTCACGGTGGTGCTCCGGCTGGACGTCGGCCTCGCCTTCCCCGCTCCTCTGGGGCCCGCTCTGGCTGGTCTGCGCGAGCATGTCGGCTCCCAGGTGGAGTCGCTGACCGGCCTCGCGGTCGGGCGGATGGAGATCGATGTGTCGTGGCTGCACACGGCAGGCATCACGAGGCGGGAGTTGCTATGAGTGTGGTTTCCAACCGTCTCACCCGCCGCCCACCGCGCTCCGTACCGCTGATTCTGCTGGCCGTACTGGCCGTCGTCGTCGGCGGAGCGGGGATCTGGCTGCTGGGTGCCTACCTGCTCGACGGAGCCTGGCCGGCGGGAACCGCCGGTGCGATGGACTCGATCGGGACGACCCGCTTCGACGCCGTCCCCCTGCAGATGGTGGCGGCAGGCGTCGGCCTGGTGGGCCTCATCCTGCTAGTCAGCGCCATCGTGCCGGGTGATCCAGCGCGTCGGGCGATCCTCGGGGACACCACCCCGGGACAGACCGCCGTCTCGCGGCGCGACCTGTCCCGCCGGGTGCAGCGCAGTGTCGAGCATGTCGACGGTGTGCAGGCGGCACGGGTCTCCCTGCACCGCAACCGACTGGACGTGCTCGTGCGCACGCCCATCGAGGATACCGAGACCGTGCTGCGACGAGCGCGGGCGGCCGTGGACGAGGCCGTCGCGGAGTTGAGCCCGGTTCGGGACCTGCGCCCCAAGATTCGCCTCGTGCGGACCGACTGACCCGTCGAGCTGAGTTGAGAGGAAGAGACATGCGTACCATTTCCGGAGCCGGCAATCGCGCCGCGCTCGTGGTCGGCGGCCTGCTGATGATCCTTGCCGCCCTCTGGGTGGCCTTCGCCTCGCCCGCGGTACAGAGTGCCTGGCCACCGGTCAGCCGATGGTCAGCGCCAGCGGAGGCGACTCCTGCGGGGATCACCTCCGCACACCAGGGCTGGCTGCTGCCCGCGGTGCTGGCGCTCTCGGTGCTGGTGACCGTGGCGGGGATCATCCTGCTGGTCCGCCAGATCCCGTCGAGCCCCAGTCGCAGTATCCTGCGCATCACGGATCAGGATGACCGCCTCCTGGGGTCCCTCGCTCCGGAGGTCCTGGAGCGTGCGCTGGTCGAGGCAGTGGAGGACCTGCCCGGGGTGGTCCAGGGGTCCGCCCGTCTCGGCGGCAGCGCCGGGGCGCCGTGGATTCAGGCGACCGTCACCGTTGCTGAGGACTCCGAGACCGGATGGGTCGCCGGACTCGTCCGCCGGAACCTGGCCGAGAACGTGTCCACGGTGCTCGGCGTCCCACCCACGCGCGTGGACCTGCTGGTCCGGCTGCGTTCTGGCAAAGCACCGCAGACCGCACAGATTCCCGCTCCCGCCGATGGCCCCGCAGGCTCGCCGGCCCTGCGGCACTCCCATGACGTCCCCGGGCCGCGGTGACCAGCGCGTCCTCGTGCTGCGAGCGCAGGACGGGGACGTGGACGCCTTCGAGGCCCTGGTGGACCACCACCAGGGCCGGCTGTTCCGCATCGCCTACATGGTGCTGCATGACCGCATGGATGCGGAGGACGTGGTGCAGGAGGCCCTGATGCTGGCCTGGCGCCGTCTGCACCTGCTGGAGGAACCGAACGCCTTCGGTTCCTGGGTCTCACAGATCACCACGCGGGCGGCCACGGACGTGGTGCGCCGGCAGGCCCGCCGGGCGACGGACAGCGCGGAGACGGAGGACCTGGACACGGCGGCATCTGACCGACCGTTCGCCGGCTCCTCCGCGGGCACCGGGCAGGGCCCGGAGCGTTCAGCGTTGGTCAACGCCCAGATGGAGGCATTGGCACTGGTCCTGCAGTCACTCGAGACGACCCTGCGGACCTGCTGGGTCTTGCGGGAGATCGATGGCATGAGCTACAGCGAGATCTCAACAGTGATCGGGGCAACCGAGCCCACGGTGCGGGGACGGATCGCCCGGGCCCGGGCCCACATCATCGACCGCATGAAAGAATGGAGGTGAGTCACGTGGACTATCCCCATCACGCAAACCCACCCGAGATGCCGGAACCATCCAGAACGCCAGTTCCTGCCGTGCAGGATGACGCGGACACCCAGCGGTACCTCGACCTGATCCGCTCGGTCAACCACGAGTGGCGTGAGCTGGAGGAGGCTGGTGACAGCTCCGTGCAGCTGTCCGCCGCCGTGCTGTCCTCCCTCAAGGAGGCGGTCCGAGCGGACGTCCGCCGTGGCGCCCACGTCCAGATGCCGCCCACCCCGGCCGGCGCGTACACGCTGTCCGAACTCTCGATGCGCACCCTGGTGCGCCGCGCCGTGGACTCCGTCCCCGGTGTCATCGCCCTGCGCACCACCGTCGAGTACGCGGACGCGCCGGGTGCCGTGCTGACCCGGGGGCTGCCGACACGCATCAGGGTTCGGATCTCCGTTCCCCTGGGCTGCCCCGACCTACGGCAATTGGCCGAGTCTGTGCGGACAGCCGCGGCGGCGGCCTGTCACGACCACCTCGGCCTCGCCGCCATCCCCGTCGACATCCACATCGAGGATCTCCATGAGCTCTGAACCACAACTGCCCGCCGTCTCAGGCCCCACGGGAGCGGTCACTGCCGCCGATCTCATCAGCGTGGTGGAGGCCGTTCCCGGCGTCCGCGGGATCGAGGCGGGCATCGCGACCACCCTGCGCTCACTGGATGCCCGCCTGCGGCGCCAGCACACCGACCACGTGCGCTTTGGAATGGTCATCGACCCCGTCACCGGCCAGGTCGTGGTGGAGATCGCGCTGACCGTCCTGCGGCCGGTGTGGCAGATCGTCGCCGAGGTGCAGGGCGCCGTGCAGGCCGCGCTCCAGGACGCCGGCACCGGCCGCGAGGTCCTCGTCCGGGTCCAATCGCTGTCCTGACCCGCCGCTGCGTGGAGG
>NZ_JALDXU010000130.1:0-6957 GCF_032154715.1 Citricoccus sp. | reverse complement strand
GCAGGGTAGACAGGACTCGAACCTGCAACCTGCGGTTTTGGAGACCGCTGCGCTACCAATTGCGCCACTACCCTAGGGGCCGGATGTGGTTTCCCACGGCACGGCCCAGCCTGGTGCTTTTCAACACCGGGGATCAACTTTACGCCATCGGGGGCAGTGAGTCGAACCGGCAGCTTCTCCGGGGCGCACACACCGGCACGAGCGTGCCGGGTACCACTAGGCTGGATCGCGACGACCCCCGGAAACCGCCCGCCGGAAGGACCCCATGTCTAGCTCGCTGTCCACCTCGCAGCCCACCCCGCCCCGCAGCCGCGTCTCCGAGCGCATCGGCTCGATCGCCGAATCTGCCACCCTCGCCGTCGACGCCAAGGCCAAAGCCCTCAAGGCCGCCGGGCGACCGGTGATCGGCTTCGGCGCCGGAGAGCCGGACTTCCCCACCCCGGGGTACATCGTCGAGGCGGCCGTCAACGCCGCCCAGGACCCCCGGAACCACCGCTACTCGCCCGCCGGTGGTCTGCCCGAGCTGAAGCAGGCCATCGCGGAGAAGACGCTGCGGGATTCCGGCTTCGAGATCGAACCCCAGCAGGTCCTGGTGACTAACGGCGGCAAGCAGGCCGTCTACAACACCTTCGCGACCCTGCTGGATCCGGGCGACGAGGTCATCGTCCCCACCCCGTTCTGGACCACGTACCCCGAGTCCATCCGCCTGGCCGGCGGCGTGCCGGTCGAGGTGTTCGCCGGCCCGGAGACCGGCTACAAGGTCACCGTGGACCAGCTCGAGGTCGCGGTCACCGAACGGACCAAGGTGTTCTTGTTCAACTCGCCCTCCAACCCCACCGGCGCCGTGTACGACCCGGAGGAGACCGCCGCGATCGGCCAGTGGGCCGTGTCCCGTGGCCTCTGGGTGGTCACCGACGAGATCTACGAACACCTCACCTATGA
The DNA here is from genome assembly GCF_032154715.1 of Citricoccus sp. Lineage (GTDB taxonomy): Bacteria > Actinomycetota > Actinomycetes > Actinomycetales > Micrococcaceae > Citricoccus. Next base: position 6,015 of record NZ_JALDXU010000130.1, on the reverse strand, counting down.
CGGCGTCCCCTTCACCTCGATCGCCGCCGCCGTGCCGGAGATGGCCGAGCAGGTCATCATCCTCAACGGCGTGGCCAAGACCTACGCCATGACCGGCTGGCGCGTGGGGTGGATGGCCGGCCCGGTGGACATCATCAAGGCGGCCACCAACCTGCAGTCGCACGCCACCTCCAACGTCGCGAACGTCTCCCAGCGCGCGGCCCTCGCCGCCGTCGCCGGGCCGCTGGACGCCGTCGAGGAGATGAAGGCGGCCTTCAACCGCCGCCGCAAGGCCATCGTCGAGGGGCTCAACGCGGTGCCCGGATTCTCCTGCCCGACGCCGGCCGGGGCCTTCTACGCCTACGTGGACGTCCGCGGCGCGCTGGGCGAGAAGCACCAGACCTCCGCCGAGCTGGCCGGCTACATCCTCGACGAGGCCGAGGTCGCCGTCGTCCCCGGCGAGGCCTTCGGCCCCTCCGGCTTCCTGCGCCTGTCCTACGCCCTGGGCGACGACGACCTCGCCGAGGGCATCGGCCGGATCCAGCAGCTCCTCGCCCGCTGACCAGCGCCCAACACCCAGCACAGTGCACAGGACAGGACGCGGCAGACGCAGGTGCGAGTTCCAGTGCGGGTGCGGGTGCGGGTACGGGTGTCAGTGCAGATGAGGATCAGATGGAGGTATTGATCCGCAGTTGCGTCGATTAGGGTGACTTCATGACGCTTCTGCGAATCTCTGAGGCCGCCCGCTTTCTCGGCGTGAGCGACGACTCCGTCCGCCGCTGGGTCACCTCTGGCCGGCTCAGCGCCCACACGGACGGCTCCGGTCGCGCGGCCGTGGACGGCGTCGAGGTGGCCCAGCTGGTCAAGTACGGCAACAGCTCCCACCAAGGCCCCGGTGCGGACGGCGTCCCCTCCTCGGCGCGCAACCGCTTCCACGGGCTCGTGACGGACGTGGTCATGGACACCGTCATGGCCCAGGTGGAGGTGCAGTGCGGCCCCTTCCGGGTGGTCTCCCTCATGAGTACGGAGGCGGCCCGGGACCTCGGTCTCGAGCCCGGGATGCCCGCCACAGCAGTGGTGAAGGCGACGACCGTCATCGTGGAACGCACCGAACGTCCTGAACGTCCTGAACGCACTGAACGGGGCGACGGTTGATGGGGGGCCGTCCCGGACGCCACCGGGCAGGAATCGGAGCAGCACTCGGCCTCATCCTGGGATCCGGCGTGGTCTTGGCCGGCTGCAGTGTCCCCTCGAGCGGCACCGCTCCGTCGAGTGGCGGGGCCGCCGCCAGCACCACCCTCACCGTTTTCGCTGCAGCGTCCCTGGGCGACTCCTTCGAGGAGCTGGCGGAGGGCTTCGAGCAGGAGAACCCGGGGGTCGAGGTCGCCTACAGCTTCGCCGGCTCGTCCTCCCTCGCGGAGCAGATCCTGGCCGGTGCCCCCGCCGACGTCTTCGCCTCAGCCGACGAACCGAACATGGACACCGTGGTAGCAGCCGGGGAGAACGCCGGGGAGCCAGAAGCGTTCGCCACCAACTTCCTCACGCTCGTCACCCCCGCCGAGCACCCAGGCGACACCCCCGCCCACCACGCCCCCGATATCACCTCCCTCGAGGACGCGGCGGCCGAGGGCGTGAAGCTCGTGGTCTGCGCCCCCCAGGTCCCGTGCGGTCACGCCGCCCTCACCCTGGCAGAGGATGCCGGCGTGGAACTGACGCCCGTCAGCGAGGAGTCCAGCGTCACCGACGTGCTCGGCAAAGTCACCTCCGGCGAGGCCGACGCCGGCCTGGTCTACGTCACGGACGCCCTGAGTGCCGGTGCCCGCGAATCCGTGACGGCCATCGGACTCGAGAACGCCGACTCCGCCGTGAACACCTACCCCATCACCGTGCTGGACGCCGCCGCGGAGAACGGCCCGGAGCATCCCGAGCTGGCCCAGCGCTTCGTCGAGTACGTGCTCTCCGAGGAGGGCCAGTCGGTCCTCGAGGCCGATGGGTTCGGCGCTCCGTGACGGCCCGCCGTAAACGCTCGGCCCTCAAGGTTCAGGGCCGGGAGGTGCGCGTCCGCCCGCCGGCCGGACTGGCCGTCGTCGGGATCCTGGGCGGCGCCGCGCTCTTGGTGCCGTTCGTCGCCCTGATGGCCGGCGTGGACCTCACCCGGCTGCCTGGACTGCTCACCTCACCCTCCGCGCTGGATGCCCTCGGACTCTCCCTGCGGACCGCGTTGACGGCCACCGCGATCTGCCTGATGATCGGCACTCCGCTGGCGCTCGTGCTCACCCGCCTGGACTTCCCGGGCCGCAGCCTGGCCCGGTCACTGGTGCTGCTGCCGCTGGTGGTCCCGCCCGTGGTCGGGGGGATCGCGCTGACGGAGGCGTTCGGGCGGCGGGGGCTGATCGGCGAGCACCTGCAGCTGCTCGGGATCGAGGTCGCCTTCACATCAGCGGCCGTGGTCCTGGCGCAGGTCTTCGTCTCCCTGCCGTTCCTGGTGGTGGCCCTGGAGAGTGCCCTGCTGACCCGCGGTGAGGCCCATGAACGCACCGCGCTGTCCCTGGGGGCCTCCCCGCTGCGCACGTTCCTGACCGTGACGCTGCCGCTCCTGGTGCCCGGGCTCGTCGCCGGGCTGGTGCTGACCTTCGCCCGCGCCCTGGGAGAGTTCGGGGCGACGATCACCTTCGCCGGTTCCCTGCAGGGCACCACGCGCACTCTACCGCTGCAGGTCTACCTCGAGCGCGAGACCGATCCGGAGGCCGCCGTCGCCCTCTCCCTCGTCCTCGTGGTGGTGGCCCTCGTGGTCATCACCGTGGCCTATGGGCGCCGGGATGGGCGCCGGGACAGCCGGCGGACGGGCGCACGGGCATGACCGGCCTGGACTGCCGCGTGGTCGTCCCCGAACGAGGGGTGAACCTCGCCGTCACCGTGGATGAGGGACAGACCCTGGCCCTGACCGGGCCCAATGGTTCCGGCAAGTCCACAGTGCTGTCCGCCCTCGCCGGCTGGCTGCGGCCGGAGGCCGGGCACGCCCGGCTCGGGGACAGGACTCTTTTCGACGAGCACACCTGGACCCCGGCACGACGCCGGAATGTCGGCTACCTGACGCAGGACCCCCTGCTCTTCCCCCACCTCCCGGCCGAGGCGAACGTCGCCTTCGGGCTGGCCCGGGCCGGCGTCGTGGGCCGGAAGGACCGGCGGGACGCGGCCCGGGACTGGCTCGAGCGGGTGGGGGTGGGGCAGCTGGCCTCACGACGGCCCGGGGAGATGTCCGGCGGCCAGGCCCAACGCACGGCGATCGCCCGGGTGCTGGCCTCGGGGCCGGACCTGGTGCTGCTGGACGAGCCGCTGTCCGCCCTGGACGCCCAGGTGGTCCCGCAGATCCGCGAGCTGCTCGCCGAGGTCCTGGCGGATCTCACCACGGTGCTCGTCACGCACCACGCGGCGGATGTGGCGGCGCTGGCGGATGCCGAGTTCCAGATCAAGAGCTGAATCTAGAGCAGCCCCCGCTCCCCCGCCCAGCGGGTGAGTTCGTGGCGGTTGGAGAGCTGGAGCTTGCGCAGCACGTTGGACACATGGGTCTCGATGGTGCGCACGGAGATGAACAGGTCTTTCGCGGCCTCGCGGTAGGTGTAGCCGCGGGCGATCAGTCGCATGACCTCGAGTTCGCGGGCCGAGAGCAGGTCGAGTTCCTCGTCCCGCACGGCCACGTCCGCGGTGCCGAAGGCGTCCAGGACGAAGCCGGCCAGCCGCGGCGAGAACACGGCGTCGCCGCCGGCCACCCGCTGCACGGCCTCGGAGACCTCGGCCCCGGAGATGGTCTTGGTGACGTAGCCGCGGGCGCCGGCGCGGATGACGGAGACCACGTCCTCGGCGGCGTCGGACACGGAGATCGCCAGGAATCTGACCTCGGGGGCCAGATCCTGGCAGGACGCCGCGACCTCGGCCCCGCCGCCGCCCTTGCCCCCGGGCAGGTGCACGTCCAGCAACACCACCTCCGGTTCGAGTTCGTGGATGATCCGGATGGCCGCGTCGACGTCCCCGGCCTCCCCCACCACCGCGATGTCCGCCGGATCCAGATCGGCTTTCAGGCCGGTGCGGAAGATGGCGTGGTCGTCGACGATGACAACGCGTGTGGTCATGGTGTTGCCCCTTCTGTGGCCTCTGCTGTGCCACGGCCTGTGGCGTGCTCGGGCACCGGCAGGTGCAGCCGGACCTCCGTGCCGCCCGTGCCGGTGGAGATGGTGGCCGTCCCGCCGGCGCGCTCCATGCGGCCGACCATGGATTCGCGGATGCCGAGCCGGTCCTGCGGGATGGCGTCCAGGTCGAAGCCGTCGCCCCGGTCCTTGACGAAGATCTCAACGGCGGCCGGGCCGGCCTCGGCGTAGACGCGCGCCGGTCCCGCGTGGCGCACCGCGTTGAGCATGGCCTCACGGGAGGCCTGCAGCAGCGGGTCGAGCCAGGGCCCGGTGGCCACGCCGACCGTGACGACCTCGATCGGCTGGCCATGGTTGTCCTCGATGGCGGCCGCCAGGTCCTGCAGCCGGTCCGTCAGGTTCCCGTCGGGGCGGGTCGGGTCGGCGTAGAGGTACTGGCGCAGGTCACGCTCCTGGGCACGCGCCAGCCGGGCGACCATGGCGGAGTCGTCCGCGTTCTTCTGGATCAGGGCCAGGGTCTGGAGCACGGAGTCGTGCAGATGCGCGGCGATCTCCGCGCGTTCGGTCTGGACGGCGAGCGCGGACGACTTCGCGGCGGCGTCCCGCCACAGCTTGATCACCCACGGGGCGGCCACGAGCACGACGCCGGCCAGGATGACGATGGCGACGACGAGCCCCAGCCACATGTCCTGGGCACCGACGACGCCGGCGGCGAGCGCCAGGATGCCGGCCATGACCAGCAGCAGGCCGAGCACGAGGGAGGTGATGCGGTGGGTCCGTCCGGCCCGGTCCGTGGCATCGCCCCGGAGGGAGTCAAGCTGCAGCCAGGCCAGCGCCACCCCGAGGAGCACGACGGCGGCCGGCCCGATCAGACCCCAGTTCAGCCGAATCCCGGTCATCTGCAGGGTGAGGGCCGCGGCCAGCACGAGGAGCACGATGCCGACGATGACCTGCCAGCCGCGCCCGGCCGAACTGCCGAGCCGGCCGCCGATCCGCTCACTCAGCCGGTCCCCGAGCCGGTCTCCGATGGCCCACGGCCGAGTCTGCTCAGCGGCCCCGCGCACGGGTTCGGCGGCCCCGACGACGGCCTCCTGCTCATCCGGGACGAAGATCCACAACCAGGCGTAGAACACCACGCCGACCCCGCTGAGCAGCGCCAGGGCCACGACGCCGACCCGCACCCACGCCACGGGCAGGCCGAGATAGCGGGCCAGGCCCGCGCAGACGCCGGCGATGGCCCGGTGCTCCCGGGGGCGGGTGAGGACAGTGGTCATGGCTCCATCCTGCCTCAGTCGGCGGCATCCGGGTGGCGCTACGGACTCAGATCCGGGGGTTCTCCGGGTCCGATCAGGGGCTCCCCGGATACCGCCCGGGACCCGCAGCCGGGACGATGGAGTCATGAACGAGAACCCCGCCCCCGGCAGCACCAGCGGCTTCTACACCTGGATCGACTCGCTGCACACCGTGCGCTCCCCCCACCGCTGGATGGGTGGCGTCGTCGCCGGCCTGGCCGACCGTATCGGCATGGACCGCACCCTGGGCCGCGCCCTGTTCGTGGTCCTGACCCTGCTCACCTCCGGACTGACCGTGCTGTTCTACGGCCTGGCCTGGATGTTCCTGCCGGAGCCGGACGGCCGCGTCCACTCCCGGGAGGCGGGCCAGGGACGGTGGACCGCCGGCATGACGGGCGCGCTCGTCTTCACCGTGCTCGGCATCGGCAACCTCTTCAACTGGCCCGGCTTCCTCGGCCGGAGTGACGGTTTCTGGAGTTTCGGCAGCGTGATCGGCCTGGGCATCATCGGCTTCTTCGTCTGGCTGGTCCTGTCCCAGAACGGCGGGCGCGGCCGGCCCCGGGAACTGTGGTCCGGCACGGACCCGGCCGCCGGCTCGG